>DATEGY010000145.1:0-2236 GCA_035279865.1 Gemmatimonadales bacterium | reverse complement strand
CGCGGCCGGGATGGCGATCGCCTGGAGCGCCGAGCATTTCGACGAGGCTCCGGAGCTCGTGAACCTGTTCGACGAGAGGGTCGGCACCCGCCGCGCGATTCTCGAGAAGTTCCGGGCGTCCGGGTGGCGCGGGCGGATGGTGTGGATGCCAATTCCCGTGTTCGCCGGTCTGTTCTCGTTCGCACGCATGGCGATCGGCATCCTCAAGGGCCACCGGCCTGACCGGCTCGACAGCTGGTCGATCCTCAGGCCGCGGCGGTTCAAGGGCGCGGTGGCCACGTGGGTTCTCGCTCGGGCGTTGCAGCCTGCCGCGCCCCCCCGGTCCGTCGTCGGGCTCGAACAGCCGCGATGACCTCGGCCGCACCGGTCTTCCCCGATTTCCCGCGGCACGCATTGGGTGTGGGCGCGGGGAATCGGCAGGTGGTCTATGCGCCGGTGGTCCCGGCGCCCCCCTGGAGCCTCGGCCTGGCGGGAGCGGCCCTCTATATCGTCACGGCGGTGGGGCGCGTGCAGGACGTCTTCCCGGTCCTGGCGCCGTTTCATCTCGCGCTGGTGTCCTCGGCACTGGCCATCCTGTGCGTGGCGCTCGACCCGGGCGCCCTCTCACGCATCAACGCCGCGCTCGGCATCGGCACCTCTTGGTGTGTCCTCGGGATTCTGGTCTGGGCCGTCCTCGGCGTGCCCACATCCCTATGGCGCGGGGGCGCCGTGGAGATCCTGCGCACGATCCTCGTCAAGGTCGTCCTGATGTATTTCGTGCTGGTGGGCGCGGTGCGGCACCCGCGGGACCTGCACCGGCTGGTCGGGGCCTACGTCGGCTCGGTGACCCTCTATGCCTTGATGGTGGTGATCCGCTTCCACGCCAACCCCGGCGCCATCCGCATTCAGGGACTCTACGACTACGACTCGAACGACTTTGCGACCCTGGTGGCGAGCACCGTGCCGCTCGCCATCCACCTGGCAGTGAAACGGAGCCGGCACCTTGCCCGGATCGCGGGTGTCGGAGGCCTGCTGACGCTTTTGCTGGCCTTCGTCTGGGCCAACTCCCGCGGCGGATTCCTCGCCCTCCTCGCCGCCGCGCTGGTCATGCTCGTTGGGTACCGAATCGTCTCGCTCCCCGTCCGCCTGGGTACCGCGCTCGGCGGCGCGATCATTCTCGTCGTGGTCGCAGGCCCGGCGTTTTGGGCGCGCATGGATACCATCACCAACGCGGACCAGGACTACAACATGACGTCGTCGTCGGGCCGCTGGCAGCTCTGGGAGCGCGGAATCGGGTACATGGAGATGCGCCCCCTCCTGGGCGTCGGTGTAGGTGGATTCCCCTCAGCGGAAGGGACGCTCTCGGAGGGATCGAAGGAGGCCCGCGCCCATGGGCGCGGCGAGAAGTGGTCGGAACCGCACAACAGCTTCGTGCAGGTGGGAGCGGAGTTGGGAGTGCCTGGCCTGCTCCTGTTCATCGGGATGCTGTGGACTGCCGTGCGGGGGTTGCGTGGCCTTCACGACCGGGGCCTCGCCGTGGGACTGGTGGCAGCCATCGCGGCGTTTTCCGTCGGAGGGTTCTTCCTCTCGCTCGCTTACAAGGAGATGCTCTACACCCTGGTCGCCCTCGCGGCTGCGGCCCGCCTATCGAGCGGCATTACGACGCCACGCGCTCACGGATAGCCATCGCACGTCGATAGGCCCGCTCCAGTTCCTCCCCTACCACGCTCCATGAATACCGCCGTTCGACGAACTCTCGCCCCGCACGGCCCAGCTGATGACGCAGGTGCGGATCGGCTTCCAGGCGTCTCACCTGCCTCAGGAACTCGAGCGGCGTCTCTGCTTCTAGGTAGTGCATCTCAGCCGCTAGCCCCAACCCCTCCACGGAGAGCTTGGTGGCAACCAGGGCTTTCCCCATGGCGAGGGCGTCCAGGACTTTGAGGCGCGTGCCGCCCCCAACCCGGAGCGGACACACGTAGATGGTAGCCGCCGCGATGAACGGTCGTACATCCGCCACCGACCCAGTCACCGTCACGCGACAATCCGCCGTCGCCTTCCTCAGGTCCGCCCCCGGACCTCGTCCCACAAAGACGATTCGCCGCCGGGGGTCATCGGCGACCAGCACCGGCCAGATATCCCCAAGGAAGTACCGGGCGGCGTCCTGGTTGGGGATGGTGTCGAAGGAGGCGGCGAATACGAGCCCCGCCGAGTCATCCCCGGCGGTCGGCCGGAAGTAATCCACGTCCACACCGTTCGG
>DATEGY010000144.1:0-19815 GCA_035279865.1 Gemmatimonadales bacterium | reverse complement strand
CTCGAGATTCCGGAACGGGAGAACGAATACCGGCTTCCCGAGAATGACGACCACCGCGAAGTTGAGCCCCGCGGCCAGGACCTGCAGGACCGGCAGGGAAATCAGCTCGAACACCTCGCGCGCTTCCTTCCGGAACCACTCGGTCTCGGCCTTGAGCGCCGCGATCGGGGCTTTCCAGAAATCAGGCTGGAGGGCCGGCTGCTGGACCGCGTG
The DNA here is from genome assembly GCA_035279865.1 of Gemmatimonadales bacterium. Taxonomy (GTDB): domain Bacteria; phylum Gemmatimonadota; class Gemmatimonadetes; order Gemmatimonadales; family GWC2-71-9; genus 40CM-2-70-7. The sequence goes on along the minus strand of DATEGY010000144.1, from coordinate 19,602 downwards.
CCCCTGCGTGCCGGCGATCGACTGCCGGCCGAGGATGCCGAGGAGCGCGGGCGTGCCGAAACGGCCAAACAGGAACCAGGTCATGGCCCGGACGCCGATCCAGCCGAACGAGGCCAGCGCGAGCGTCGAGGCGAACCCCATCTGCACACCGGTCTGCTGGGCGATCCACGGCGTGATGGCGTCGATCAGCTCGCGGTAGAGGAACATGACCTCGAAGAACATCACGAAGGCCTCGACCAGCGCCATCGAGATGATCTGGGAAGCCTTCTTCGCTTTGATGGCCTCAGCCAACGCCTGGATCGCGGCGAAGCTTCCCGAGATCAGGATGAACAGGAACGGCCAGAGGATCAGGCTGATGGCGAACCCCGAGAGCTGGGAGCCCGTGAGGTCGGCCAGCACCTCGGTGAGCGTGGGCCTGAGGGTGAAGGTGAAGATCGTCGCCTCGAGGGCCGACCAGAACAGAATGAAGACGAACGCGATCCAGGGCACGCCCGGCTGGAAGTACTGCCGGGTGGCCCAGTCGAGCAGGGCCAGGGGACGCGTGAACACGAACTTCACGAATCCGCCGAGCAATGACCCCGCGAGCTTCACGAGGCCCCAGAGCCAGCCGAGCAGGACGACGAGGAACCGCAGGAGTCCGGCCCAGTAGAACCAGATCATGCGGCCCGCGTCCCACCAGGACAGGAGGAGGGCGGTGAGGAATCCGCCGCGTCCGGACCGGAACGGCAGCGTGTAGAGGGACGCCATGGTGCACCACACCGCGGCCACGAGGAGCGCGGCGGGGAGCAGAATGCCGATCGCCTTCAGGATGGTCAGCCCGACGTTATCGCCGGTGACGGCGAAACCGAGCACCGTCCGCTGCCAGTCGATGATCCAGGTGAACCCCGACGCGACAAACTGCAACGTCTCTCGCCACTGCTCCGGGAGAGGCTGCTGGAACGCGAGCATACCCACCTCGATTCGAAGTGAGCACAGGGTACGCCCGCGCCCCAGTGAGTTCAAGCGATTTACGTCACAAACACTCGACCTTTTTGCGGGTGAGCGCGGTCACCTGCGTATCGCCCACGCAACAGATCTCGGACATGAGCACCAACTTGGCACTCTTGCGGGTTCAGGAATCGGACTGCAGCATAGGATTGCCGTCACACTTCGCCGTGCGGGAGGGGCAACTCGCCCCTCCCTTTTTTCCGTCCATCGACCGGAGAGCCTTTCGTGAGCCCGTCTCGTCACCTGATCGTTACCGTGTTCGCGCTGTCCCTGCCGTCCCTCGCACTCTCCCAGCAGGCACCGCCGGCCCACGACTCGAGAGTCGCGCAGATCGCCGAGGCGGGGCAGGCGAAGAACATCGAGCACACGATCCGTACGCTCGTCGGGTTCCACACCCGCAATACCATCTCCGACACCCTGTCACCGACCACCGGCATCGGCGCCGCCCGGCGCTGGATCCACGCGCAGTTCGACTCGATTTCCAAGACGTGCGGCGGGTGTCTCGAGGTCTCGTACGTGTCCGACCTCGTGCAGCCCCGCCCGAGGGTACCGCGGCCGACCAACGTGGTCGATGTGGTGGCCGTGCTCAAAGGGCAGAGCGACTCGGGGCGTTACCTCGTGATGACGGGTCACTACGACTCGCGCGCCTCCGATGACCAGGACGACACCGTCAGCGCCCCGGGGGCGGACGACGACGGCTCGGGGTCCGCCGCGGTGATCGAAGCCGCCCGGATTCTCTCGCACTACAAGTTCAACGCGACGATCGTCTTCTCGACCCTGGCCGGCGAAGAACAGGGACTCCTGGGCGGCGGGATCCTGGCGCAGGCGGCGAAGGCCCGCGGATGGGACGTCGAAGGCGACCTGAACAACGACATCGTGGGCGGAGGGCGCGGCTTGAACGGCGTCGATGATCCGACCGTGGTCCGCGTATTTTCCGAGAGCCCGGCCTCGGGCACGACGCCGCAGGACCTGGTGCGCATGCGCTCCGTGGGGGGCGAAGAGGATTCGCCGTCACGCCAGCTGGCCCGTTACATCGACCGCGTGGACGCGCAGTACTTCCCGAAATTCCACGTCATGCTCGTGTACCGGCAGGACCGGTACGGGCGCGGCGGCGACCACATCGCCTTCAATCGTGAGGGATTCCCCGGAGTCCGCTTCACGGAGCCGAACGAGAACTACAACCGCCAGCACCAGACGCCGCGCGTCGAGAACGGCGTGTTCTACGGAGACGTCCCGGACTCGGTGGATTTCGGCTTCACCGCGCACGTGGCGTCGCTGAACGCCGCCACGCTCGCGTCACTCGCCTGGGCCCCCGCCCCGCCCGATTCGGCGACGGTCGCCCGGCATGAGGGGGTCTCCACGCGGGTCCACTGGAAAGCAGTAGCCGGCGCGGCCGGGTATCGGGTCTATTGGCGTGCCACGACGTCGCCCACGTGGACCAATTCGCGCTGGGTCGGAGACAGTACGGAAACGGTCTTTTCGAAGATGACGATCGACGATTCGTATTTCGGCGTGGCGTCGGTCTCGAAGACCGGGCAGGAGAGTGTGATCGCGTTTCCGATGCCGGGAAGAAACTAGACGGTTAGTCGGTTAGTCGGTTAGTCCGAGAGGGACCGACCACCCGGTTTCTCCCCTGCTCCTTGGCCTGATAGAGCGCCCGGTCAGCTGCCTGCAGCACCTGATCGGGCGTTTTGTGTCGGCCCGCAGGCTCCGCGACGCCGATGGAGACGGTAATCACCGAGTGCCGGGCCCGCTCGCGGACCGGCAGGGGGTTCGGCTTTCTGCGGGGGCGGAGGCGCTTCCGGACGGTGAACTCCGTATCCGCCACGGCCTCGCGCACCGCCTCGAGCGCGGGGAGGGCGTCGGCGGCCGGGACCCCCGGGAAGAGAATCGAGAACTCCTCACCGCCGTAGCGGTACGCCTTCCCTCCGTGAGCGACCGCCGCCAGCCGGCTCGCGACCATCTTGAGCACTTCATCCCCCACGTCGTGCCCGAAGGTGTCGTTGAACCTCTTGAAGTGGTCCACATCCACCATGGCCACCGTGTACTGATCGCCCAGCCGCAGCAGCTCTTCGTCCAGCGCGCGCCGCCCCGGCAACCCGGTGAGGGCGTCATGATACACCTGGTGATAGGAGGTCTCGATGATCGCTACGGAGAGCACGACCGCCGCCGTCGAAAAGGCCACGGTGGCTCCGACACCCGGCTTCCCCATGGTGAGGGCGATGCCGCAGGCGACCAGGCCCCAGAGCGCGCCGCGCCCCGGGCCCTCGGGCTCGCGGATGGTGAGGACCGACAACATGGCGAACGCGAGCACGAATGCGAGGATGGCGGGCGCCGGCAAACCCACCAGCTGGACGATGCCGGGAGCCAGGAGGCTCGCCCGGAAGAAGGCGTCTCCCGACAGCGGGCCCGTTTTCGCCATGATCGCCACGACGAGGGCCTGACCGAGGATGGCGCCCCATCGCCGCCATCCCGGGACCGTGAAGACGCCGCGATCGGGGAGGAGGGACAGAACCAGAAGATTCAGCGGCACGAGCAGCGCCGCCGCGTCGAACAGCATCTGCCGGGGCGTGAGCTTGGCCGCGAGGGGTCCCCAGGCAGCGAGCGCCAGGATGACGAGGCAGAAGAGCAGCCGGCCCCGGCGGTAGCGGAGGGCCAGAAAGAGGCCCAGGGCGAAGGCGGCAACGGGATAGAAGCGCCCGAAGGAGGCCAGCACGGCGCGGAGCGACGGCAGGTGCACCAGGAGAATCGTGGCCAGGAGCAGTGGTGCTTCGGGGAGCGCGAGCCGCGCGCCGATCTTCGCCGCCGATTGACCCGTGGATGTCGTCGAGAGTTCCGTCATCGGGGGAGAACGGTAATGTCCCAACGGCCAGGGTCAACGTGGTCTACCCCGAGCTTACGGAGCCCCCCCCATCACCGTGCTGAACAGGAAGTCGTGGAAGCCGTCCGTGACCCCCTCGAAGCGCAGCATGGTCGCGATCTGCGCCCAGTGCCGGACTTCGTGCAGTACGGTGTGGGTCACCACCTTGCGCGGCGTGATCATCAGGGTCGACTTGAAGAGGGGCATCTCGCGCGGCCGGTCCCATTCCCCCGCCGGCAGTGAGTCCAGGAATGCCCGGAACGCCGCCCGGCTAGTACGGCCCAGCGCGAACACCAGGTCGACATCGTCCGCCGGCACGTTCCCGGTCTCGGTCATCGGCTCATTGCGCAGGCGCTGAGGGTAGCGCGTTTCGGCCGAGAAAATGTGCCGCACGATCTCTCCCACCGTGTTGAGGCGGCCATCCCCGTTCGGGCCGGTCCTGGTGAGGAAGGCGGCAGGGTGCCTGGTGAAAAGCGCGTGCCATTTGTCGCGCTCCCATTCCGTGTATGCAAGGAGGGGCTCGAGTCCGGCGGGTGGAGTCATGTCCGGTATCCCTGGTAGGTCGCAACCGTCAGATGGTACACTACGCTCTCTCCGCCATTCTGGTTCGTTTCCCTCCCCGCTTCGACCGCGCCCAATTTCTCGATGGCGCGGCGGGACCGCAGGTTGTCCACGCCCGCCGAGAGCGCCACGGTCGTCACGAACTTGAAGGCGTGGCGCACCATCAGGTCCTTCATCTCCGAGTTGAACCGCCCACCCCAGTGGGACCGCGCCAGAAAGGTCCAGCCGATCTCGATCTCGGAGCGCTCCGGATGATAGTCGTGATAGCGGGTGAAGCCGATCGGCCTCCCGGTCGCCAGGTCGACGGCGACCAACGCCCCTCTCGATTCCATGGCCTCCCGGAACACCACGCGAAAGCGGGCTTCCCGCCAGCGTTCGCGGTCGGGGTGCTGCTCCCAGATCAGGGGATCCTGGGCCAGGGTGTACAGCGCCTCCCAGTCATCCTCGCGGAGGGGGCGCATCTCGAGGAGTTTGCCGGTCAGGGTCGGCTGCCAATTGGGTGCCATTCCCTACCTCAGCGCGAACGCCAACGCCCCCGGCCCCACCCCGCGGAAGATGGTCGTGTGCGTGAGGTCGGGGCGCGGCGTGCAGACCCACGTGAGCTGGCCCGGCGGAATGGCGTCGAGCAGCCGCGCGAGGTGCTGGGTCCCCGCCGCGATCTCGGGCTGAGAGGAGCTGGCCAGAAACAGGGAGCGGGGCGTCGTGTCCCGTCCGGCAAGGAGCGTGGGCGCGGAGTCGATCAGGCCGCCGTTGTTCCACCAGAGCGAGGGATCGAGGGCGACGTAGTGCCTGAAGAGCGTGGGCTCGAGCAGGAAGGTCTCGATCACGAAGAGGCCCGCCAGCGATTCACCGGCGATCGAGCGCTCTTCCGTGACGCGATAGCGCGCGCCGATGGCCGGGATCAGCTCGTCCCGGATGAACCGGCGAAAAGCCGCGGAGCCCCCCACGTGCGCGGCGACGGCACTGTCCGCGTGCATCCGGGTCGGGCCGGTGAGATCGCGGCGCCGTTCCGTGTTGGGGATGCCCACGACGATCACCGGCCTGATCCGGTGGAGCGCAATCAGCGAATCGACCGTGTTCACGACGTGCGGCAAGTCTTCATCGATCCCGCCGTCCGGCAGGTAGAGCACCGGGAACCGCACGGTGGAGGCCGCTCCATACGTCGCCGGGACGTGGACGTTGATGAGCCGGGGCTCGCCGAGGATGTGCGAGAAGACGGTGAACGTGTCGTGAGCGGGGACCGGGTCCGGCGGCACGCTCGACTGAGCCGCCACCGGACCCGTGAGCAGGACGAGTGCGAGCCAGCGAATGGTCAACGGCACGCTCTACTTCATCAGCACGTAGATGACCGGGATCAGGAGAAGCTTCACGAGCCAGTCGCCAGCGTCGATCGCGGCGACTTTCCAGGGCTGGTTTTCCCAGAGGACCATGCCGACGAACACCATCACCGGGAAGGCCACCCAGAGGAAGATGCCGGCGTGGAGGGCCCGCCCGATGCTCTGGATCTCGATCCCCATGGCCAGGTGCATCACCAGGTAGCTCACGGCGAGACACCGCAGGAACTCGATGCCCACGCGTCCCAGCGGCATCTTGCCCGACATCGCGGCGGCGGGATCGAGACCGCGGAGCCGCATCCACGGCTTCACGAACAAGAGGGGGCTGTACCAGAGCCAGCCAGTGATGAAGATCGCGACGGCGGCTACCAGGACGCTCAGGAGCGGCGGGGAGGGCATCATCGGTCACTCTCCATGATGTGGGGGTCGCTTCCCTACGACGCAGATCCAGCCCTTGCCTTTCTGCGCGGAGACCGTGACGTCGCCGAACCCCGCGGTCGTGAATGCTTCACGGTGCTGGTCCACCGTCAAGTACTTCGCGCGCAGGAGCATCATGGGCAGCTGCAACGCGAACCACCCCAGCTGCCCCCGGTACGTCTCGGCGATGAGGACGAGAGACTGGCCGGGCTTGAGCACGCGCCGGACCTCGCGCAGGTCCTCGACCAGATTGGGCCAGTAATAGTGCGTCTCGACGGCCGTCACGAGGTCGAAGGTCTGGTCCGGGAAGGGGAGTCGCGAAACCGACCCCTGCTGGACGTCCACGCGTCCAAGGGCGATGTCCGCCTGGTTGACCACGCGTGCCTCGGCGACGCTCGCCTCCGAATAGTCGATGCCGGAGACGTGCCCCCGCGGCGCAAGGGCGGCCATTTTCTGGATGGTGCGTCCCCCTCCGCACCCCACGTCCAGTATGCGGAATGAGTCGCCGATCCGGACCTGGGCGAGGCCCCAGTCCGTCACGCCCGAGTGGCGGTCGTTCATGGCACGCAGCACGCGGCGGCCGGTCTCCCCGTGCGGCTTCCGGCATTGACCCGACGAAAGCATCGCCGCGCCGATGACGCCCCCCACCGCTCCGGCGGCGACCAAGAGCCCGATCATGCAGTCACTCTCCGCGGTCTCGCCACCAGCTCACCGCCGCAATTGGGACAGATCGAGCGCAACTGGGAGGCGCAGGTGGGACAGAAGGTGCATTCGTAGGAACAGATGAACGCGACCCCGTCGGCGCTTACGGCCGCGCCACACCGCTCGCAGGTCGTCCGCATCTCAAGGGCCACGGGCTACTTCGACGGCAACGAGAACACCGCGCCGTGCGGCGCCGCGCGGCCGGTGTAGCCGTGCGGCCAGGTCCGGTAACTCAGATCGATTCCCGGCAGGGAATCGCCGGGGTCCTTGAACTGCCGGTCGAGGGAGAGCGTTCCGGACCCCGGGTCGAAGTTGACGATGAAGAGGCGGTCTCCTTTCACGTAGCCGCCCGAGTTCACCACCAGACGCCGGCCGGCCTGATCGATGGCCATCCAGTGGGGACGTTCGTCGTCGCCAAGGTTGACCCGGGAGACCTCGCGCGGATGCTCGGGGTCCGATACGTCGAGCGCCACCACGACGTGTTGTGACGACACCGTCTGCAGCCACCAGTGGCCCGTCAGGACCGGAACGCCGCAGGGGACACCCTCGAAGCTCTTCACCAGCCTCGCGCTCGGTGCCGCGCCGTCGAGGTCCCGGAGCAGATACAGCCCGCACCGGAAGGTGTGGACGTACACGCTGCGCCCGTCAGGAAGCAGGAACGGCTCGCCCGTGAGCTGGTTCTCCTTCCCCGAGGGACCAGGAGGCAGGGGGATGGACTTCCGCAGCTTCAAGTCAGACAACCGCCACAGTTGCACCCACTGATTCACGGCCGTGTCGGTCCGGTCCATGTCGGTCGTGGTGGACACCGCCAGGTCGAGTGAGGGGATCGGAAGCACGCTGTAGGGAGAAATGAGCGCGTCGGGAACCGTGGAGTCGCGCGCCGAGCCCGCCTGCAGCACGGTGCCTCGCTCATCCATGTGCACGAGGCCACCGGTGGTGTTCGGGCTCGTGTTCGGGCCCATCGACATCCCACCGGAGCCGGCCCCGTACTGGAACGTCGACAGAATCGTGTTGTCGGCGAGCCGGACGTACGTGTGGGGGTGACTGAACCCCCCGACGTCGCCGAACGACGTGATGATGCGTGGATTCTCCGGTTTCGTCAGGTCGAAGAGCCACGTCTTTCCCGCATGAAATCCACTGGCGAGGAGATGGCCATCGGCCGGCATGACGGCTTCGGTGTGGTGGGGATGCGTGCCCCCCACACCGACGGGGAGTGAGGAGATCACCGCGCCGTAATGCGCCGACGCCGGGTCGGCATCGATCACGGCCAGAAAATCGGATGCCGTATCGTTCGCGCCGGACCAGAGGAACAGGTAGGAAGACGGTGCCGGGGCGCGGAACGCGGCGGCGCCAGCCAGGACAGCCGCGGTAGCGACCACGAGCAGTGCCGGCCGTTTCATCACTTCCCCACGATGAGCAGGATTCCGGCCACCAGCGCCAGGATCGACATGAGCAGGCTGAGGCCCGAAAAGCTCAGGTGGATCATCGAAATCAATCCGTTCAGGATCATCCACGCGCCGAGCAGGAAGAAGGCCAGGTTTCTGGTGAGTTTCATCGTGCGCTCCTGGTGAGAGTGGCCACGAGGCGTTTCCGCGACCTCAATAATAGACCCGCATCACCACCTTGGTGATCGTCCAGCGCCCCTCGTCGTCCATGGTGAACTGAAATTCCCGGATCCCCCCGCAGTCGGTGGGCGCACACCGGTTCTCGAGCCACCCGGTGGCCTCGGTCGAGTCGGCGCTGAATGCCGGACGGTACAACCGCAGAACACCGATGACGCGGGGAGCGCCCCGGTTCAACGCCCGCCAGTCGAGGTTCGAGTCGACGGAATCGCCCAGGAAGGTGACCGGCACCGGCGCCCGAACCGAGTCGGTGCGCAGGGTGAAGTAGGACGGCTCGGGGTGTGGAGGCCGGCCACCATATCCCTGAACCATGTCGTGCAGGAGCAGCCGGCCCGCCTTCTGATCCGCCGCCACCCACGTCAGGATCGCGGCATACATCTGGTACGGGGCGGACGGCAACCTCGGCATGGTATCCGGATCCGGAGTACCCGGATCGTGACAGAGGTGCCCGTTCGTCACCGTTTTCGGAGACCGAGCCGTGGGACCTGACCCGCTGGAGGGGGCGTCCAGGTCGTTCCCCGTCCACACTCGCACGTTCAGGTAGACACCAGTCATCCGACGAATCCGCCCCCGCACCTCCCCGAGACATTGGCGCACGCGGATCATGTCCGAGTCCGCGCGATACCGGAAGAGCGCCACCGAACGGTCGGGCGTGCGCTCGGGCTCCGGCGCGTATGGACTGATGCCCCCGGCGGCGAACGCATAGGGCGAAATCCCGGGTTGTCGCCCCAGCCAGGCCCGAAACTCGGCGCATGCCGAGGCGGCGTACTCCATGTTCTCGCACTGCAGGGCAAAGCTCGACGGGGGGAAACGCCACCAGAGACGCTGATCAGGAACGAAGAAGGTGGTATCCCGCGCCGTCAGCGCGACGGACGAGTCGGTGACCCGAAGGCTGAGGGTGGCGGACCGCCGCCGATAGGACATCCGGAACGCGTAGATCCCCGGCGCAAGGGCGAGCCGCCGGGTGCGGCGCGCAGGGCCGATCGCGTCAGGGCAGAAACCCGACGGCGGTGCGACCCCATACGCGGTCCAGTGGACCGTGTTCCCGCTGCGCTCGAGGGTATCGGCGATACCGAATCCCAGGCACCCGTAGTTCGCGACCGTCGTCGCTTCGAAGTAGAGGGCCGGCGGTCCCGGTGATTCCCAGGTCTCTTCCTTCACCACCACCCGAACGGGTCCCAGGGTCATGAGCGTGTCGGGAGAGGTCTGGCCGACAAGCCCGGGCGTCCAGAGAAGGATCGCACCACCCACCGCAAGAATCCTGAGAAAGTTCATGGTCTGGAGAGACGACGGAGGCCGCCGGGGTCACACAGCGCCGGGCCCGCCACTCAATCCTTCGGCGAAGCCTTGAGAGCCGCGAGCGCCCCCATGATGACGAGCGACGCCGTGAGCACCGACCCCAGAATCCCGACGACGTTCGACAGGAACGCGATCATCACGACCGGTGAGGCACTGGGGCCGAACGCATGCTGGCCGGTCACCCCCTGCAGGACGGTGCCCCCCATCAGGCCGTACCCCGTGGCCAGCAGCGAGCGGAAGAGCATCTTCGCCTCGGATTTCCCGAGGACCAGATACGGCATCACGGACGACAGGGCGAAGAGCAGAACGCCGATCAGGATCAGCGCCTCGTGAGCCGTATGCCAGTAGCGCTCCGCGTCGGCCTCGTTCACGGCCGGCAGTCCGCACAACAGGCCTGCGAGCATCACGATGGCGCCGTGGAGAATGACCCGTAACCGGATGGTGCGATCCAAGGGGTTCCCCGTCCTATTTCGTGAGGGTGAAGGCAGTCATCATGACCATTCTATCACCGTCCGCGCAGGGGCGGCAAAGCGATCGAGATCATCGAGAATGCCGTTCACCACGCCCGGGTCGGGAGGCACCCGCCGCTCCACGACCCGTTCGAGGTTGAGCGATCCCTTCTCCACGAGCGCCAAGAGGCCCGGGAGCTCGGACTTCAGATGATCATTGGCGCCGAGCAGCTCCGCCTCGCGGCCGAGGAGATCGCGATAGGAATCGACCGACATGGGCTTCGTGGCGAGGCCCGCGACCACGGCACGGCCATGGACGGCGAGGACGCGCAGCGACTGCTCCATGGTCAGGGGAAGGCCGATGAGCTCGAGCGCCACATCCACTCCACGCCCTCCGGTCCGCTCGCGGATCACGCCGACGGGGTCACCCACCCCGGCGCGCACGGGAATCGCTCCGAAGGTCTCGGCCAGCCTCAGCTTGCGCTCGTCCAGGTCCACGGCAAACACCTCGGCCGCGCCGAGCGCGCGGGCGAGCTGGACCGCCGACATTCCCAACCCCCCGATGCCGAAGATGGCGGCCCGGTCACCCTTCCCCAGCCGGCCCCGCTTCAGGGCGTGGAAGGCGGTGGCCGAGGAGCACATGGCGACCGCGCCGTGCGCGTACGGGATGCCGTCCGGGAGGGCCACCGCGTTGCGGGCCGGGACCGCGATGCGCTCGGCCCACCCTCCGGCCCGGTGATGCCCGATCATCGCCCCCGTGGCACAGAACTGCTCGTCGCCGCGGGCGCAGGCCGGGCAGCCGCCGCAACTGATGAGATAGTGAACGCAGACCCGGTCACCGACCGAGGGTGTCCTCACCTCGGCGCCGACACGCTCGACGACCCCCGCGACCTCGTGACCCAGAGTGAGCGGAAGCGGTCCGGCGGGCGATCGCCCGGCGCGGTAGTGCGCGTCCGAGTGGCAGATGCCGGCGGCGCAGACCCGGATCAACACGTCGGTGGGGCCGATGGCCGGCTCGGGGATCTCCCGGAGGGTCACCGGCGCCGAGGTCGCGATGAGCTGCAGGGCTTTCAGCGCAGGATCCCGATGGTCCGAAGCCACCGATCGACCAGGTCCGGCCACTCCGTGATGGGGTCCTGGGTGCGCCGCAGCCCGAAGGCGTGCCCGCCATTCGTGTACAGATGCATCTCTACCGGCACGCCGGCGTCCTTCAGCGCGATGTAATAGACCAGCGCCTGGTTCACGTTGTCCACGCTGTCCGTCTCCGCCTGGATCAGCATGGTCGGCGGCGTACGGGACGTGACGTGAATGTCGGGATTGAACTTGAGCGGGACCTGGTCATTCGGAATCCACAGGTGCCCCGGGTACACCGCGACCGCGAAGTCGGGACGAGCGCTCTCCCGATCGGCATCATCGACGGGAGGGTAGGCGCGCCCCGTGAAGTCGTTGCTGATCGCGGCGACGAGATGTCCGCCCGCGGAGAAGCCCAGCACGCCGATCTTGTGAGGGTCGATGTGCCAGTCGGCGGCATGAAGGCGCACGATGCCCATCGCCCGCTGGGCATCCTGGAGGGCCGGCGCGGGATGCGGATTGATCCGACAATTGCAGTCGGTCTGGTGGGAGGGCCCGCCGTGCGGCACCCGGTACTTGAGCAGGACGCACGTGATCCCGCGCGCGGTCAGCCAGTCACAGACCTCCGTTCCCTCGAGATCGATGGCCAGGATCTGATACCCGCCTCCCGGAAAGACCATCACGGCGGCGCCGGTGTTCGTTCCGGACGGCGAGTACACCGTGAGCGTCGGACGCGAAACCTTGCTGATGTGATGCCACGGCTTCCCGGCAACCCCGGGGGAGGTCGTGCCGAGAGCTTCGCTATCGGGGCCGAACCGGACACCAGGCGCACCGGCCGGCCAGAGCGCCATCTGGACATGTCCGGGAGACGGTTGCCACACGGGCGCCTGGGTCATCAACGTGAGCAGCAGGAGGGTCATCGTTTCACGCGGCTCATGGTGAACCGGCCCTGCGCGACCGTCCCCGTGCCCGACTTCTGACGCCAGCGCCCGAACACCGTGTCCCGCCGGATGACGCCGACGATCGAGAGGCCGCAGTTGAAACCCTGGCGCAGGTCGATGCGCACCGAGTCCTTCCGCATCGGCACGAGTCGAGCGGTCCCGCCGGTCGTGATGCAGGGATCGGGACGCGTGAGACCGCCCATGGAGAGGCTGTAGGGACCGCGGAGAATCCGTTTCCCCTGTTCGGTGACCAATTCAAATGAAACGGTGGCGACCCCGCGGCGCGCCTGCGTCGCGGGGGTCACTTGCAGGGGGCGGAATTGGATGATCCAGTCACCGGCGAGCCGGGTCAGATCTGCACCCGCCCTCGCGGCCGCGACGGTCACGCCCAGCACTACGAGCACCGCCAGCCGGGGACCTTTCATGCTTTCACCATACGACGTGATGGTCCCCGCTCCCAGTCCGCGACCGGTCCGAGCGTCGCCCGGAACAGGGGATGTGGCGTGGGCTGCCGGGTACGTGCGACTCGCGCCTGGGCGGGGGCGCGAAGCCGGAGCTTGCGGAGGAGGTGAGTCCACTCGAAATCCAGCTGCCCTCGACTGACCGGGATCCTCCGGGCCGTGCGCGGGCCTCGACACTTCTTCTCGTCGAACCGATACCCGCGCCGCCTGGCCTCGGCATACACTCCGGCGAGATAGGTATTGATCGCTGCGACCGGCGACGGATGGGCACGGAAGCGATCGAGCTGGGGATGATGACGGTAGCCGGCGGTGCGGTTCCGAAGGACCGCCCTGGCGAGAAGGCCTTCACGCCAGAGCGCGACGAGCCCCTGGGCATCCAGATGGCGAGGGTGGAGTGACCAGAGCCTCACTTCGGCTGGTGCTTCGCGATCAGGACGTGCACGGCGCGCTCGCCCGCGACCGTCCCCCGGCATTCGTAGCCGAGCGCGCGGAGGTCGAGCCCGGCGAAGAGGGGCTCCCCCGATCCCAGGATCACCGGGCGGAGGGCGAGATGGAGATCGTCCACCAGACCAGCCGCCAGGTACTGCCGGATCGTCGCGGCGCCGCCACCCAGCCGCACATCCTTCCCCGCGGCGGCCCGTTTGGCCTGCTCGAGTGCCGAGTGGATGCCGTCGGTGACGAAGTGAAAGACCGTACCGCCCTTCATTTTCAAAGGCGCCCGCGCGTGATGGGTGAGGACGTAGACCGGCGTGTGGTACGGCGGATCTTCACCCCACCAGCCGCGCCACTGCTCATCCGGCCAGGGCCCCCGGACTGGGCCGAACATGTTCCGGCCCAGGATGTAGGCGCCGAGGTTCTCGAAGCCTTTCAACGCGAAGTCGTTGTCGATGCCGGATTCCCCGCCTTGCTCTCCGTGCATCTCGCGCCACGCCCGTGTGTGGAAGAACCACTCCATCAACTCCGGGCCGGCGGTGCCGAGCGGGTGCTCGAGGCTCTGATGGGGTCCGGCGCCGAAGCCGTCGATGGACACGGAGAACGACAGGACGCGCAGCTTGCTCGACGTGGGCATCACCACCAAAAAAGTAGCTCCCGTGAGCGCGAAGGCTCGGCCTCCGCCGCCGGCGCGAAGGGTCGTGTGCGCCACCTCACACGATTTCCGGTTAGATGACGGGAGGCGTGCAGGTTTTGGCAGCAAGCGCGCTGCCAACACCTTATCCTCATTGTGGTTACGCGTCTAGGTGATGCCCAGCACCGCCCCCAACCCTGGCGTGTGCGACTCTCGTTCCACGCCCTGGTTTAACCCTTTCTGGAGGATGAGATGCGCGTCCCGTTGCTGGCGCTCGGGCTGCTCGTGTCCACGTCGTTTGTGAGAGCTGCCGCTCAGGGCCAAGCGGCCGTGAAGGACCCGGCCCAGTGTGCGGTTGCCGACGCACACCGGTCGCCGACGTCGTTCAGTCACGTCCGTCCGTCCGACCCGCATGACCGCGCCCGTACGGGGTGTTCGCCCGTCGCCGCGACTCCTGAGCCTCCGCCGCCGCCGCCCCCCCCGCCGCCCGCGAATTCCGCGACGATCACGGGATGGGTCCAGGACACCGGCGGCAACAGACTGTCGGGCTGGGTGGTGATGGCCATCGGCCCGACTACCGTGAGCACGACGACCGACGCCAACGGCAACTACTCGCTCGTGGTTCCCGGAGGGACGAGCGCGCCCATCGTGTATGCCGTTTGCGAAGTGGTGCCCCCCGGGTGGACGCAGGTGTCGCCGACCTTCCCCGCACCGTGCGCCGGTGGGATGGGATATGATTTTGGCGTGATTGCCGGCGGCAGCGCGGACTTCAACGCCTTCAAGAATCAGCCGTTGTAGACGCCTCCGAGAAAGGCCGGGCCGACGCCTCATGCGGTGCTCCCGCGTGAGGCGTTGTGCTTTCTAGTCGATTATCTCTGCACCAAGACCCTTGAGGCGCTCGAGGCCTTTCTTCATGGCCGCCAGCGCTTCCGGCGAATGCCCTTTCCAATTCGCGACCTCACCCGTCACCCGCACGGGCGCCCGCGAGCGGAATGACTTGGTGGGATTCCCCCGAAATTTCTTGTCCGTGAGGTTGGGATCGTCTTCCACCGGACCAGTGGGTTCAACGACATAGATCCGTCCCGGCGCGTCCCCCTCGGCGAGTTCCGCGCCCCACGTGGCGGCATCCAGGGTACGGGCGAAATAGACCCAAGGCTGAGCGCGGGTCCGATCGCCGAAGTTGGGCACATGCCCGGGCTTGATGAGGTCTCCGGCCTGTAGATCTGCTCGAGTCCCGTGGTAGAGGAGCCACTCGGTGACCTCACCGGAGACCCGCAAGGGCTCGACGGACCGGAGCGACATCGACGGAGGACCTGGGCGTTTCAGGTCCGTCCGCGCTTCCACCGGACCGGTCGGACTGACGATGTAGACTCTGCCTGGATTCTCGCCGGGCGCGATTTCCGCGTCCCAAATGGCCTCATCCAAAATCGAGGTGAGGTAGACGTGGATCAGCATCCCGGAGGCCGCTGCCCGGCCCGGATGGATCAAATCGCCCGGCATCAGGGCGTTGCGGGTTCCATGGTAGAACGTATCCGTCATCATGCGCTGTTGGGGTGGCGTTACACCGCCCGGGCGAAATGACCCCGGGTGTACTCCCGGCCCGTCACCGCCCGCACTTCTCCAGGGTCGGGCGCGCGTCCCTCGGCCAGAGCATCGAGGGACGCCCGGTAGGCGGCGGTCACGCGCGCGACAGGGTCGCCCGGGACATTGAACACCAGTCGATACGTGCGGAACCCGGCGCGCCACAGCTCCGGGAGGTACGTCGAACCGTCCACGGGACGCGAATGCAGCAGGCGGTTGCGGCAGGCGTAGTCGGTGGCCACGGGGAAGACATACCCGGCCGGATCGGTGAGCGCGACATTCGTGTGCTTCTGCACGCACAGGTCCCGGCAGGTCGTGACCTGGCGGTCGAACGCCGCCGACAGCACACAATGTTCGATGGTCATCCCTTCGGGGCGGCCGTACACGAACACCTCGAAACCTCGGGCCGCCCAGGGCGCCGCGACCTGCGCCATCTCGTCACCGGTCAACTCCACGGACAGCACGATGCGGCCCGCGCCCAAACGGAAGAGCTCGGCCGCGCTGTGCTGGTTGAAGACGTTGACCGCGTAGTCCGCCACCACGTCGCGCCCCTGTCCCGCCAGCTCGGCGACCAGGCCCAGGTGCCCGCTCACCACCGGTGTGCCCAGGGCGAGCCACTTCTCGACGTGCTTCCGGTCGGCGGGCCGGACGATGGTGGGCGTCCGGAGCCGGAAGGTGACACCGCGTTGCGACAGCTCGCTGGCGAGATCCCTGACGCGCGCCACCGGAGGCATCGGATGACGGAGGAAGAGATCGAGCGAGATCTCCTCGGCGCCGGCGTCCGCCGCCGCGCGCGCATCCTCGAGACGCCAGACTTCGGCGACGAGCCGCGGTGCGAGGGCATCGGGACGGTCCGCGACCGCCACGCCCGCGATCGCTTCAGCGATGGAACGGTCCCGGTCCTCGTGGCGGGTCTGAGCGTCCCGTTCCAGCAGTCCGCTGAGGATTTCCACCCCCTGCCGCCGCAGATCGTTGAGGGCACTGACCGGTAGGAAGAGATCCCTCGCGAGGCCCGACACGTCGACGTCACCCAGAACGAAACTGGTCTCACCCAGGCGGCCAAGCTGGGCGCGGAGGCGATCCTCATCCAATCCGTGCCGGGTCGCCGGCGCGAGGACCATATCGCTCGTCACGGTCGCCTCCCCGGCATTGGTGCGGCAGACGAGCGTGAGCGGCCCGCCGCCGGCACCCAGCACCCGGACATCCACCCGCGTGCGCTCGGGCGCTCCCGTAGAGGGAACGTCGGCAAAGCTCTCCCGCGCGCGCGCCAGCAGCGCGGCTTCGGCGGAGCGCACGACGGTCCAGCCGGCCGGAATGTCCTCCGCCGGTTGGATCGCCTGCTTGACCTTCCCGTGCTGCCGGCCGATCGTCCGCACGCTCCGGACCCCGAAGCCGCGGTTGCCCTTGCCGGGGCCTTCGGGGTGCTCGAATCCGAGCCCGTCGCCACGTGCGATGGGGTCCGACACCAGAATGATCAGCTCACCCTGCTCACGCCCGATCACTTCGCCCAGCACCGCCCCGCGGTTGTCGGGCTGCGTGCGGGTCACGTAGTCCCGCCCCGCACGGCCGCCATACATGCCGCCGGTGAAGCCGCGCGAGAAGATCTGCACCAGGGGCTGTACGTCGCCGGGTTGAGGGGGACGCCGGTCGCCCGCCGCGAGGCGGTCGAGGAACGTGCGGTAGCCGTGCGTCACCGTCGCCACGTACTCCGGTTTCTTCTTACGGCCTTCGACCTTGAGAGTGTGGATGCCGGCGTCGGCGATGTCGGCGAGATGCTCCCACGCGCCCAGGTCCCGGGCGGAAATCAGGTAGCCCCGGTCCAGCTCCGCGCCGTTCGCCGCATCCGCGAGGACGTAGTCCTTGCGGCAGGACTGGGCGCACGAGCCCCGGTTGGCGCTGCGTTCCGAGATCATGCCGGACATGAAACACTGTCCGGAGTAAGCGATGCAGAGCGCGCCGTGGACGAAACTTTCGAGCACCAGCTCCGGAACGGCCTGCCGGATGACGCGGATGTCGTCCAGGGTATTCTCGCGGGCGAGTACCACGCGGTCGCATCCCAGATCGCGCAGCACGCGGGCCCCGCGCTCGTCGTGCACGGTCATCTGCGTGGAGCCATGGACCTCCAGGCCCGGGTACACCTGGTGGATGAGCCGCACGGCGCCCACATCCTGGACGATGGCGGCGTCGATGCCGCGGTCGATGCACCGCCCGAGATGATGCAGCGCGTCACTCAGCTCGGCGGGTTTGAAGAGGATGTTGAAGGTGAGATAGATGCGGGCGCCATGGGCATGCGCCAGGCGGCAGGACTGCTCGAGGTCATCCAGAGTCAGCTGCGCGCCCTCGTCCCGGGCATTGAACTGTTCCACACCGAGGTAGATCGCGTCGGCGCCGTTGCCGAGGGCGGCGCGAACGGCGTCGAGGCTCCCGGCGGGGGCGAGCAGTTCGGGGACGGAGCGAGTCATGAGGGAAAGCTAATCCCGCCGGGCACCGCTCACGCGCCCGTGCCCCGCAGCACCGCCTGAAACTCCTTCCACTCCAGCACCTCCACCCCCGCTCCCGGCCGCTCGGCGTGCCGTACCATCGCCTTCCCCAGGTCGGACACCTTGATGCTCCGGAACCGGGACAGGGGACCCACCAGGAACAGATCGATGAATGGAAACAGGACGAGCAGCACGCCCTGCGTGAAGCCGTAGCGGTTGGTGGGCGTCACGAGCATCGAGGGCCGGAAGAAGCTCCCCCGCGGGAACTCCTCGTCCCGCACCCGCTCCTCCACCTCACCCTTGAGGCGCGTGTAGTAGATCGACGACTTCGCATTCGCGAGTACCGCGGTCAGGAGCAGGAAGTGCGTCACCCCCTGACGGCGACCCGCCGCCGCGAAGGCCGCCGCTCCATCCAGATCCACCCGTTTGAACTCCTCACGAGCCACTTTGCTCGGCTCACCGATGCCGAGCGTACAAAACGCCACGCCATGCCCGGGGAGAAACTCTTCGTACTGCCGGGGGTCGAGCACGTCCACCACCCGCCGTTCGAGGCGCGAATCCTTGATCTCACTCAACGCGTCGGTGCGTCGCACCAGTACCGTCACCCGCCGCCAGACGTCACCGGCGAGCAGGGCACGCACCACCGCGCTGCCCACCGCCCCCGTGCCGCCGAGGACCACAGCACTCCGCGAGTCGCTCATGGACCCAAAGTACCATATGTTCGTGACCTCCTTCAAACGGAGTCCGTCGTGATCCGCCGGTCCGTCGTCCTCGCCCTGCTCTCCCTGCTTGCCGCTCCGCTGGCGGCCCAGCGCGTCCCGCCCCCTGCTCCCCCCATCATGCCGAAGGGCTGGGATGCCTACGTCGCGCACGCCCTGGACGAATTCCACGTTCCGGGCCTCGCCTTGGCCGTGGTGAAGGACGGGAAAGTGGTGTACGCCTGGGGGTACGGGGTGCGGCGGATGGGGGACTCGACCAAAGTCGACACCCACACGCTCTTCCAGATCGCGTCCAACACCAAAGCCTTCACGGACGCCATGATCGCGCAGCTCGCGGACTCCGGCCGGATCTCCTGGGACGATCCCGTCACGAAGTATCTGCCCTGGTTCGCGCTCTCCGACCCTTGGGTCACGCGCGAGTTCACCATCCGCGACCTCGTCACCCACCGGTCCGGGCTGGGACTCGGTGCCGGCGACCTCGTGTGGTGGCACTCGGACTACTCGGCCGAGGAGGTCGTCCGGCACCTCCGAGCCGCCAAGCCGGTGACGAGCTTCCGGTCCGGGTACGCCTACGACAACGTGCTCTATATCGCCGCCGGCCTCGTGATCGAGGCCGTCACCGGCAAATCGTGGAGCCAGAATCTCCAGGAGCGCATCCTCACCCCCCTCGGCATGACCGAGACCACGTCGGATATCGGCACCTTCTCGCGCCCCGGCGCGGACGCGGCGACCCCGCACGGGTGGTCGAACGGCACGGTCGGGATTTCTCCGCGGGACACGATCAACAACACGCTCCCCGCCGGCGGGATCATCACCAACGTCGGGGACCTGACGAAATGGATGATGGCCCAGCTCGATTCCGGGAAATACGCGGGGGGCCGGCTCTGGTCGGCGCGCGAAGCCCGTGACATGTGGTCTCCCCAGACCATCCTGCCCATCGGAGGCTTCCCGCCGGAGTTCGCGGCGCTGCGTCCCAACTTCCAGGCCTACGGACTGGGGTGGTTCCTGCGGGACTACCGGGGGCGGAAGATCGTCTCACACACCGGCGGGCT
>DATEGY010000143.1:0-6808 GCA_035279865.1 Gemmatimonadales bacterium | reverse complement strand
CGAGCCGCGCTTCGTGGACGGCGGGTTCATCTCGGCACCTTCCACCGGGTTCTACAACCCGGACGGGCAATGGGACGTCGAGAATATCGGCGTGGCACCGGACATCCTGGTGGAGCAGACGGCGGCCGATCTCAATGCCGGACGGGATCCGCAGCTCGAGCGCGGCGTGGCGGAAGCGCTCAGACTTCTTAAAGAGCACCCGGTCGAGTTGAAACCGGAGCCGCCGGCCCCCGATCGGGCGCATCCCAAGCCCTGAAGGCGCTGGCTTAAGCTCAAGGCGGGCGGCACCTTTAGGCCCCGATGACCGACGCCGCCCGCCTCGCCGCCGCGATTTCCTTCCTTGCCGGGCTCGCCGCACCGTCGAGCGGCCAGGGCGCCCGACCCATGACCATCGCCGGGCTCGGGACCGTCACCTTCCCGGTGACCACGCGCTCCGCGGCAGCAGAGAGCGCGTTCGTCCGCGGGGTTCTGCTGCTGCACGTCTTCGAATACGATGATGCGGCCGCAGCCTTCCGGAGGGCGGAGCGTCTCGATTCGGGTCTCGCGCTCGCGTACTGGGGCGAGGCGATGACTCACGATCACCCGGTGTGGGACGAAGAAGACGTCCCGGCCGCCCGGGCTGCGCTTCTGCGCTATGCCCCCGACGCCGCGGCGCGGGAGGCGCGGGCTCCGACCGCGCGGGAGCGGGGATTCCTCCACGCGGTGGACCTGCTCTTCGGCGACGGCCCCAAGGCCCGGCGCGACACCCTCTACTCCCAGGCCATGGTCTCGCTGCTAGCGGCCAACCCCTCCGACGACGAAGCCCGGGCGTTCTTCGCCCTTTCGCTCCTCGGCCTGAGTCAGGGGGTGCGGAAGGTGCCGACGTACCTCCGTGCCGCGGGGATCGCCGAGAGCGTATTCAGGCGGAACCCCGATCATCCGGGGGCGGCGCATTACTGGATTCACGGGATGGACGACCCCGCCCACGCCGCCCGAGCGCTGCCGGCGGCGCGGGCGCTCTCCCAGATCGCGCCCGACGCGGGGCACGCCCAGCACATGACCTCGCACATCTTCATGGCCCTGGGCATGTGGCACGACGTCGTCCGCGCCAATCTGGACGCGCGGCGGGTCGCAGGAGGGAAATCCTTCTGCGGCCACGGCAACTTCTGGCTCGAGTACGGCTATCTCCAGCTGGGCGATACCACGCACGCCGGAGAGCTGATGCGCGGGTGCCGCGCGCAGGCGGCGGGCTCCACGGTAGACGCAGCCGATCCCGACAACTCGCCGCTGGGATCGGCGGTGGAGATGTGGGCCCGGTACGTCATCGACACAAAGGGGTGGTCGGGCGGGGACGCGCGGTGGGCACCAGCACTGCCGGCCGAGGCCTGGTCGCGGGCCACCTGGGAGTTCATCTGTGGTCTGGCCGCCGCCGGGCGGGGTGACGCTGCCGGGCTCGGCGATGCGAGGGCAGGCTTTGACAGGAGCCGGGCCCTGCTCGAGAAGTGGATAGGGGAGCAACCCTACGATCCGGAGAACGAGGAGTCCCGGAAACGACTCGATGTACTCGGGCTGGAGCTCGAGGGGTTGGGGGAGCGACTCGCGGGGCGCTCCGATTTCGCCGTGACACTGCTCCGGCGGGCGACGTTGGTCGAGGATTCGATGGCGTTCGCGTTCGGGCCCCCCGATGTGGATGAGCCGTCGCACGAACTGCTGGGCGAGGTCCTGCTCGCCTTGGGGCGATGGGCAGAGGCTCAGGGGGAGTATGAGGCGGCGCTCCGGAAGGCCCCGGGGCGGGTGAGTGCCCTGGCGGGACTCGCCCGCGCGCACGAGCACGTCACACGCGGGAGCGGTTTGCGGTGAGCCATTCGTGACGATCGAACGCCTCAGGGCAAGCCTTTCCGATCGCCAAGGTCCTTCTGTGAGCTTGATAGGCTATGTCGACATGGCTATAATAGCCAGATGAAATCTGAATCCATTTCCAACGCCAAGAACCGGCTGAGCGCGCTGATCAAGCGCGTACGAAAGGGCGAATCGGTGACCATCACCGATCGGGGCGTGCCGGTCGCGAGGCTGGTGCCCGTCCCGCTCGGCGCGGGGGTGCCCGCGAGAATCGTCGCCCTGGCCCACCAAGGGTTGGTGCGTCTGCCGGAACGCGTCCCCGACACGGATTGGCTGGACTTACCCCGTCCGACGCCGACTCCCGGTCCCCCGGTGGTGGACTACCTCCTCGAGGATCGGCGGGACGGACGATGAGATTCTGGGACGCCTCCGCGCTCGTCCCCCTCCTGGTCAACGAGCCGAGGACGGGCGAGATGGTGTCCGTCCAGCGCGAGGATCCGTCCGCGGCCGTCTGGTGGGCCACGCCCGTGGAGTGCTGGTCGGCGCTGGCGCGCGCGCAGCGTGAGGGACGGCTCACCGACACGGACGTGGCCGACGCGGCCAGACTGCTGTCCGAGGCCGGCGAACGGTGGACCGAGGTTCCACCGCTCGACCGCGTCAGGGACCAGGCTGCCCGTCTGGTACGCTTGCATCCACTTCGCGCGGCCGATGCCCTGCAGCTCGCGGCCGCGCTCGTGCTGTCGGATTTTGAGCCCCGGACCCTGCCTTTCGTGACTCTCGACGACCGCCTCGCTTCCGCTGCCCGTCGCGAAGGCTTCGAGGTACTCGGCGTGTGACCACTCCCCTCGAACGCCTTGAGACGAGCCTGGCCGACCGCTACCGCATCGAGCGTGAGCTCGGCGCGGGTGGGATGGCCACGGTCTATCTCGCGCGTGACGTCAAACACGACCGCGACGTCGCTCTGAAAGTCCTGAAGCCCGAGCTCGCGGCCGTCCTCGGCGCCGAGCGCTTCGTGGCGGAGATTAAGACCACCGCGAGTCTGCAACATCCTCACATCCTGCCGCTTTTTGATTCGGGAACCGCCGACGGCTTCCTCTATTACGTGATGCCGTACGTCGAGGGGGAGACCCTCCGGGACAAGCTGAACCGGGAAACGCAGCTGGACATCACGGAGGCCGTGCGCATCACGACGGAGGTCGCCGACGCGCTGGACTATGCGCACCGCCACGGCGTGATCCACCGGGATATCAAGCCGGAGAACATCCTCCTCCACGACGGCCGCCCCATGGTCGCCGATTTCGGGATTGCCCTCGCGCTCTCGGCCGCCGCGGGTGGGCGGATGACGGAGACCGGTCTCTCGCTCGGGACGCCGCATTACATGAGTCCCGAGCAGGCGACCGCCGAGAAGGACCTGACCAACCGGTCGGACATCTATTCGTTGGGTGCGGTGCTCTACGAGATGCTGACCGGGAATCCGCCACACGTCGGGGCTTCCGCGCAGCAGATCATCATGCGCATCGTGACGGAAGACGCGCCGCCGGTCACGACCGTCAGGAAAGCCGTACCCCCGCCCATCGCTGCTGCCGTGTCGAAGGCGATCGAGCGCCTTCCGGCGGACCGGTTCGCCTCCGCCCCCGAATTCGCCCGCGCCCTGGCGGACCCGCGCTTTACGTGGAGCCCCAGCGGAGGGGCGGGAGCTCAGGCGGCCAGCTTCGCGGCAGGATCGATCCGTCGTGATTGGCGAGTGTGGGCGGGAGCGGCGGCTCTGACCGCGGTGGCCGTGATGATAGGCCGGTGGACGGCCCGGTCCCGAGGAGCGGAGCCCCTGGTTGCGCGGTTCGCGATTCCGGTCGAGGCCCAGGGGGGCGTCACGAGTCAGTCCGCCAACGCTCTCGCGCTGACGTCCGATGGACGTACGATGGTGTTCGCGTCCCGCGGGGCGTCGGGAGCCGAGGCGCAGCTGTACGTGCGACGACTCGACGAACTGGAGGCGCATCCCATTTCGGGGACGCAGGGCGCCGTCAGCCCCGTGTTCTCACCAGACGGCAAACGGCTTGCCTACATGGGGCCGGGGGGGGCGTATGTACTGACGCTCCCGTTCACGGGCGGCACCGCCAGCCTGGTACCCAACAGTCAGGCGCAGGCGCTCAGCATCGTGAGCTGGCTCGACGACGGTCAGCTCCTGATGTCCGACAATCAGGGCGGGATCGTGAGCGTAACGCTCGATGGTCACAGCCGGGTCATCGCGGAGCCGGACGCCCGGGCGCACGAGCAGAACCTGTTTCTCGGGGACGTCCTGCCGGACCGTCGCACGATCCTCGTCGTCCCGGCGGGAGGCTTCAATATCACGGGGCCGGTCGTCGCGATCGACAGCCGGAACGGACACCGCACCAAGGTGCTGGACCTGATGGTCAACGCCGTGTGGTACGCGGACGGTTGTCTCCTGTGGAGCCTTCCCGGCGGGTCGTTGCAGGGGGCGCCTTTCGATCTCGCCACGCTGAAAGTCGGTGGCACACCCGTAACGGTCGCGGACCACGTCCAGCAGGAATTTGGGGGTGGCGGCCAGGTCGCGGTCTCCGCGTCAGGATCCCTGCTGTATGCGGTAGATCAGCCCCTATCGCTCGTCCTGCTCGACCACGCCGGGCACCGCCAAGTGCTCGGGGAGGGGCACCGTTTTCACAACCCGCGCTTTGCTCCGGACGGGACCCGCATCGCGATGGACCTGATGGAAAACGGGAACCGTGACATGTGGAGCTTCGACCTGCGGCAGCACACCCTGTCCCGGCTTTCCTTCGAGCAGGATGGACACGACGGCGTGTGGACAGCGGACGGGCGCTGGGTGGTCTACCAGCACAACGCCGGACTATGGCGCCGCCGGAGCGACGGGAGCGGCAGTCCCGACTCCGTGTATACCGGCCCCGATGCGGTACAGGCACTCGAATATGAGCGGGATGGATCGGTCCTCGGCGTGTCCCTCGGCAAGAACGGCGCCTTCAACGTGGCCCGGGCCGCGCCCCCGGGAAGCAGATTCGAACCCCTGCTCTCCAGCTTGTTCACGCAGGAGGCGGCGACCCTGTCGCGCGACGGTCGGGTCCTGGCCTATGCGAGTGACGAAACCGGACGGGAAGAGGTGTACGTGCGGGCGTTCCCTGGTGGCGCCAAGGTCCTGGTGTCGAGCTTGGGGGGCCGGGAACCCAGGTGGGCGCCCGATGGGCGGACTCTCTACTATATCGGCCAGGTGGACGGGAATCCGACACTGATCGCCGCCACGATCGAGCCGGGTCCGACCCCGATCGTCCGGAGCCGCGCCGCCCTGTTCGACGCTTCGGACTTCGACCCTGCGTCGCCGCACGCCAACTGGGATGTGTCCCCGGACGGGACACACTTCGTCATTGCCCGCCAGGCGCCACTGAACAGCGTGATCTACGCCCTCAACGTGACCGACGAAATCCGCCGACGCTCGGGCGCGAGGCCATGACGCCGCTCGAGCGCCTCAGGAGGAGCCTCGCCGACCGGTACCGTATCGAGCGGGAGCTCGGGCAGGGGGGCATGGCGGCAGTCTACCTGGCCGAGGATCTGAAGCACCATCGCCGGGTCGCGGTGAAGGTGCTGCACCCGGACCTCTCGGCGATTCTCGGGCCTGACCGGTTTCACAAGGAAATTGAGCTTACCGCCGCGCTCCAGCATCCCCACATCCTGCCCCTGTTCGACTCCGGCGCCGCCGACGGCCTCCTCTACTACGTCATGCCGTACGTCGAGGGGGAGACCCTGCGCACCCGGCTCACCCGCGACGTTCAGCTGTCCGTGCCCGAGGCGGTGCGGATCGCTTCCGAGGTGGCGGACGCGCTCGAGTACGCGCACCGCCATTCCGTCGTGCACCGCGACATCAAGCCTGAAAATATTCTGCTGCGCGATAATCACGCGCTGGTGATGGACTTCGGCATCGCGCTGGCGGTGGCGCAGGCGGGCGACCGGTTGACGCAAACGGGGACCAGCCTCGGGACCCCCCAGTACATGGCCCCTGAGCAGGCCTCCGGCGACCGCCACATCGATGGTCGCGCGGACGTGTACGCACTCGGCGTCGTGACCTACGAGATGCTCGTGGGGGAGCCGCCGTTCACCGGGCCCACGGTCCAGGCCATCATGGCGAAGGTCATGACGGAGGAGCCGCGGCCGATCACGGTGACCCGGCGCAGCGTGCCCGAGCAGGTCGAGTCCGCGGTATTGACCGCTCTCCAGAAGGTGCCGGCCGATCGGTTCGCGACCCCAGGGGAATTCCAGCGGGCGTTGACGGGGGCGGTTCCGGTGACGGTGCGGACCACCCGGGCGCAGACCGCTCCGTCGGCCCCTCCTCGACGGCTCTTCTGGACCGGCGTCACGGCCCTGGTGGGCGTCGCCGCGTATCTCCTGGGATCGCGCGGAGCGAGCACGCCCATCGCACGCTTCGGGCTGGCGACGAAGGTGACCTGGGAACGTGGTCTGGAGATCGAGCCCGCGCTGTCTCCCGACGGAAAGTCCGTCGCCTACGCCGCGGGGACCAGTCAGCGGATGCAGATCTACGTGCGGCAGGTGGCGGGAGGCCGGCCCATCGAACTGACCAGCGACCCCCTCGTCAGCCAGACCAATCCGCAATGGTCGGCGGACGGGACCCGGATCTATTTCGTCACCGATTCCGGGTTGTCGAGCGCACCGGCCGCGGGAGGCTCGGCACGACCCGAGATGCGCACTCCCGGGGGCCAGGTCGTATCGGCGGCGATTTCACCCGACGGTTCGATGATCGTCTTTGCGGTCGGGGACTCCCTGTACCTGCACGCGCCGAATGGAGAGAACCGGTTCCTGGCACCCGTGCGGGAGGCGTCGCTCTGTCACTGGGCGCCTTCAGGGAAGGTGATCGCGTGCGCGTCCGGTAACGCCTTCTACTCTCAGCTGGGCCACCTGTACGGCAACATCGCGTCGAGCCGGATCGTCACCATCCACCTCCCCGATGGCG
>DATEGY010000142.1:0-2061 GCA_035279865.1 Gemmatimonadales bacterium | reverse complement strand
ATATTGAATGTCACTGCGTGTTGAAGAGGCCCTCAACCGGCTGGCCGGCCCCATCTACTGCGTTGGGGCGCTCTTCGTTGCCACTCCCATCTTCGAT
This sequence comes from Gemmatimonadales bacterium, assembly GCA_035279865.1. GTDB lineage: Bacteria > Gemmatimonadota > Gemmatimonadetes > Gemmatimonadales > GWC2-71-9 > 40CM-2-70-7. Next base: position 1,964 of record DATEGY010000142.1, on the reverse strand, counting down.
TTCGTGATGAACGTGTGGCCTCCGGCGCCCGGCATGGCGGAGTGGCGGTATGGCGCCATCGGACTCTTCGCCGGGTTTACCCTGTCCCCGCTGCTGGGCTCCGCCTTGATCGTGTGGGTGGCGCTGGTCCGGGGGGACCGGCGGACCCAGACCCTGATGGCCATCCTCAATCTCGCCGCCGCGGTCCTGCTGCTCCCCCTGTGCGTCGACTTCATTCTGGACGTGGTCCAGCTCCGCTCGCACATCGCCGACCGCCCCGACGCGCGGTGGAGTTACTACGGCGGGGCGGCGAAGTCCCTGATCAAGTACCTGACCATCATGGCGGCGCTGGCCTGGCTCGGACGGACGGGGTGGCGTTCCCGGCCCACGCAGAGCATGGACCCCATCGTCGTCCGGAGATCTTGATGCGCGCGACGCTTCTTCTCCTGGCCGCCGCCTCGGCCGCGGGGCCGTTGGCGGCGCAGGCTCCCCCCGCGGACACCACGAAGCTGTCGTTCGGCCTGGGCCTCGTGACGACCGGCGGCAACACGAGTGTCACGACGTTCAACTTCGGCAACAGCTTCGCCTACCTCTCCCAACCGTGGGTGCTGTCCGAAGCGGCGTCGATGATCTATGGCTCCACGCACGACACGGTGAACAACGATCAGTACCACCTCCTGCTGCGCGTGGACCATGGCGTGCACGACGGCATCTCGGCGTACCTTTACGGCGCCTTCGATCGCGACCGGTTCGCCGGCATCGTGTCCCGGTATCAGGAAGCGCTGGGCGTCGCGTGGAAGGCGGTCGAGCAGCCGATGGACCTGCTGACGCTCGAGGCCGGCGTGTCGGAGAACCAGCAGCGGGACGTGGGCAGCGGAACGACCGGGTCGTTCGCCGCGGCGCGCGCGGCCGCGACCTACAAACACAGTTTCAACAAGACCGCGTACGCACAGGAAGCGGCGGAGCTGCTTCCTGACCTCAAGGACAGCAAGAATCTCCGGATCAACTCGGAGACGGATCTCGTGGCCCCCCTGTCCACGGTCTTTTCGATCAAGGTCGGCTACGTGATCCGGTTCGACAATCTGCCCCCTCCGGGGTTCAAGAAGACGGATCGAATCCTCACCACTGGGGTTCAGATCACGCTGTAAGGAGGCGCGTATGGCTAACCCGGTATTGAATTCGAAGACGTTCTCCGGCTCGAGAGTCATGTCGGGCGAGGAGACCATGAGCATCGAGGGCACCGTCAACAAGACGGGACTCCTGCTGCTCATCTGTCTCGCCACGGCCAGTTGGGTCTGGGCCCAGACGTACCATGCGATCGACCCGTCCGTGGCGCGTCCCTGGATGTTCGGCGGCGCCATCGGCGGGCTGGTCGTCGCGCTGGCCACGGCCTTCCGCCCGCAATGGTCCCCGATCAGCGCGCCGCTCTACGCTGCCCTCGAGGGATTGGCACTGGGTGGCGTGTCCGCGATGTACGCCACGGCCATTCCGGGTATTCTGGTGCAGGCGGTCTGCCTCACGTTCGGCACGCTCTTCGTCATGCTCATCGCGTACCGCTCCGGCGTGATTCGCGCGACGCCGAGATTCAGGAAGGTGATGGGCATCGCGATGGGTGCCATCCTCCTCTACTATCTCGCGACCATGGTGATGGGGCTGTTCGGGCTGGATACCAGCTTTTTCAACGCCGGCGGCACCCTGGGCATCCTCGTCAGCGTCGTCATCGTGGCGATTGCGGCACTTCGGATGGTCCTCGATTTCGACATGATCGCGCAGGGTGCGGCCCAGGGTGCCCCCAAGGCCATGGAGTGGTATGGAGCCTTTGCCCTCGTGGTGGGCCTGATCTGGCTCTACTTGGAGATCCTGAACCTCCTGGCCAAGACCAGCCGCCGGTAAGCTGCAACCTTCGGCACCGCTCGGGGCATCCAAAGCCCGGGACCCTCAACGGTCCCGGGCTTTTTCATTCCACCTGAGGTTTCTATGCCGAT
>DATEGY010000141.1:0-2279 GCA_035279865.1 Gemmatimonadales bacterium | reverse complement strand
CAGAATGCTCAGGAGAGGGATCGAGAACGGGAGCCCGGAGGCCCAGGTACTCCAGAAGCGGGCGCTGGGGTGCGCGAGCGAGGTGAGGAGCCCGAGCACACCGTAATAAGGAAGGCGGCCTTCGAGCACGGCACCGGACAGCGTGACACTCGCAAACGTCAGCACAAACAGCGCGGCGTGCAGCCACCAGCGCTCGCCGCGACGCGGTCTGACGGAGGTGAGAATGAGGTGGCGCCCGTCGGATTCGTCGGACCAGTAGTGGGGGCCGCGCCAGGTCTCGAGCGCGTCCCGCAACTGCGGGGACGGCCCCGCATGCGCCGGATGTACAAGCGCATCAACGACTTCACGATCGGGCAGTGACGTGGTCTCGGCCCGCTCGACGAACGACATCAGGTTCATGGGCACCCTTGACGCCTCGGGCCGGGGCTTCTACTATAAGTCACTGGCACGCCTACAGATACCCAAGCACCCTCTTTTACAACACACAAACCGCGTTCACTCCCCCGATTGCAGGGGGTTCCCCCCGCCGTACATCGCTTACCGGAGCCGAAGCACACGTGGACATCGCTGAACTCAAGAAAAAATCCGTCGCCGAGCTGCACGCGATGGCCGAGAGTCTGAACATTCAAAACTACTCGGGGATGCGAAAGCAAGACCTGATCTTCCGCATCGAGCAATCACTGCTGGACACCGATACGGTCCTGCGCGGTGAAGGGGTGCTGGAGATTCTGCCGGAAGGATACGGCTTCCTTCGCAGCCCCGACTGGAACTACCTGTACGGCCCCGACGATATCTACGTCTCTCCTTCGCAGATCAAGCGTTTCGACCTCCGCACGGGCGACACCATCCTGGGTCAGGTTCGTCCGCCCAAGGAAGGGGAGCGGTACCTCGCGCTGCTCAAGGTCGAGAACGTCAACGGCGAGGAGCCGGAGAAGGCCAAGCACCGCGTCGCCTTCGACAACCTCCGGCCCCGGTACCCCGAAGAGCGGATTCGCCTCGAGCGGAAAGACGGCGACCTTTCGATGCGGGTGATGGACATCCTCTGCCCCATCGGGAAGGGTCAGCGCGGGTTGATCGTGTCGCCGCCGAAGGCGGGCAAGACCATCCTGATGCAGAAGCTCGCCAACTCCATCATCGAGAATCATCCCGAGGTCTACCTCATCGTGCTGCTCATCGACGAGCGGCCCGAAGAAGTGACCGACATGGAAGAGAACGTGAAGGGCGCGGAGGTCATCTCCTCGACCTTCGACGAGCCCGCCGACCGCCACGTGCAGGTGGCGGACATGGTGATCGAGAAGGCGAAGCGCATGGTGGAGCACGGCAAGGACGTGGTGATCCTGCTCGACTCCATCACCCGTCTGGGCCGGGCCCACAACGTGGTCGTGCCGCACTCGGGCAAGATCCTGTCGGGCGGTGTGGACGCCAACGCCCTGCAGAAGCCGAAGCGGTTCTTCGGCGCCGCGCGCAACATCGAAGGGGGCGGCTCGCTCACGATTCTGGCCACGGCCCTGATCGACACCGGCTCCCGGATGGACGAGGTGATCTTCGAGGAGTTCAAGGGCACGGGCAACATGGAGGTCATTCTCGACCGCCGGATCGCCGACCGCCGGGTGTACCCCGTCATCGACGTCCAGCGGACCTCCACCCGGAAGGAAGAGCTCCTCCTGGCCAAGGACGAGCTCAACAAGGTCTACCTGCTCCGCAACTTCCTGGCGGACATGCCGCCGGTGGAAGCCATCGAGTTCCTGCTCGAGCGGATGAAACGGACCAAGACCAACAACGAGTTCTTCGCCACCATGGCGCAAGGGTGAGCACCGGCGCGGGCCGCCTGCTGGGCGTGGACTGGGGCGAGAAGCGGATCGGGCTCGCGCTGTCCGACGAGTCCCGCACGCTGGCCCAGCCCCTCGCGACCCTCACCCGCCGTCCCGGCAAGCGCTTTCCCATGACGGCCCTGAAGGAGCACCTCGACCGGCACGCCGTGACCGGGGTGGTGGTGGGGCTTCCGCTCGACGCCGCCGGAAGCGAGGGCGAGGCCGCCCAGGCGGCGCGGGCCCTGGCCGACGACATCGCACGCCGATCGGGACTGCCGGTGGCACTCTGGGACGAGCGCTTCACCACGGCCCGGGTGCTGGGCGCAGTCCGCGAGATGGGCGGGAAGACGCGGGACCGGAAGGCCGACGTGGACGCGCTCGCCGCCACCCTGCTGCTGCAGCACTACCTCGACGCATTGCGCGGGAGCGCCGTCTGAAATCCCGACTGCCCCTCCTCCTGCTGCTCGC
>DATEGY010000140.1:0-6366 GCA_035279865.1 Gemmatimonadales bacterium | reverse complement strand
GCGGCGCCGATGAACGACGGCCGCCGCCCCTTGGCGGCATCACCGTACAGCGTGAACTGGGAGACCACGAGCACGCCGCCGCCCACGTCGGCCACCGCCAGGTTCATCTTGTCTTCGGCGTCGGAGAACACCCGGAGCCCGAGGATCTTGTCCGCCATCCACACCAGCGACTCCTCGGTGTCGCCGGGCGCGAACCCGACCAGGACCACGAACCCCCGCCCCACTTCCCCCACGGTTGCTCCCGCCACGCGGACCGCGCCACGGGAGACGCGCTGGAGGACGACCCTCACTCGACGGTCACGCTCTTGGCGAGGTTCCTCGGCTGGTCCACGTTGCAGCCCCGGCGAACCGCGACGTAGTAGGCGAGGAGCTGGAGCGGCAGGACCGAGAGCACCGGCGAGAAGATGTCCAGGGTCTCGGGGATTTCGATCTTGTGGTCCGCCAGCTTGGACACGCCGGTGTCGCCCTCCGTGACGACCGCGATGACGCGGCCCCCCCGCGCCTTCACCTCTTCGATGTTGCTCACGACCTTCTGATAGACGGCGTCCCGCGGCGCGACGAACACCACCGGCATCAGATCGTCGATCAGCGCGATGGGCCCGTGCTTCATCTCCGCCGCCGGGTACCCCTCGGCGTGGATGTACGAGATCTCCTTGAGCTTCAGCGCCCCCTCCAGCGCGACCGGGAAATTGTAGCCGCGGCCGAGGTAGAGGACGTTCTGCGTGCGCTGCAGGCGTTCGGCGATCTGCTCCACCTGCGCCGCCTTCGCCACGACCTGCTCCACCAGCTCCGGAAGCTTGGCCAGCGCTCTCACCACCTCGCGGCCCTGCAGGATGGAGAGCGCGCGCAGGCGTCCCAGCTTCAAGGTGAGCAGGGCCAGGGCGGCGATCTGGCTGGTGAACGCCTTCGTGCTCGCGACGCCGATTTCAGGGCCCGCGTGGAGGTAGATGCCCCCGTCGACCTCGCGGGCGATGGTGGAGCCCACGACGTTGACGAGCCCGATGGTCCGCGCCCCGCGCCGCTTGGCTTCGCGGAGGGCCGCCAGCGTGTCCGCGGTCTCGCCGGACTGCGAAATGCCGATCACCAGCGTGCGCTCGTCCACGATCGGGTTGCGGTAGCGGAACTCGGACGCGTACTCCACCTCCGTCGGAATGCGGGCCAGCTCCTCGATCATGTATTCGCCGATCAGGGCGGAATGCCAGCTGGTGCCGCACGCCGTGATCACGATGCGGTTGATGCGGAGCAGGTCCTCGTCCGAGATGTTGAGGCCGCCCAGCCGGACGTCCCCATCGTCCTCGAGCAACCGCCCGCGGAGCGTGTTCCGGAGGCTCTCCGGCTGCTCCATGATTTCCTTGAGCATGAAATGCGCGTAGCCGCCCCGCTCGACGGTGGCCAGATCCCATTCGACGTGCGTGACCGCTTTTTCCTTCTCCACGGTGTGGTGGTCCAGGATCCGGTATTCGGTGGGCCGGATGACCGCGATCTCTCCGTCATCCAGGTAGACCACCGAGCGCGTGTGGGACAGCACGGCCGACGCGTCCGAGGCGATGAAGTTCTCGCCCGAGCCCACCCCCACGAGGAGCGGCGAGCCCTTCCGCGCCGCGACGATCGTGTCGGGCTCACGGCCCGAGACCACCGCGATGCCGTACGTGCCCTCCACCTCCCGCAGCGCGCCCGCGACCGACTCCGTGAGGGGCGCGCCCTTGGTGTGCAGCTCTTCGATCAGGTGCGCCAGGACTTCGGTATCGGTCTCGGAGCGGAACACGTGCCCGCGCTTGGTCAGCGCGGTGCGCAGGGCGCCGGCGTTCTCGATGATCCCGTTATGGACCACGGCGATGGTGCCGCCGCAATCGGTGTGCGGGTGCGCGTTCACCGCGTTGGGGGCGCCATGCGTGGCCCAGCGGGTGTGACAGATGGCGGTGTGTCCGGTGGGAAGCGTGGGCCCCAGCTCGGCCTCGAGAACGGCGATCTTCCCCGGGGCCTTGAACACGTCCACCCGGGAGCCGTTCACGACGGCCAGGCCGGCGGAGTCGTACCCCCGGTACTCGAGCCGCTTCAGCCCCTCGAGGACCACCGGCGCACCGGCCCGCGTCCCGACGTACCCTACGATGCCGCACATATCTGCCGCCCTTCCTCGACCAGTTGTTCGGCGAGCGCGCCCGTAGGCGCCTCCGCGATGAGCCGGATGATCGGCTCGGTGTTCGACGGCCGCACGTGGAGCCAACGGTCACTCCAGGCGAGCCGCAATCCGTCGTCCGTATTCACACCCGCGTCGGGGAAGCGGGACCTGAGCGCGTCATATACTCGATCCAACGCGGCCCCCCGCGGGACCTTGCCTTTCACGATCACATACTGCGGGTGAGCGTTCACGATTTCGCTCACCGTCCGCCCGACCCGCGCCAGGAGCGCCAGGACCATCGCTGCCGCGAGGGGTGCGTCCCGGCCGGCGTGCAGCGCCGGGTACATCACGCCACCGTTGCCTTCCCCGCCGATCGGTGACTTGGTCGAGAGAATCATCCGGGCCACGTGGGCCTCGCCCACCGGCGCCCGCATGATCTCGACCCCGCCATCCCGTGCCGCGTCATCGACCACCAGCGAGGTGGACAAGTTCACCACAACGGGGCCGACCTTGCCACGGAGGGAACGGCTCCCGGCGACCGACACGGAGTCCTTTAGGGCTCCCGGCTTCCGTTTCCCGAGGAGTGCCCTCACTGCAAAGGCAAGCGTATAGTCCTCGCCGATCGCCCGTCCCTTCTCATCGACCAGGGCGAGCCGGTCGACGTCCGGGTCCACCGCAATGCCCACATCCGCCTGTTTCGACCGGACCAGCTTCGCCAGTTCGGTCAGGTTCGCCGGTATGGGCTCCGGGGGCCTCGGGAAGCGTCCGTCGGTCTCCAGGTTGATGGAGTACACCCGGCACCCCAGCCGCTCCAGCAGGACCGGCATGATGGCGCCCCCGGCACCGCGCACGCAGTCGAGCGCCACCCGGAACTTGCGTTTCTTGATGGCCGGCACGTCGACCACCTTGAGCTTCAGAATCGCGTCGAGGTGACGCGCGATGGACGCGTCATCTTCCAACACCTGCCCGATGGCCGACCAATCGGCTCGTGGCAGAGTCTCCTGCGCGGCGAGATCCCGGACCCGAGCCCCGCTTTCCGTATCAAGAAAAATGCCGTCCGCTCCGACGAACTTCAGGGCGTTCCATTCGATCGGGTTGTGGCTCGCGGTGAGGATGATGCCGCCTCGGGCCCGGTGATGCTCGACGGCCAGCTGGATCGTCGGAGTCGTGGTGAGCCCGATGTCGATGATGTCGACCCCGACGGACTGGAGCCCCGCGACGGCGGCCGCCTGCAGCATCGGCCCTGAGGTTCGGGCATCCCGCCCCACGACGACGCGGGTCCGTCGTTTGGAGCTGACGGCTGCCGGCTGCCGGCTGCCGTTCTTGGCCCACGTCCCGAACGCCGCCGCATACCGCGCAACGTTCTCCGGGGTGAGGTCGGTGCCCACGATTCCCCGGATGCCCGAAACTCCCACCATCAGCGTGTTCGACATGGGCAGGAAGATAAGGGGTCTAGTGCCCCGAGCCGTTGCCGCCGGCTGGCGCCGGCGTGGCGATCGGCAGTTTGGAGGGATCGGGGAAGGCCTCCAGGAAAGCCCTGACGGCGTCAGGCCAGAATTGCTTCCCGCTCATCCGCTTGAGCTCGTCCACCGCGTGGTCCACCGGGAGGGGAGGCCGGTAGGGACGGGCGCTGGTCATGGCGTCGAACGAATCCGCGACCGACACCAGGCGCACCGGGACGGGGATCTGGTCCCCCTCGAGTCCATCCGGGAGACCTTTGCCGTCGAACCGCTCGTGATGGGACCGCACAATGGCGAGCGCCATCGGCTCCTCTCGGAGCATCCGCGCCAGCATCCTGGCGCCGACCACCGGGTGCTCCATGATGTGCCGGTATTCCGCATCCGACAGCTTGCCGGGTTTGTGCAGGACTTCTTCCCGGACGCCGATTTTCCCGACGTCGTGCAGACGCCCGCCGAGGAAGATCGTTCCCAGCTGGGTCGCGTCGAGGCCAAGGGACCGCCCCGCGCTGAGCGCGTACTCCGCAACCCGAAGCGAGTGGCCCTGGAGGTAGGGGTCCTTCGCTTCCTGCGCGTCCGCCATCATTTCGACGCCCTCGATGAACATCTCCTCGAGGCGCCGCGCCTGCACTTCCACGCGTTCTTCGAGCTGGCGGTGATAGTTCCTGTTCTCGAGCAGCAAGCGGCGCTTGTCGAGTGCCTGGGCCACGCGGGCTCGGACCTCATCGAGATGAAACGGCTTCGCGACGTAGTCGAGCGCGCCCAGCTGGAGGCAGCTCACGGCGCTGTCCACGTCCGCCACCGCGGTCACCATCACCACCGCCGTATCCGGCCAGCGCTTGGTCACTTCCCGCAGCAGCGCGACACCGTCCATCAGCGGCATGCGAACGTCGGACAGCATGAGGGGCACGGGCTTAGTCTCGAGCGCTTCGAGCGCTTCGACCCCCGACCCCGCTTCCCGGCAGACGAAACCGTCGCCCTCGAGGAGCCGGACCAGGACGCGCCGCAGACGCGGCTCGTCGTCCACGACGAGACATTGCAACCCGTTATGTGGCGCCATCATCGCTATTGTACGGCTCGCTTGCCCGGTGGGGAAGGCGCCCTTACGTTCCGCCTGTGAGCCGAGCCTTCGACAAGGACCTGCAGCGCCGCTTCGGTACGCGCGCGGTCCACGCCGGACAGACCTTGGACCCGCTCGCGGGCGCGGTCATGTCCCCGATCTATCAGACCTCCACCTACATCCAGGAAGCGCTGGGCCGGCATAAGGGATACGAGTATGCCCGGACTCAGAACCCTACCCGCGAGGCGCTCGAACGCTGCGTCGCCGCGCTCGAGGGCGGACGGCACGGGTTCGCCTTCGGCTCCGGACTGGCGGCACTCGACGCGATCCTGAAGCTGCTTTCGGCCGGGGACCACGTGGTGTGCGGCGAGAACGTGTACGGCGGGACCCACCGCGCGATGACCCACATCTGGTCACGAATGGGTCTCAAGTTCACGTTCGTCGATACGGGGGACGCCGGCGAGATCCGGAAGGCCCTGACCCCCGCGACACGGATGATCTACGTCGAGACGCCGACCAACCCGATGATGCGGCTCACCGATCTCGAAGCCGCCGGGGAAATCGCCAAGAAGGCCGGCGCCCTCTTCGCAGTCGACAACACCTTCGCTTCACCCATCTTCCAGCAGCCCCTCGCGTTCGGCGCCGACATCGTCCTCCACTCCACCACGAAATACCTGAACGGCCACTCCGACATGATCGGGGGCATGCTGGTCACCGGCCGCGACGATCTGGGGGAGCGGATCGGATTCCTGCAGAACAGCTCCGGCGCCGTTCCGGGACCGATGGACTGCTGGCTGGCTCTGCGCGGGATCAAGACCTATCCCCTGCGCATGCGGCAGCACGATGCCAATGGCCGCCGGATCGCGGAGTGGCTCACGCACCACCCCAAGGTGAAGCAGGTGTACTACCCCGGGCTCCCGTCGCATCCGCAGCATGACCTGGCCTGCCGGCAAATGAAGGGCTTCGGTGCCATGCTGTCGCTCGAGCTGGGAGACGTCGAACGGGCCAAGAAGTTCGCCCAGGGGACCGAGATCTTCTCCTTGGCCGAGTCCCTGGGCGGGGTGGAAAGCCTGATCGGGCACCCCGCATCCATGACCCACGCCAGCGTCCCGGTGGAGATGCGGAAGAAAATGGGACTGACCGACTCCCTGGTCCGCCTGTCGGTCGGGATCGAGGACCCTGAAGACCTGATTGCGGACCTGGACCACGCCCTGGCCGCCTCGTAGCAGGGGACGAAACCCTGCACGGGATTCGGCGTAGGTTCAGGAACCCCGAAATCTTCCGGAGCGCCGTATGACCGATCCCACGAACCTGCCGGCCCCGCGTCAGCGGAAAATCCTCACCCAGATCGCGCCGGTCACGTGGGAGCATGCCGCGGACCGCGCGGCGCTCCAGACCTTGCGGTCGGTGCCCGGCTTCGATGAAGTGGTGAAAAAGATCTACGGCTTTCTTGGGGAACGGGGCATCCGCCTCATCTTCCAGGCCGACGCCGTCCGCGTGGGGCCGACGCAGTTCCCCCGGCTCAACGCCCTGTACACCGACGTCCTGACCTCCCTCGACTGGCCCGAGCGGCCGGAGCTGTTCGTCTCGCAGACGCCGTTCGTCAACGCCGGCGCCTTCGGCATGGACAAGCCCTTCATCGTCCTGAATTCGGGGTCGCTCAAGCTCCTCGATGACGACGAGCTCCGCGTCCTCCTCGGCCACGAGCTCGGTCACGTGATGAGCGGGCA
>DATEGY010000139.1:0-4102 GCA_035279865.1 Gemmatimonadales bacterium | reverse complement strand
AGCCGTCGCCGGAGGGACGGTCGTGGCGATCGCCGGAACGCACGGGAAGACGACCACCACGGTCATGGTGACGGAGGGCTTAGCGGCCGCCGGACGAAATCCCACGGGACTCGTCGGCGGCCGTGTCGCTGGATGGGGTGGGAACGCCCGGCAGGGGGGCTCCGAGCTCTTCGTGGTCGAGGCTGACGAATACGACAAAGCGTTTCTCTCGCTGCAGCCGACGGTGGCGGTGGTCAACAACGTCGAACCCGACCACTTGGAGTGTTACGGGAGCGTCGGCGCGCTCGAGGACGCGTTCGTGGAGTTCGCGGGACGGGCGCGGCGGGTCATCGCATCGGCGGAAGATCCGGGCGCGCAGCGGGTCGTTCGAGCGCTGAAGGTCCCGGTCTGGACGGTCGGAACCGAGTCGGGCGACGTGCGGATCCGTGACGCGCATTTTTCCGCGACCGGATCCACGGCGCAGGTGAGATTGCCGAACGGGGACTCGGTCGCGCTGACGCTCCAGGTTCCCGGGGCCCACAACGTGCGGAACGCGGGCGTCGCGCTCGCGGCGGTGCATGCGGTGGGTGCCAATGTGCGTACGGCGGCGGCGGCGCTCGCGGAGTTCCGCGGCGTGGCGCGGCGCTTCGAGCGGCTCGGGGAAGTGAATGGCGTCATGGTGGTGGACGACTACGCCCACCACCCCACGGAAGTGGCGGCGACGCTGGCCGGGGCCCGGCAGGCGTTTCCGGACCGGCGGGTGGTCGCGGTGTTCCAGCCGCACCTGTATTCGCGGACGGCGGCCCACGGGAAGGCACTGGGTCAGGCCCTGTCCGCCGCGGATGTCGCCGTGGTGGCGCCGATCTACGGAGCGCGCGAGGCGCCGATGCCCGGCGTGACCTCCGACCTCGTGATCGACGCGGCCCGGGCGGCCGGTACGGAGACGGTGAAGGTCGGAGACCGGGCGCAGCTCACCGACGCGGTCGCGAGCGTCCTGAAGCCGGGGGACCTCCTCCTGACGATGGGTGCGGGGGACGTGACGCGGGTCGGACCGGAGATTCTGATGGTGCGACGCCGGGAGCGCGCGGCCCGGTGAGCGCGACGCTCGAGATGCTGAGGGACCGGCGGGTCTGGATTCCGCTCGTCGCCGTGGCCGGGTTGGGCGGCGTGTGGTTCGGCGGGCCGGCCGTGGGCCGGCGGTTGTCCTTCTTCCAGGTCCGGCAGGTGGAGCTGGTGGGCGTGCACAATCTGGCGCCCGAAGCGGTGCTGCAGGCCCTCGGCCTGGCGCACGGGGCGAGTGTCTTCGACGCGACTGGGCCGATCGAGACGCGAGTGCGGGCGCTACCGGGTGTGGCGGATGTGCGCGTGAAGCGGCACCTCCCCGGCGCCCTGGTCGTCATCGTACGGGAAGTGGAGCCGGCGGCGTTTGTGCCGGGACCGCGCGGGCTCGTGGTGGTGGACGCGGCCGGGCACCCGCTGCCCTTCGATCCGGCGCGGACGGTGCTGGACCTGCCCGTGGCGGCGAGCGCGGACTCAGGGCTGGCGGCCGTGCTGGGGCTGGTGCGGGCGGTGGATCCCGTGCTCTTCCAGTCGATCACGTCGGCGCGGCGGATGGGGCGCGGCGGGTTCGCGCTGGACGAAGGCACGGCGCATCGCCGGCTCTTGTTCGGATCCGATCCTCAACCGGAGGTCGTTCAGGCGGTGGTGCTGGTGCAGCAGGACTTGGCGGCCAAGGGGCGGTCGTACGCGGAGCTCGACGCGCGGTTTGCCGGGCAGATCGTGGTCCGGCGAAAGGCCACGTCGTGAGCAAGAGCGAACGACGGCTGGTCGCGGGCCTCGACCTGGGCAGCACCAAGACCTGCGTGGTGATTGCGGACGTCGCGGGAGACCTGTCCCGCGTCCCCGTCGTCAAGATTCTGGGCGTCGGCGTCGCGAAAAACACCGGCGTGCGGCGCGGGATGGTCCGGGACATCGAGGAGACGGCCCGCTCGGTGACGGCGGCGATGCGCGACGCGTCGCGGATGGCCGGGGCGAGCGTGACCGAGGTGACGTGCGGCATCGCCGGCGAGCACGTGTCGGCCCGGAGCTCGAGCGGTGTGGTGGCGATCCGGGGCGATGAAGTCGCGGCCGGCGATGTCGAGCGGGCGAACGACGTGGCGCGCGCCGTCATGCTGGGGCGGGACCTGCAGCTCCTCCACGGGATTCCGCAGGAGTACAAGATCGACGCGCAGACGGAGATCTCGGACCCGGTCGGGATGACCGGGACGCGCCTGGAAGTGGACATGTACCTGGTGACCGCACAGGCCACCGCGGTCCAGAACCTGCGGCGCAGTGTGGAGCGCGCGGGGTTCAAGGTCGCTGGAATCGTGCTGGAGCCGCTGGCGGTGTCCCAGGCCGTGCTGACCGACGACGAGCGCGAGCTGGGCGTGGCCCTCGCCGAGATCGGCGGGCAGTCGACCGGCGTCGCGATCTTCGAGAAGGGCAAGATCCGGCACCTGGCCTCCCTGAAATTCGCCGGCGGCCACGTGACGAGCGATCTGGTGCAGGGCTTGTCGCTCACGCAGGCCGATGCCGAGCGGATCAAGGAACGGCACGGGAGCGCGTATCAACCGCTCGTGGATCCGGACGAGATGGTGGAGCTGCCCTCCACCCCCGGACAGGGCAAGCGGCAGGCGCCGCGGGACATGGTGGCGCACATCATCCACCAGCGGATGGACGAGATCCTCCAGCTGGTCCGGGCCGAGCTCGCGAAAGCCGGCTACGACGACCCCAAGCAGCTGCCGGCGGGCATCGTGCTGACGGGCGGGACGGCGCACCTGCCGGGGATGGTGGAGCTGGCCCGCGAGGTGTTCGCCATGCCGGTACGCACCGGGACTCCGGAGCGGGGACTCGGCGGGCTGGTCGACAGCGTACAGGCACCGCGCTACGCGGTGCCGGTCGGGCTCGCGATGTACGCCGCCCGGCGCGTGGTGCAGGGCGCGGTGAATGGCGGGCAGGGCGGAACGGGGGGAGCAGGCTCACTCGTGACGGGTCCGGGGATGGACAAGCTCCTGGGACCCGTCAAACGATGGCTGCAGGACTTCTTTTGATCAGGGAGCCGGGGCAACCATGATCTTCGAGCTCGAAGAGACGGTGGCGCAGAACGCGCGGATGAAAGTCGTCGGCGTGGGCGGCGGCGGCGGCAACGCCCTCAACCGGATGGTGGACGAGGGTGTGCAAGCCGTCGAGTTCATCTCGGTGAACACGGACGCGCAGGCCCTGCTCAAGAACAAGTCCGACATCAAGGTTCAGATCGGCAAGAAGCTCACCCGCGGACTCGGCGCCGGGGCCCGGCCCGAGATCGGGCGCCAGGCCATCGAAGAGAACCGCGACGAGATCCTCCACGCCCTGCAGGGTGCCGATCTCGTGTTCGTCACCTGCGGCATGGGGGGCGGTACCGGCACCGGCGCGGCCCCGATCATCTCGCAGGTCGCGAAGGATCTGGGTGCGCTCACCATCGGCATCGTGACCAAGCCCTTTCTGTTCGAGGGCCGGAAGCGGATGAAGCAGGCCGAAATGGGAATCGCGGAGATGCGGAAGCACGTGGACACGATGATCGTCGTGCCCAACGAACGGCTCCTCGCGGTGGTCGGGAAGGGGATCCCGTTCCAGGACGCCCTGAAGAAGGCCGACGAAGTGCTGCTCCACGCCACCCAGGGCATCAGCTCCCTGATCAGCGTCACCGGCATCGTCAACGTCGATTTCGCGGACGTCCGCACCGTCATGCAGAACGGCGGCTCGGCACTCATGGGCACCGGCGTAGGCCGCGGGGAGAACCGCGCCCTCGAGGCGGCGCAGCAGGCCATCAGCTCGCCGTTGCTCGACAACATCCAGATCTCCGGCGCCACGGGCGTGCTCATCAACATCACGGGCGGCGAAGACCTGACGCTCGGGGAAGTGACCGTCATCAGCGAGGCGATTCACGAAGCCGCGGGGCAGGAGGCCGAGATCATCTTCGGCGCCGTGAACGATCCCGCGATGCAGGGTGAGGTGCGGGTCACGGTGATCGCCACCGGATTCGACAAGGCGGGCGTCGCCGGGGAAGCCGCCGCCGCGGCCGCCGCCGCCGGACGCACGGGAGCCG
>DATEGY010000138.1:0-4344 GCA_035279865.1 Gemmatimonadales bacterium | reverse complement strand
AGCAATGGAGCGGGCGCTGACGGCTACGCCTCCAAAAATGTAGACTAGGCGCCGTACACGACGCCGCGTTTCTCCTTGCCGAGGGACGTCACGAGGGCGCAGATGAGAAACGCCGCGCCGGCAGAAAGAGCCATGGTGGCGGGGTACCCCAGGGTCCCCGCCACTCGTGTTTGCAGGGACGGCATGAGTCCGGCGATCGCGGCTCCGCACTGATAGGCGAACCCGGGGAGCGCGCCGCGAACCTGGTCGGGGGCAAGCTCGGTGATGTGTGCCGGGATGACCCCCCAGGCTCCCTGCACGAAGACCTGCATGAGGAAGGCCCCGGCGACCAGGAGGCCAAGCGAGGGCGCGTAGGCCCACAGCGGGATCACTAGTACCGCCGCCAGCAGAGTTGCGATGATGGTCTTCCGGCGCCCCCACGTCTGGGACAAGTGCCCGAAGACGACCCCGCCGATGAGCGCGCCGAACATCGAGACGATGGTGACCCCCGACCGCCCCCCGGCGCCGAGGTTCCAGGCTCGCTGCAGGAAGGTCGGGTAGAGGTCCTGGGTGCCGTGGGAGGACATGTTCATCAAGGCCATCAGCAGGGTGAGATACAGGAACAGCGGCAATTGCTTCACGAGCGTGCGGCCAAGACCGGACCAGGTCTGCACCTTCGTCTTGAGCCACACTTCGGATTCGGTCACCTGCGCACGGACGAAGACCGCGAGGAGCGCCGGGAGACCGCCGATGAGGAACAGGGGCCGCCAGCCCCAGCGGGGGAACACCAGCCAGTAGACCCCGGCGGCCAGCAGATACCCGAAGGCATATCCCTGCTGGAGGAGTCCCGAGTAGAATCCGCGCCGCTCCGCGGGGACCTTCTCCATGACCAACGACGCTCCGACGCCCCACTCACCGCCCATCCCGATGCCGAACAGGGCACGCAGCACCAGGAAGGCACCATAGCTGGTCGAAAACCCGGTGAGCACCTCGATCAGGGCATAGAAGACGAGGTTGATCATCAGCGGGAGCCGGCGGCCGTACCGGTCCGACAGGAGGCCGAAAATCAGGGCTCCCACCGGGCGGGCGAGCAGTGTGAGCGTCAACGACCAGGCGATTTCGTGGTCCGTGCGGTGGAACTCCTGGGCAATGGCGGTGAGCGTCATTACCACCAGGAAGAAATCGAACGCGTCGAGGGTCCAGCCGAGGAAGCCGGCCCAGACGGCGGCGCGGGCGTCTTTGGAGAGGGGAGGGGAGGTTTTCACAGTCCGAAAGATGTGCGGGGAGTGCTGGCCCGCCAACGCCCACAGCCGTGGCCGCGTATCTTGGCACGATGAAAATACTCGCCGTCGCTCTGGTCCTCGCCGCCGCTCGGCTCTCGGCCCAGGACAACTACGAGATCCAGGTCTATGGCGCCGACCTGGTCGATCCCCATCGCACCATGTTCGAGCTGCACTCGAATTTCACGTTCGACGGCCGGTCCACAGTCGTCGACGGGATGTATCCCACGCGGCACGCCCTGCACGAGACGATCGAGATCACGCACGGGTTCACGCCCTGGTTCGAAACGGGTTTCTACGTCTTCACGAGCGCGCGTGCGGGGCAGGGGTGGGACTGGGTGGGAGACCACATCCGGCCGCGGTTCCGGATCCCGGAGAGCTGGCACTGGCCGGTGGGGGTGAGTCTCTCACAGGAGATCGGGTATCAGCGGCGGGCATTCTCGCCCGACACGTGGACCTGGGAGATCAGGCCCATCATCGATCAGCGCGCCGGGAAATTCTACTGGGCGGTCGACCCGTCGCTCGAGAAATCCCTCAAGGGGGAGAACGCCGGGAAGGGGTTCGAGTTCTCGCCGAACGTGTCCGTCACCTACGACCTCAGCGAGAAAGTGACCTTCGGCCTCGAGTACTACGGCGCCCTGGGCCCCCTGTCCGGCTTCGATCCCCTGAACGAGCAGGAACAGCAGATCTTCCCCGCGGTGGACCTCAACCTCTCGCCGGACTGGGAATTCAACCTCGGGGCGGGGTTCGGGCTGACTCCGGGTACGGACCGGTTCATTCTGAAGATGATTACGGGGTACCGCTTCAAGCTCTGACGGCACCCGTCCTCCCGGGGCGTTAGTTTTCACGCCGTGACGCCCCATTCCTCCACACAAATGTTTCTGGACCCCACCGGACGGCGGCGACGCAACGTCCGGGTGGGGGCGTGGGTGCTGGGGACGCTCACCATCGCGGCCGGAATTTTCGTTTTCACCGGGCTCATCATTCCGCCGCTGCTGCCCGATCTCCCCCTCCGCCAAACGGCCGCGGACTCCCTCGGCCGGGCACCGCGGGTGGGCGTCCGTGCCCAGTTCCGCCAGCCGCGAATTTCGGTGAGTGCCGAACGCGAGCGGATCGCAGCCCGGGAGAAGCTGTTCGAGCAGCTGAAGCAGCACCCGGCGCCGCCGGCCCGGCGCCTCGAGCAGATGGGGAGCCGCCGGTCCGCCACGCCGGGCCTGGGGCGCCCGCACGCGCCCTCCGATCCGACCGTAGCCGGCTTCTACGTCAACTGGGACGACAACTCGCGGGTGTCGCTCGACACCAACAAGAACAACCTCGACTGGATCGTGGCGGAATGGGGTTTGGTCAGGAAACGCGGCGGGGACTCGCTGCCCCTGGTGATCCAGGTCAAGGACAGCGTCTTCTACTACCAGCAGATGGCAAGAGACCCGAAGCCGGCGATCTTCCTGATGCTCACCAACGCCACCGGAGATGGTTTCGAGTCCGGGCCCGTCGACCGCCTGATCGGGCGTCCGTCGTTCCGGCGGCGGGCCATCAAGATGATCGTCGACACGGTCGAGGCGCTGCGCCTCGCCGGCGTGACGATTGATTTCGAAGAGCTTCCCCGCGCGACGCACCCCAAGCTCCTGTCTTTCCTGCGCCAGCTCAAGGCCGCACTCCCCAAAGACAAGCTGGTGACGCAGGCGGTACCCGGTGACGACCCGGAATTCCCGCTGGAGGCGTATGCGCAGGTGGACGACAAGATCTTCCTGATGGATTACGACGAGCACGATCCGTCGGACGACCCCGGTCCCATAGCGAGCCAGCACTGGTTCGAAGACAACCTGGAGCGGGCCCTGCGTCGCGTCCCCGCGCGCAAGCTCATCGTGGGCATCGGCCAGTACGGCTATCAGTGGACCGACACGGCCGAAAGCGCCACCGAACTCACCTTCCAGGACGTGATGCAGCTCGCGCGGGACGACTCCCTGCGGCCGGCCATGGACCGGACGTCGCTGAATCCCACCTTCAGCTGGGACGACAAGGACTCCGTCACCAGCATCGTGTGGTATCTGGACGCCCCCACCGCCTGGAACGAGATCCGGTACGCGCTCCAGCGCGGGGTGGCCGGCGTCGCGATCTGGCGCCTCGGTGCCGAGGATCCGTCGTTGTGGAACGTACTCCACCGCGACGGCCTGGCCGCCGACCCCGCCCCGATGGATACGATGAGGATCGGGTACGACGTCAATTTCATCGGTACGGGGGAAATTCTCCGGATGGTGGCGGAGCCCACGCTTGGCGCCCGGACCATGACGGTGGACAGCGTTACCCGGACCGTCACCGGAGAAGTGGTCACCCAGACGCCCTCCACGTACGTCATTCGCCGGTACGGACGCCGCAAGCGCGCCGTCGCCTTCACGTTCGACGACGGCCCCGACGGCAAGTGGACCCCGATGATCCTCGATACGCTGGAATCGCGGGGGGTCACCGCCACGTTCTTCGTGATCGGAGAGAACGCCGAGGTACACGCCGATCTGCTGCGGCGCGAGCTGGCGGAGGGGATGGAGATCGGCAATCACACCTACAGCCATCCGAATCTGGCCCTGGTCGGACGGCGGACGACCCGTCTCGAGCTGTCGGCCACCGAACGGTTGATCGAGGCGTTCCTGAACCGCCGGACCGCGCTGTGGCGGCCTCCGTATTTCGGAGACGCGGAACCGACGACCCCGGATGAACTGGTGCCCGTCTCCATCGGCCAGGAGCTCGGCTACATCACGGTCGGGCTCCACATCGATCCGTCGGATTGGTCGTCCCCGGGTACACAGACCATCATCGACAGCACGCTGAAACAGCTGGACCGCGGCAACATCATCCTCCTGCACGATGGGGGCGGGGACCGGAGCCAGACGGTCGCGGCGCTGGGTCCCTTGATCGACTCGATTCGCGCGCGCGGCTATGCGTTCACCACGGTCACCGCACTGGCCGGCGTGTCTACGACGCAAGCCATGGCGCCGCTGCCACCGGGGTCCACGATCCGGCATTTCGTCGAGCTCACCTCGTATACCGTGCTCGCCCGCGTCGAGCTCACCATGCATCTCGTCTTCCTGCT
>DATEGY010000137.1:0-5122 GCA_035279865.1 Gemmatimonadales bacterium | reverse complement strand
GGTAAACCCCGCCCGCACCCGCCGCGGCAGCACAAGGCCTGAATCCCCGCCGATGTTCTGCACCGCCACGCCCAGGGCGAAGAGGTCGAAGACGGGCAACGCGGCCCCCACATCCCCGGCCCACATCCCCGCCGCCGGCGTCCCCGGTCCGTGCGCGTACTTCCCCGTGACTCCGAAGGCGAGCAACCCTCGCCGGTACACGAGAGACGTGGCCACCACCGCGTCATCCCGGTTGAGCGGCCCCGGCGTCGAGAGGACCTGCGCCCCCGCGCCCCAGTCGAACCGCGAGAGCCTGATCGCCACGGCGCCCAGCGAGAGAGCCGAACCGCGCGGGATGGACGCGTACGAGGCCTCGACCGCCATGTGCCGGATCGTCGCCAGGCCGGCCGGATTCGCGAAGATCACCGACGCGTCCCCGACCAGTGCGGCCCCGGCCCCTCCCAATCCCACGGAACGCACGGAGGCTGGAAGGCCTTCCAGTGATGGCGCCTGCGCCTTGGCCGTCGCGGCGGTCAGGAGGAGACTAAGAAGGAGCCTTGAGATCGAGCTCTCCCACGGCTCCGAGGGCCCGTTTGAACAGAATCGGCCCCACCACTTCATGCACGCCGATCATTGTGACGATCAAGGCACCGAGTGACACTCCCCACTCCGGGAAGGACCGGCGCGCCACGATCGCAAGTCCCAGCGCGATCCCCGCCTGGGACACCACGCCCATCCACCCGTACCGGGCGAACGCGGGCTCCACCGAGGGAGACCGGCCCGCCCAGCGGAACGCCGTGCGCAATGACAGTCCGCGCAGCACCACGAACAGGACCACCCACGGGAACATCGCGCTGAGCGCGTCGAGGTGCACGGAAGCACCGGCGAGCGCGAAGAACACCGTATAGACGGGTCGGGAGCCGCGTCGCAACTCGGCCCGCAGGCGCTCGCCCTCCACCGGTGAGAAGTTCTCGAGATAGAAGCCCGCCGACAGCGCAATCAGGAGCGCCTCGAGGTGCGAGAGTCGGGCAACCTCGGCAGTGACGCAGGCCAGGACCACGAGAAAGAGCGCGGTGTCACGCCGCACGGCCTGCAGGTAGCGGGATACGATCCACCCGAGCACCAGTCCGGCGCCGATCGAGGCCCCGATCCCCAGCAGCGCATTGAGAACGGCGCTCGGGTCCACCGCCCCCGCCTGCGCGAGCGGACGCGCCAGCTCGAGCACCAGCGTGAGGAGAAGCATGAGGACCACGTCGCCGATGACGGTGAGATTGAGGATCCCGCGGGCGAAGGGTCCGCGCGCCCCCGTCTCGTCCATGATGGCGATGGTCGCGGCGGGCGAGAACGCGGCCGCGCAGGTGCCCAGCACCACCGCCATCGCGACCACGTTGCCGAAAGGCTGATTCCGGGCGATCGGGAACCAGTGGGACAGGAGCAGCACCGCGGCCGTCACCACGAGGAACGGAAGGCCGATCCCCCCGATGGCGAGGCGGGCGAGTCTCCGCCCCTGCGCCCGGAGGTCACCCAGCACCAGCTCACTGCCCGCCGAGAAGGCGATGAGGGCCACCGCGGCATCGGAGATGAATTCCAGGGTGTGGACTTCGTCCGCCCGGACGAACCCGAGCCACGCGGGGCCGAACACGAATCCGGTCGCGAGGTACCCGGTGAGCCGGGGGAGCTTCCAGCGGGACACGATGTCGGCACCGAGCTGGGCCGCGATGAGCAGGAAGCCGAGCGCGAGGGTGGCGCGCGCTTCGAGCAGGCCTCCGGCGGTGAGATGATGGAACAGCGCCATCATGACTGCCACGACGATCAGACTGACGACGGCTCGCATCGGCGGAAATCTCCCGTCGCACGCGAGTTTTGACAATGCGTGCCCGCGCCGATAATTTTCCTTCGATGTCGTTCGTTCATCTCCACACCCACAGCGAATACTCCCTCCTCGACGGCGCCAACCGGATTCCGGAGCTCCTGACCCGAGTCCAGGCCCTGGGGATGGATTCGCTCGCCATCACGGACCACGGCAATCTCCACGGGGCGTGGACTTTCCATAGCGAGGCGAAGGCCCGGAAGATCCGCCCCATCCTGGGCTTCGAGGCGTATCTGGCCTTCGGGTCCCGGAAGCTCCGCGAGAAGCTCCCCGACGCACCCGGTGCGTACTCGCATCTGGTCCTCCTGGCCAAGAACCGCGCCGGCTACCACAACCTCATCAAGCTCTCGTCCATCGGGTTCCTCGAGGGCTTCTACCGGCGCCCGCGGATCGACCGGGAAGTGCTCGAAGCCCACAAGGAAGGGATCATCTGCCTGGCGGCGTGCCTGTCCGGCGAGGTATCCCTCTACCTCCGCCAGCAGAACTACGCCCAGGCCAAAGCCTCCGCCGAGTACTTCGCGAAGCTCTTCGGCCCCGACGGGTTCTTCCTGGAGGTACAGGACCATGGACTGGCCGAAGAAAAGACGGTCGCGGCCGGCATGTTCCAGCTGGCGCAGGAGCTGGGCCTTCCGGTGGTGGTGACGAACGACGCCCACTACCTCATGAAGGAAGACGCCGAGGCGCATGACGTTCTGCTGGCCATCGGCACCGGCAAGGACTTGGACGATCCCAAGCGGTTCCGCTTCACCGGCTCGGAGAGCTACGTGAAGTCGGAGAAGGAGATGAAGCTCCTTTTCCCGAATAAGCCTGATCTCCTGTCCGAAACGCAGCGGATCGCCAACCTCTGCGAATTCGACTTCGAGAAGAAGTACTTCCTGCCGCAGTACCCGCGTCCCGCGGCGTTCGCGTCCGACAACGACCTGCTGGTCCACCTGGCACAGGAAGGGGCCGTGAAGCGCTACGGTACTCCCCTGCCCGTCCCGGTAAAGCAGCGCCTGGAATACGAGCTGGACGTCATCAAGCGGACGGGGTACGCCGGCTACTTCCTGATCGTGACCGACCTCATGCGAGCCGCACGGGAGCGGGGGATCCCCGTCGGCCCGGGCCGGGGCTCCGCCGCGGGATCCCTGGTGGCCTACGCCACCGCCATCACCAACGTCGATCCCCTCAAGTTCGACCTGCTGTTCGAGCGCTTCCTCAATCCGGAACGCGTCTCGATGCCCGATATCGACCTCGACTTCTGCTTCGAGCGCCGGGGCGAGATGATCGAGTACGTGCGCGACCGGTACGGCCGCGATTCCGTGGGCCAGATCATCACCTTCGGGACCTTGAAAGCCCGCGCCGCCTTCCGCGACGTCGCCCGCACCCTGCGGATGGACATCGGCGAGGTGGACCGGACCACCAAGCTGATCCCGGCCGGCCCTGCCTTCTCGCTGACGCTCGCCGAAGCGGCGCAGAAGGTGCCCGAGCTCAAAGCCCTGGCGCAGACCGACGAGCGGGTCCGCAAGATCCTCGACCTGGGCGAACGGATCGAAGGTCTCTCCCGGCACTCCTCGGTGCACGCCGCCGGCGTGGTCATCGCTCCCGGACCGCTGACCGACTACGTGCCGGTCTGCACGGCCCCCCAGGACGACGACGCCATCATCACGCAGTACGACATGGTCGGCCTCGAGAAGGTCGGGATGCTGAAGATCGACTTCCTCGGCCTCAAGACCCTGACGGTGATTCACGACGCGAGCGAGATGGTCCGCGAGCGGCGCGGCATCACGATCGATCTGGACCAGTTGCCCCTCGACGACCCGGCCGCCTACGCCACGCTGCGCGCGGGCCGCACCGCCGGCGTCTTCCAGTTCGAATCGCCCCTCGCCACCGACTGCCTGCGGAACATGAAGTGCGACCGGTTCGACGACCTGGTGGCCGCCAACGCCCTGCTCCGCCCCGGTCCGCTGGACACCGGGATGCACCTCGTCTTCATCAACCGGAAGCTGGGACGGGAAGCGGTGAAGTACCCGCACCCGGCCCTCGAGGAGGTGCTGAAACCCACCTATGGCGTCATCACCTATCAGGAACAGGTGATGCGGATCGCCAACGTGCTGGCGGGCTTCTCCCTCGCCGAAGCCGACGTACTCCGGAAGGCGGTGGGCAAGAAGGACCAGGCGCTGATCGACGCTGAGCTCAAACGCTTCGTGGAGCGGGCCATCGCGAACGGTCACGCGAAGCCCGTCATCGAAGAGCTGGCCCGGCAAATCGAGACCTTCGGCCGCTATGGGTTCAACAAGTCCCACGCGGTCGCCTACTCGATCCTCTCGTACCAGACGGCGTGGTTCAAGACGCACTACCCGGCGGAGTTTCTCGCGGCCCTGCTCTCGTCGGAAATCGGCAACACCGACAAGGTGGTGCAGTACATCGCCGAGGCGCGCGAGCTGGGGCTCGACGTCCTGCCTCCCGACGTGAACGAATCGGGATTCAAGTTCACGGTCGTCGCCGACCGCCGGATCCGCTTCGGACTCGGCGCCATCAAGAACGTCGGCGCCGGCGCCATCGCTTCCATTCTCGCCGGCCGCAAAGAAGGCGGGCCATATCACTCGCTCGTCGATCTCTGCGACCGCATCGACCTGCGCCTCTGCAACAAGCGGGTCATCGAAGCGCTGATCGACGCGGGCGCCTGCGACTCCCTGGGCGGGCACCGGGCCCAGCTGATCGCCGCCCTGGAGCGCGCCCTGGCCGAAGCCCAGGTACGCCAGAACGAGCGCACCGCCGGCCAGGGAGCCCTGTTCGGCGACGCCTCGCCGTCCGCCCCCGAGCCGGTCCTCGCCCTCCCCGACGTGGCCCCCTGGACCGAGCATGACCGCCTGGTCCGTGAGAAAGCGGTGCTGGGCTTCTTCATTTCCGGGCATCCCCTCGCCAAATACCGTACGGAGGTGGAGCTTTTCGGGACCCGGACCACAGCCACCTTGGGCCAGTGGAGCGACCAGCGGATCCGGGTCGCCACGGTGGTCACGGTGGTCAAGCGGCAGGTGTCGAAAAAGAGCGGCGCCGAGTACGCCCGGCTGACCCTCGAAGACTTCCACGGGACGGCCGAAGCCCTGGTGTTCCCGGAGGCCTGGTCCAAGCTGAACAGCGTCATCTACGCCGACCGGGCGCTGCTGCTCACGGGCGGCCACAGCGCGCGGGACCGCGGCGAAGAGCAGGCCCCCTTCATCGTGGAGCAGGCCGAGCCGCTGGACGAGCTGCGCGCGCGCGGCGCGGTAGGTTTGGCCCTGCGCTGGAATG
>DATEGY010000136.1:0-7697 GCA_035279865.1 Gemmatimonadales bacterium | reverse complement strand
CAAGAACTTCGACATCTCGCGGCTGCGGTACGGACGCATCATCATCCTGGCGGACGCGGATTCAGACGGTCATCACATCGCGACGCTGCTGCTGACGTTCATCTACCGCCACATGCCGCAGCTGATCACCGCCGGCCGCGTGTTCCTGGCGCAGCCGCCGCTCTACCGCATCGACAAGATTCTATCGAATGAAGAGATCCGGACGATGATCACGGCCATCGGGACGGGCGTGGGCGAGGACTTCAAGATCGAGGACGCCCGGTATCACAAGATCATCATCATGACCGACGCCGACGTGGACGGCGCCCACATCCGGACCCTGCTCCTGACGTTCTTCTACAAGGAGATGAAGGCGCTCCTGGACGCCGGCTACATCTACATCGCTCAGCCGCCGCTCTACCGCGTCGCCAAGGGCAAGGAGGAGTTCTACGCCTACGACGAGAAGGAACGCGACGGCTACGCCAAGCGGCTGGGGGGCGGCGAAGAAGCGAAGGCCAACGTCATGGTCCAGCGCTACAAAGGGCTGGGCGAGATGAACCCCGACCAGCTCTGGAAGACCACCATGGACCCGGTCGCCCGGACCATCCTCAAGGTCACGATGGAAGATGCGCTCGAGGCGTCACAGCTGTTCGAGACCCTCATGGGGGACGAGGTAGAGCCGCGCCGGAAGTTCATCGAAGAGAATGCCAAGTTCGTGAGAAACCTGGACGTGTGAGACAGACGTCGTCTCTTCTCCATGGCCACAGCCCTCACCGTCGTCCTGTTGATTCTCGCCGCGCTCGGCTGGCTCATTTTCGGCGGTGGCGACGATCCCGATACCCGCGAGCAGCCCGGGGTCGACCGCGCAGAGCTGGAGGAAGCTGAGGCGGAAGTACGCGACGCCCCCGACCCGGAAAGTGTCCGCGATTGGGGTCCCGGAGTTCCGAAGGACCGGTCACACTAACTCGAAGAGTCCCATGGCGAATCCGCAGTACATCTACACGATGGCCGGCGTGGGCAAGGTCGTGCCCCCCTCCCGCCAGATCCTCAAGGACATCTACCTCTCGTTCTTCCCGGACGCCAAGATCGGCATCCTGGGGTCGAACGGCGCCGGCAAGAGCTCGCTCCTCAAGATCATGGCGGGATTGGACCACGACCATCTGGGCCAGGCCAAGCTCGCCGACGGATGCACTGTCGGCTTCCTGCAGCAGGAACCGGTGCTCGACGCCAAGAAGGACGTACGTGGAAACGTGGAAGAGGGTCTCTCCCACATCCGCGACCTGCTGGTGCAGTTCAACGAGATCTCCGCCAAGTTCGCGGAACCCATGTCGGACGACGCCATGGCCGCGTTACTGGAGAAGCAGGGGGCGTTACAGGAATCGATCGACCACGCCGGCGCCTGGGAGCTCGACAACAAGATCGACGTCGCCATGGACGCGCTGCGCCTGCCGCCGGGCGATGCCGACGTGACCAAACTCTCGGGAGGCGAGAAGCGCCGGGTGGCGCTCTGCCGCCTGCTCTTGACGCAGCCGCAGCTCCTCCTGCTCGACGAGCCCACCAACCACCTGGACGCCGAGTCGGTGGCGTGGCTCGAGCATCACCTGCACACGTACCCCGGGTGCGTCATCGCGGTGACCCACGACCGCTACTTCCTGGACAACGTGGCCGGCTGGATCCTCGAGCTGGACCGCGGCGAAGGCATTCCCTGGAAGGGCAACTACTCGTCGTGGCTCGACCAGAAGGAGAAACGCCTCGCCACGGAAGAGAAGCAGGCTTCGGCGCGGCAGAAGACCCTGGAGCGCGAGCTCGAGTGGATCCGGATGGCCCCGCGGGCCCGTCAGGCCAAGTCGAAGGCGCGCATCACGGCCTACGAACAGCTCGCCGCCGAGGAAGAGCAGCGCCGCGACGACACCGCCGAGATCCTGATTCCGGTGCCCCCGCGGCTCGGTGACGACGTGGTGACCGCGAAAGACCTGACCAAAGGCTTCGGGGACCGCCTGCTGTTCGAAAACCTGAATTTCACCCTGCCCCGCGGCGGCATCGTCGGGATCATCGGCCCCAACGGCGCCGGGAAGACCACGCTGTTCCGGATGATGGTGGGCCAGGAGAAGCCGGACGGCGGATCCCTCACCGTGGGCTCGACCGTCCAGATCGCCTACGTGGATCAGAGCCGCGAGGCACTCGCCCCCGACCGGACCGTGTACGAGGAGGTGTCGGGCGGCCAGGACACGCTGATGTTCGGAAAGCGGTCCGTCAACGCGCGGGCGTACTGCGCCTCGTTCGGGTTCCGCGGCGCCGACCAGCAGAAGAAGGTCGGCGTGCTCTCGGGCGGCGAGCGGAACCGCCTGCACCTCGCCAAGCTCCTGAAGAGCGGCGGCAACCTCCTGCTCCTCGACGAGCCGACCAACGATCTGGACGTGGACACCCTCCGCGCCCTCGAAGACGCCCTGCTCCGCTTCGCGGGATGCGTCGTCGTGATCAGCCACGATCGCTGGTTTCTCGACCGCATCGCGACGCACATCCTGGCCTTCGAAGATGATGGAGAGGTGCGCTGGTTCGAGGGGAACTTCCAGGACTACCACGCGGATCTGGTGAAACGGAAGGGCGCCGACGCCGACCGGCCCCACCGCCTCAAGTACCGGAAGCTGGTGCGCGGCTAGACGGCCTAGGAAGCGGCTTTGCCGAGGACCTCTACGCCGGCCTTGGTCACCCGGTGGGAGATGAGGGGCAACGGCTTCTCCTTGAGCTTGTCCCCGATCACGATGGCCCGCGTGAGCGCGTCGAACCCGAGCTGGATCCCAGCCGGGTCCTTGGCGAACACGGACGCGATCGGCTCTCCCGCCAGCACCTTGTCCCCCGGTTTCACGGTGATCACGAAGCCCACGGTGGGATCCACCACGTCGTCGACCTTGGTGCGCCCCCCGCCCAGCTGCACCACGGCGCGCCCGATGAGGCGCGGGTCCACGCGCTGCACCACGCCCGTCGCGGGCGCCATGAACACTTCGACCGCCCCCGCCTGCGGCAGCACCGACGGATCGTCCAGCGTCTTGGGATTTCCGCCCTGGGCTTCAATGATCTGTTCGAACTTCTCCGCGGCGAGTCCCGATCCCAGCACCGACTCGAGCTTCTTCCGCGCTTTCTTGGCGGTCGTTTCGACCTTCGCCTGGAGCAGCATCTCCACGCCGAGGGCGTAGGTCACTTCCATCAGGTCCTCGGGTCCTTCACCGCGGAGCGCCAGAATCGCCTCTTCGGTCTCGAGCGCGTTCCCGCACGCACGGCCCAGGGGCCGGTCCATGGCGGTGAGCAAGGCGACCGTGGGACACCCGCGGTCCTCACCCAGGGCGATCATCGTCCTGGCGAGCTCCAGCCCCTTCTCGGTGGGAGGGAGAAACGCGCCACTCCCATGCTTCACGTCGAGCACCAGTCCCGACAATCCCTCGGCCAGTTTCTTGGACATGATGCTCGCCGCGATGAGCGGGATGGCTTCGACGGTGGCCGTGACGTCGCGGAGGGCGTAGAGCCGCTTGTCGGCGGGCGCGATTTCCGGGGTCTGCCCGATCAACGCGCACCCGATCTTCATGACCTGGGCCTTCGCCTCGGAGAGCGACAGACCGGTCCGGAAGCCTGGAATGGCTTCGAGCTTGTCGAGGGTTCCACCGGTATGTCCCAGCCCCCGCCCGGACATCATCGGGACCGCCACGCCGCACGCGGCCACCAGAGGCGCCAGCACCAGGGAGACTTTGTCGCCCACCCCGCCCGTCGAGTGTTTGTCGATTCGGGGGGTATTCCATCCATCGAACGACAGCCGCTCCCCGGAGGCGAGCATGGCATCCGTGAGCGCGGCGAGCTCGTGCCGCTCGAGGCCCCGGAACACCACCGCCATGAGCAGCGCGGATACCTGATAGTCCGGGATCCGGCCGTCCGTGTAGGCCGCGATGAGGGCCGACCACTCCTCGGCGGTCAGCGCCGCGCCGTCGCGCTTGCGTTCGATCAGAGGGACGACGAACATTGAAACCTCACTCCGCCGAAAGACCGTGTGATGCGCTCAGTCCTGCTCGCGACTCTCTGCCTTGCCGCCACCGCGGCCGTCCCGGCCGTCCCGGGCTCGGCTCAGGAGACCGTCGCCACGCACATCGCCCGCGGGGACTCCCTGCGCGCCGCTCTGCAATCGGCCGCCGCCCTGGCGCAGTACCAGGACGCGCTGAAGATCGACTCGAACGCCTACGAAGCCAACTGGAAAGCGGCCCGCGAAATTGCCGACGTCGCGAAGCAGCTCCAGGGCGACTCCCTCTCGTCCCGCCGCGACAGCCTCTACTCGGTGGGCCGCGGCTGGGCCGACCGTGCCGTGCAGCTCGACTCCAACGGCGAGAACGGGCACTTCGCCCTCGCCCTCGTTCTGGGTCGGCTCTCGCTGACCAAGGGCAGCAAGGAGCGGATCAAGTACGCCAAACTCATCTACGACGAGGCGGTCCACACCCTCCAGCTGGACTCGGCCCACGACGGCGCAGAACACATCCTGGGGCAGTGGAACGCGGAGGTGAAGCGGCTCTCCGGCTTCCAGCGGTTCTTCGCCAAAGCCCTGTTCGGCGGTGGGTTCATGGACAAGGCGAGCTGGGACGACGCGGTGAAGTATCTCTCCCGCGCCGTGAAGCACAATCCCACCCATATCTATCACCGCCTGGCCCTCGCGGCCGTCTACGTGGATCTCGATTCCATTCCGCAGGCCACCGCCCTGCTCGAGTCCATCGGCACCCTCCCGGTCGGCGACCCCATGGACCCCACCTACAAGGCGTGGGCGGCGGAAGCGCTCGCGGACTTGAAGAACGACAAGAAGGGCGACGCGAAGGACCGGCTCCGTCACATTTAAGTCCTTGACGGAAGCGGGGTTGCGCCCACAAACTAGTTGCCATGACCATCTCCTCGGCGCTCACCCACGCGGAGGGCGAGCGCCTCGCGGCGCGGATCGCCGAGCTCGAGCACGAGCGGAAGCATCTCCTCGCCGTGATCGAGATCCTCAAGGAAGTCTCCGGCACCCTCCACTTCACCGACATCCTCCAGTCCATCGCCCGAAAGCTGGGCGAGGCGTTCGGACTCGACCGCTGCTCGATCTTCCTGGCCGAGCGCGGCGGAAAGTCGGTGCGGCTGGTGGCGTCGTACGAAGACCCGACCATCCGGAACTACGTCGTGGATCTGGAACGCTACCCCGAGCTCAAGCGGGCCATCCAGGGCGCCGAGACGGTGTTCATCCCGGATGCGGCGAACGATCCGTCGCTCAAGCACGTGCGCGCCGATCTCGTGAACAGACGCGTCAAATCGATCACGGTCGTGCCGATCAATTGGCGCGGCGTGGCCATCGGCGCGATTTTCCTCCGCACCTTCCGTGACGGCCCGACCTTCTCGGACTCGGATGTCCGGTTCGTCCAGGTGGTCGCCTCCCTGACGGCGCAGTCCCTGCGCAACGCCCACCGGTACGAGCGGCTGGCCCTCAGGCATCGGGACCCCGAGAGCAAGGAGGCCCACCACCTGGAGCTCGAAGGCGTGGCTCTGCTCTCGTTCCTGCGCCGCCTGATGGATGCCGTCGGACAGCGCCAGGGTGCGTGGGCCGAGGGTGCCCTGCCCCGCGCGTCGGCGGAAGAGCTGGACCGGCTGGTGGGCGTCGCGCTCGCCGTCATTCAGGAAGAAGCCAAAGGCCGGTGACGGACCCGGCGGCCCGCGCCGCCACTCTGCGGCACATCCTCGAGCGGGCGGCGCGCGCCTACTACGTCGCCGACCGCCCCGAAATGTCGGACGCCGAATACGACCGTCTCTTCCAGGAGCTGCAGGCCCTCGAAGCCGCACATCCCGAGCTCGCGGTTCCCGACTCCCCCACCCAGCGCGTGGGCGCGCAGCCGTCCGCCGCGTTCAAGAAGCACCGCCACTTGGTCCCCATGCTGTCGCTCGACAATGCCTTCGACCCGGCCGAGCTCGTGGCGTGGGAAGAGCGAAACGCCCGGCTGGCCCCCGAAGTGACCAAGGGCGGGTACACGCTCGAGGTGAAGATCGACGGCGCGGCCGTGTGCCTCACCTACCGGAAGGGCGTGCTGGTGACGGGGGCGACGCGGGGCAACGGCGTCGAGGGCGAGGACATCACCCCGAACCTGAAAACGATCCGCGACGTACCTCTCAGGCTCGACGGGAAGGGGTGGCCCGACCTCATGGAGGTCCGGGGCGAGGTCTACTTTGAGAACTCACGGTTCCTGGCGCTCAACGCCGAGCGCGAGGCGGCCGGCGAGCCGGCCTTCGCGAATCCGCGGAACTCGGCGGCCGGATCGCTCCGCCAGCTCGATCCCAAGGTCACCCGGTCCCGCAAGCTCCGGATGTTCTGCTTCCACGTCGAAGCTCCGGGCAACGCCCTCCCCTTCGACACACAGGAGGAGCTTCTGGCCACCCTGGTGAAGTGGGGCTTCCCGGTGGAGTCACATCACCGGACCGTGCCGGACCTCGCCACCGCGCAGCAGGTGATCGCCGAACTCGAAGCCCTGCTGCCCACCCTCGACTACGGGGCCGACGGCGTGGTGGTGAAAGTGAACCAGCGACGCCTGCACGACGAGCTGGGCGTGGTGGGAGACCGGGAGCCCCGCTGGGCCATCGCGCGCAAGTTCGCACCCGAAGTCCAGATCACGAAGCTGATCGATATCGGGATCAACGTCGGCCGGACCGGAGCGCTCAACCCCTTCGCCATGCTCGAGCCCGTGGACATCGGCGGGGCCACCGTCTCCAATGCCACGCTGCACAACGCGGACCTCATCGCCGCCCGCGACATCCGGATTGGAGACTGGGTCGAAGTCACCCGCGCCGGCGAGGTGATCCCCCAGGTCCTCGGCCCCGTGCGCGAGCGCCGCACCGGCACCGAAGTCCCTTTCCAGATGCCCGAGAAGTGCCCGCGGTGCGGCTCCGACGTGGAGCACCCGCAGGACGAAGTGATGTCCTACTGCCCCAACGTCTCCTGCCCCGGCCGGGTCCTCGAATCGATCGTCCACTTCGCCATGGCGATGGATATTCGCGGCCTGGGCTACGAGCGGGTGCGGGCGTTTCTGGATGCGGGGCTGATTCACGACGTCGCCGATCTCTACGGGCTCACGACCGACCAGTTGCAGGGACTCGAAGGCTTCGCCGCGAAGTCGGCCCGGCTGCTGGTGGACGCCATTGCGGCTACGAAGCCGCAAGCCCTGTCCGTGGTCCTGTATGCCCTGGGGCTGCGCCACGTCGGGGCTCAGGGGGCCAAGCTGCTTGCCCGCCAGTTCTCCTCCATGCCTGCCCTGGCCTCGGCGTCGGCCGAGTCCATCGGCGGGATCCGCGGCGTCGGCCCCGCCATTGCCGAGGCGGTGTGGCATTTCTTCCAGGAGCCCCGGAACGAGAGGCTCATCGCCCGGCTCTCGTCCGCCGGGTTGACCATGGTGGAACCCGTAGCCGCGGGTGCCGAGGGGGGCCGCCTGGCCGGACAGACCTACGTGGTAACGGGCACCCTCCCCACCCTGTCCCGCCGAGCCGCCACCGACCTGATCACCGGCGCGGGGGGGCACGTCGCGAGCTCGGTGTCCCGGCAGACGACCGCGGTGGTCGCCGGCGCGGACGCCGGTTCGAAGCTCGACCGGGCCAAGGCACTGGGCGTTCCCGTGATCGACGAGGCCGAACTGTTGCGCCGCGTCCAGTCAAACCAGTAAGTTGGGCACCAAGAT
>DATEGY010000135.1:0-16641 GCA_035279865.1 Gemmatimonadales bacterium | reverse complement strand
GGTAGATCAGGACTTCCTTCGGTATCGACTCGCTCCGGGCCAGCCCCACCACGGCCCGCTCGGCCCGGCGACAGCTGGTCCGGGCGACGTGGAGGGCCGCGCCCTTCGGCCCACCCCCCGGAAGAATGAAGCGGTCGAGCGGCGGTAGCCCCTGTTCGAGGCGGTCGATCGCCTGCTCGAGGGCCGTGATCCGGGCGGGGGTCACCGGGGCCGGTGGTGTCTTCGGTTTCGTGGGATCGGGTGTCGCAAGGATGGCACCCGCCGTGAAGAGGTCCCGCTGGATCGCCTCGAGCAGCGGGGCCTCCCAGGCGACCGGGTCCAGCGAGGACGCGAACCCGATCGCGGCGTTCAGGGAGTCGACTTCACCATAGGCGGCAACCCGGGGATGGTCCTTGGGCACCCGCCCCCCCCCGAACAGGCCGGTGTCTCCGGCGTCTCCCGTCTTCGTATAGATCTTCACGCGCTGGAACCTATGGGGTCAAAAGGTCCCGCGCGAGAAGCCGGTGCGAGGACGGCCGTCTTGCTCGCCTGACGACTCCCCCGTTACCGTTGGGCCCATGCAAGACCTCGTGGACATCACCATCATCGGCGCCGGGCCCACCGGGTTGTTCGGCGCCTTTTACGCCGGGATGCGTGGTGCCACCTGCCGGATCATCGACAACCTGGACCAGGTGGGCGGTCAGCTCGCGGCCCTCTATCCTGAGAAATACATCTTCGACGTCGCCGGCTTCCCCAAGATCCTCGCCAAGGACCTGGTGAAAGGCCTCGCCGAGCAGGCGGCCCAGTTCCGGGCCCCGGTGCATCTGGGGCAGAAGGTCATCGGGCTGAAGAAGGAGGACGACGGCCGCCCGCTCTTCATCATTACGACCGACCAGGACCAGTTCCCCTCCCGCACCGTGATCATCGCCGGAGGCATCGGCGCGTTTACCCCGCGCAAGCTGCCGTTGAAGGACGCCGATCAATGGCTGGGGAAGGGTCTGCACGATCGCGTGCTCGACCCGAAGGTCTTCAAGGGAAAGCGCGTACTCATCGTGGGCGGGGGAGACTCGGCGTTCGACTGGACGGTCAACCTGCACCCGATCGCGCAGTCGATCCTGATGATTCACCGGCGGGACGGGTTCCGGGCCCATCAGGCCACGGTGGACCAGGTGCAGAAGATGCACGCGGCGAAACAGGTGGAGCTGAGGACCTTCTGGGAGCTGAAGGCCATTCAGGGCGGGGGCCGGATTGAGAAGGTGGTCATCCACAACAACCAGACCAAGACCGAAGAGACGCTGCCGATGGACTGCGTGCTGCCCCAGCTGGGGTTCGTCTCATCCCTGGGAGCGATCGCGGAGTGGGGGCTCGAGACGGAGAAGCACGAGATCAAAGTGAATCAGACCATGTCCACCAACATCCCCGGGATCTACGCGGCCGGGGACATGGCGACGTATCCCGGGAAGCTGAAGCTCATCGCCACGGGCGTCGCTGAGGCGTCCATCGCCGTGAACCACGCCGTCCACCTCATCAACCCGTCCGCGAAATTCGAGCCGGGGCACAGCTCGAACATGGCCATCTTCGGGCAGAAGGACGACTAACTACAAAAAGGCGTCGAGAAGCAAAGCGTCAAGAGACAAGGCGTCAAGAAGCAAGACGTAAACGTAGTGCTTCTCGACGCATTGCTTCTCGACGTAGTGTTTCTTGACGTCTTTCTTGTTACTTGGTTTTCCCAATCTCCACGACGATCGAATCGATCTGGGCAAGCATGGCACGACTGCCGACGTCATGCGTATTGGCCTGAATGCTGAACGTCCAGGTCTTCCCGCCGGGCTTTTCGATGTACCCCGAGAGCGAATTGACGCGGTCGATGCTGCCGGTTTTGGCCACCACGAGGCTGTCCACCGGGGTGCCGGTGAAGCGTCTGAGGAGTGAGCCGGGTCGGGCGGCGTGGGGCAGGCCGGCCATGAAGGGCGCCCGCCTGGGGTGCCGGTGCATGTAGGCCAGGAGCTGCACGAACGCGTGGGGGGTGACCAGGTTGCCGGCCGAGAGCCCCGAACCATCCTCCAGCGAGAAGGCCGTCGAATCGATGTGGACCGAGTCGATCAGGAACCGGCGTTCGACGTCCAGCCCCGCCTCCCACGAGCCCTCTCCCCGGAACTCCCGTCCCAGGATCTTCAGCAGCATCTCAGCGAACCAGTTCTGGCTGGTATTGAGAATCGGGAAAATGATGTCGGGCAGCGGGCGCCCCAGATACTCCACCAGTGCCGGGGTGCCCCGGACGCTGCGGTACGCCAGCGAATCCGTGGTGCTGGCCGCTCCCCCCAGGACCGAGATCCCGCGCTTCGCCAGGGCGGTCTCGAGCGCGCGCGCCGCATAGAGGTTGGGGTCGGGAAGGGCGAAGCTCTCGATCCAGGGCTTGCGGCCCAGGGCCACCGTGCCGTTCGCCCAGATGTTCAGAGTGCCCGGTGTCCGGTAAAACTCATCTCCGATGGAAGACCCCGAGTCCTGCGGCACCGTGCGGGCCCGGTTCTCGAACGTGATCAGGCCGACGTCGGGTGACCAGGTGACCGTCGGGGGTGCGTCGACCGCGGCTCCCGGGGCGATGTGAAAGTCCACGCTGTTGTCGTGAAAGCCGAGTCCCGACACCGGCGCCGCATACCACCAGTTCAGGTCCCAGGCGCTCCAACCGGGTGCCGTCAGCGTCGGTTCGAAGTACGAGCCGTCCCCGACCAGCTTGCCGTCGATCCGTCGCACGCCTCTTGCCCAGAGTGACTCGGCGATGGCGTCCATCGCGGTGAAGGCCGAGTCGCAGGCGCCTGCAGCGAGCGTATCGATGCCGAAGCACCGCTCCGAGAAGGTCGGGTCGCCCCGGCCGTAGAGGACCAAGTCTCCGGACAGCACGCCGGCGGAGAGGGTGCCGTTGGTGTAGAGACTGGTGCGCACCCGGTAGTCGGGAGGGAGGAGCACCGTCGCCGTCGACGTTACGACGAGCTTGGTGTTGCTCGCCGGCACGCGATAGCGGTCGCCGTCGCGCTGGAAGCGCACTCGCCCCTGGTCGTCGATGACGTAGACGCCCCACTGGGCCCGGTCGAACGGCGCCTGGTCGAGCAGGGCGTTGAGCCGCTTTTCGAGTGACCCACGCAGGGGTCTACTCCGGGGAGGGGGCGCTGGCGACTGGGCGACCAGTGTGGAGACGGCCGAGAGGGGGAACGAGAGTGCGAGCAGTAGGGTCTGAATGCGCATGAGATGGTGTCGAAAAGGTTGACAGTGCGACGGAAGTTGCCCAACATACAGGACTTATAAAGTCACGTCAATTGCGCTCAGGTACGATGGCTCTGCTCGCCGCAGTGACCCTCGCGGCTCCTCTGGCCCCCCTCGCTGCTCAGAACGACCAGCGGGTCGTCCGTGGGCTGTCCTTCGAAGGAAACAAGTCGATCGACAGTTACACCCTGAGATCGGCCATCGCCACGACGCCCTCGGCCTGGTTGGCCCGGGTGTGGTGGGTGCGGTGGCTCGGGCTGGGGGAGAAGCGGTACCTCGATGAGATCGAGTTCCGGCGGGATGTGGTGCGCTTGCTGCTGCTCTACCGGCAGAGCGGCTACATGCGGGCGCGGATCGACACGCTCGTGGACCGGACCGACGACGCCGCGTGGATCACGTTCCGGATCACCGAAGGGCCTCCGGTCCGCGTGACCCGGATGACCATTACCGGCGTGGACGGGATCCTCGACACCACCGTCCTCCGCGGGGGTCTGCCGCTCAAGGTGGGGGCGCCGTTCAACCGCTTTCTGTTTCAGGCATCCGCCGACTCGATCGTTTCGCGGCTCCAGAACCTGGGACACCCGGCGGCGGAGGTCCTCCGGAACTTCGACTCGAACGCCGACAGCCTGACGGCGACGGTGGAGCTCGACGCCCAGCCGGGGTCGTTCGCGAGAGTGGGCACCATCAGAGTCCAGGGTCTCAAGCGGGTCGACACGTCGACCGTGATGCACGCGATCCCGCTCCGATCCGCGGACATGTACCGGCAGGATCAGATCTACGAGAGCCAGCGCAACCTGTACAGCCTGGGCCTCTTCGGCAGCGTCACCGTGGCGCCGGCGGATTCGGTCGCTCCCGACGACAGCGTGGTGAACGTGGCGGTCCAGGTGACTGAAGGCCCGCGTCACGCCGTACGGGGGGGCATCGGGTACGGATCGGTGGACTGCTTTCGCGCGCAGGCCGGGTGGTCGGCGGTCGATTTCCTCGGGGGCGGGCGCTCGCTGGACCTGACGGGCAGCGTTTCCAAACTCGGCGTGGGGTACCCGACTAACTGGGGACTCGAGAAGAACGTCTGTGGATACTTGTTGAACGACTCCACCGCGGACACGCTGAACTACACACTCTCGGCAACGCTGTCCCAGCCGTCGTTCCTCTCCCCTCGCCATACCGGATCGCTGACACTTCTGGGGGAACGGCGCTCGGAGTACCGGATCTATACCCGCCAGGACGTGGGCGCGAACGTGGGTGTCGTGTTCAACGCCCACCGGGACGTGCCGGTCTCCGTCGGGTACGGGATTTCAGTCGGACGGACCATCGCGAGCAATGGCCTGCTGTGCGCCCTCTTCCAGGCCTGTGATGCGCAGGACCAGTCGCAGCTGGTGAACACCAAGCGCTTCGCCGCGGTGAGCGCCACCGCCGTGCGGGACCAGGTCAACTCGGTTCTCGATCCTACGGAGGGAAGCCGATTCACCCTGAATTTCACCCATTCCTCCCGGTTCGTGGGCGCCGATCCCTTCTACGATTTCAACCGCGGGGAGCTCGAGTATTCCCAGTACTTCCCGCTGGGGCGCAGCGGCGTGTTCGCGTGGCGGGTGCGGGGCGGCATGATCCTGGGCGGCACCTCTCCCCTGGCGGGCCAGAGCACGAAGTTCGTGCCCCTGGAGCAACGCTTCTACGCGGGGGGGCCGAACTCGGTCCGCGGGTACGGTCGTAACGAGCTGGGCCCCACCGGCTACTTCATCACCGACACCACCGCTTCGAAGGGCTATCGCCTCCAGGGGCAGGACACGATCTGGAACACCCTCCATACGGCGCCGCTGGGCGGCAACGCGGTGGTGGTCATGAATGCCGAGCTCCGGTTCGCGACTCCTATCCTTCCGGACCGGATGCGCGTGGCCCTCTTCGTCGACGTGGGCCAGGTCTGGGAGCGGGGCGACGTGCTCACCCCCATCTCGGGATTGCGGGTCACCCCGGGTGCGGGGCTCCGGTTCACGACGCCCCTCGGCCCGGTCCGTCTGGATGCGGCCTATCGGGGACACAGAACCGAAACCGGTGTGCTCTACTACGTCGATCCGAAGAGCCACCTGCTGTCGATCCGTGACGCCGCGTATCAGCCGCCGACTCCGTCTTCATTCTGGCGGCGGGTGTTCTTCCAATTCGCAGTGGGGCAGGCGTTCTAGTGCGCCGCTCGCTCGCGGTCCTCCTGTGGATCATCGCCGGGCTGCTCGCCTGCTTCCTCGGTACGCTCTCGGGGCTGGTGAACACGGCGGCGGGGCGGGCGCTGCTCGGCGCCGTCGCGAAGTCCGCGGCGGCGACGGCGGTCGGCGGGCGCATCGAAATCGGCGGCGTGCATGGCTCTCTCCTGACGGATCTGCAGCTCAACGAGGTCAGGCTCTACGATCCCGATTCGACGCTGGTGGCGGAGCTGCCGCAGGTGGGCCTGTCGTACCGGCTGCTGGACCTCCTGGGGGGACGCATCGTCCTCCGGGACGTCACGCTGGATCACCCGTACGTGAACCTCCTGCAGCACAGGAATGGCCGCCTCGACATCGAGGAGCTGCTGCATCTCGGCGAGCATCATGGTCCGCCGAGCCGGACGCCGGCGGCGCTGGTGCTCCTGCGGAACGTGCGCATCGAGGACGGCACCGTGCTCCTGCGCCTACAGTCGAGACCGGCGCCGTCCGACTCGGCGGCCGAAATCGAGAACGCGGGAGCGGATGGACGCCGCCGGGTGCGGCGCTTCGATCACGTGAACGCATCGGTGCGTGCACTCCGGATCTCGTCGCCCACGGAGAAGGGGATCCGGATCGACGTCGATTCCTTGTCGACCCTGGTGAGTGACCCCAAGGTGGTGGTGCGTCACCTCGCGGGCCGCGCCATCATCGCGGGGGACTCACTCGACGCGAATTTCCCCCTGGTGGGCCTCCCGGGCACCCGGGCGACGCTCACGGGCAAGTTCCGTTGGCCTCACGGACCCATCCTCTACGATCTGGACGTGCACGCGGACAGCGCGACGCTCTCCGACCTGCGGTTCATCGTTCCCGGTTTCCCGGCCGGCGCGGTCTATCACGGCGTCGCGCAGGTACGCTCCCACGGCGAGGACCTCCTCGAGATTCATCTCGACCCCCTCGACCTGACGTATCAGGGTGGACGGCTCACGGGTCACGTGACAGCGCTCTCCCGCGCCGGCGTCGGCATCGCGGCCCTGCACGCCGGGGACCTGACGGCCCAGAACTTCGATCTGTCGTTCGCTGAACCGTTCATCGACTCGCTGCCGTTTCTTGGGAGGCTCGATGGACACACCACCGTCGACGGGGACATCGACGCGATGGCGCTGGACGTCGACTGGACGTTCCGTGACTCCCTGGTGCCGGGGTGGCCGGTGTCGCGGATTCAGGGCAGCGGCACGGTGGGCGCCGGCGCTCCTCTCGGGCTCCGGTTCTCGCCGTTCACCGTCCGGTCGGCGGACATCGATCTCGGCACCGCCCGGCGTGTGATTCCGGGCCTTCCCCTCCACGGCACCCTGGACGCGTCCGGCACGCTCACGGGCCGCATTCGTAACGTCCACTTCGCCGGCGCGCTCCGGCAGCATGACGGTGCCTCGCCGGCTACCGTGGCCCGCGGCTCCCTGGCCTTCGACTCGCGCACCGACACGCTGGGCGTTTCCGTGGACCTCACCGCCGACACGCTCTCGTTCGACGGTCTCCACTCGAGCTTCCCCGGTCTCACGGTGCAGGGATCGGCCGCCGGCACCATCCAGGCGACGGGCACGCCGGGGGCACTGTCGACCCACGTGGATCTCGCCGGGATCTCGGGCGATGGACACGTCAAGGCCGACGGCACGCTGGACTTGAGCCCCGGCCATTTCGCCGGCCGGAATGCCGAGCTGACCTGGAGCGACCTCGATCCGGAGGATTGGATTGCGGGAGCGCCTCCTTCCCGTCTGTCGGGACACGGGAAGGGCACGCTCGAGGCGGACAGCGGGCGGGCGCCGGCCGGTGCGTTCGAGGCGACGCTCGATCCCTCGATGGTGGCGGGTGCGGCGCTCGACGGCGGTTACCTCGGCGCCCGGTTCGCGGATAACCGGTTCTACATCGATTCGTTGCTGCTCCATCAGCCCGGTATCCGCGTGACCGGGCTGGGGGACATCGGCTGGCACCGTCCCGCGGGCGGTTCGTTGATCATCGACATCGAGGCCGACTCGGTCGATGGCCTCGACTCCCTGCTGACCTGGATCACCGGACGGAGCCGGGCGCCCGACGGCACCCTCGCCCCGGTCGTGGGAGATGCCCGCGCCAGTGTGACCCTGGACGGAGCGCTCGATTCTCTCACGATGACGGTGCGGGGATCATTCGACCGGCTCCAGGCCCGCGGGCTGATGTTCTCCGGAGCCCTCGCGCACCTCCAGCTGTTGCCGGGGCCCGTGCCCCGTTTCGCCGGCGACGTGGTGTTCGATTCGGCGCGGGGTTTCGGTGAGCAGCTGTCGGGCGCCCGTCTGGCCGCTCAAGGGACCCCTGATTCGCTCACCTGGGCACTGCGCTCCGGTCTTGGAGACCTGGCCACCATCTCCGCCGGGGGGCGCCTGCGCCGGGCGAGTGACCTGACCGCCGTCGGGGTGGACTCGCTGGGCCTCGAGGCGCCCGGGGGTTCGTGGACGCTCGACCAGCCGGTGGATGTCGCGGTCACCGACACCGCGATCCGCGTCGGCCGGATTTCCCTGACCCAGAAGGGAGGCCAGGGGAAGCTGTCGGGGCAGGCGGACTTGCGGCAGGAGGGCCCGGGACAGGCCACCCTGCAGGCCGTCGGCGTGCCCATCGCCGGGATTTACGCGCTCCTGGAGCGGGACACCACCGGCGTCGGCGGCACGATGACCGCCACGCTGGGCATCGCCGGCACCCGCGCGCGGCCGACCTACACCGGCTCGTTCGCCATGTCGGGGGCGTCGTTCGGTGATTTCAGCACTCCGTACGTGGACGGAACGGTCGAGTATCGGGATCAGCGTCTGGACGGGACGATGCACGTGTGGCGGTCGGGTCAGCGAGTGCTCAACCTGACGGCCCACCTGCCGCTCGATCTGGCGCTGGAACGGGTGGAGCACCGGCAGCTTCCCGACACGCTGATGGTCCGGGCCGTGGCCGATTCGGTGGACCTCTCCGTCCTCGAAGCGGTGACCCCGACCCTGAAACGTGTGGGCGGCTACCTCTCAGCGGACGCCGGCATCCGCGGCACCTGGGATGCGCCGCACCTCGACGGGACCATCGCCATCGACTCGGCCGCTGCCACCATCCCCTCGATCGGCGCCCGATACGAGCAGCTCGCGGGCCGGTTCCGGTTGTCCGGCGATACCATCACCGTGCAGTCCCTGACCGCCCGGAGTGACCGCGGCTCCGCGACCGTCACGGGATACGTGCGGCTGGACCAGCTCTCCAAGCCGCTCCTGGCACTCCACATCTCGGCGGACCGCTTCAAGGCCCTGGATATCCGGAACTCGCTCGCCGTCACGGCCACGGCGGAGCTGGATCTCACCGGTCCGGTGTTCGGCGCGTCGCTCAAGGGCCGGGGCACGGTGACGAGCGGCGTACTCTATTTCGCGGACCTCGTGAACAAGCGTGTGATCAACCTGGACTCCCCGGATCCCTGGATCGCGTCGTTGATCGACACGTCGCTCGCCGAGCTGATCCGGCGGGAGCGCCTGGGCCCCGCGTTTCAGAGCGTTTTTCTGGACAGTTTGCGGATCGACGGCCTGCATCTCACGATGGGGAACGACGTGTGGCTCCGCTCCACCGAGGCGAACATCCAGCTCGCGGGCGCGGTCGAAATGAACAAGCGGTTGAAGAACTATCTGATCAGCGGTACGCTGCAGACGCCACGGGGCACCTACCGGTTGACCTTGAAGCCCGTGACGAAGGACTTCACCGTGACGCAGGGGACGGTGACGTTTTTCGGAACCCCTGATCTGGACGCCGGGCTGAACATCCGCGCCACCCATGTGGTCCACGTGGGAGCGACCCCCACGGGGTTGACTCAGGGGCCCGAGAACATCACCGTGACCGCCAACATCGGCGGCACCCTGCTCGTGCCCAAACTGAGCCTGTCGGCCGACCAGCCCAACATGTCCCAGACGGAGATCATCTCCTACCTCCTCTTCGGTCAGCCGTCGGCCCCGATCGGCGGTGCGCAGGGGGCGGTGGCCAGCCGTGGTGCGATGGTGACCTCCGCCGTCGCCAGCCTGGTCTCCGGTCAGCTGGAACAGAGCGTGGTGTCCGATCTCGGCATTCCGATCGACTACTTCGAGCTTCGCCCGGAGAGCGGGACGGGGACTGGTCTCTCGGGAGCCCAGCTCGCGGCCGGATGGCAGATTGGCCGCAAGACCTTCCTGGTCTTGAACGCGGGCTATTGCGGGGGGAACGGGACCGGTGGATCGGTCGATCTGAGCAACAGTCTGGGCGCCAGCCTCCAATTCCGGATCAGCCCGGAGTGGCGGACGGAGGCGAGCTTCGAGCCGGTGACCAACTGCAACTTGACGTACTTCAACGGTGTCGCGGGTGGCCTCTCAGGTACGTCCGGCGCTACCCGTCAGATCGGACTCGACCTGTTCTGGGAGCGCCGCTACTAGTGCCGCGAGTGCTCCTGATCACCAATCCCGCCGCGGCCCGCACCGACGCCCGCGCCGTCCTGGCGGTCCGCGACACGCTGCGCAGCGGGGGGTGGCGTGTGGAGGTGCTCGCCACGGCCGCGCCGGGCGATGCGCGCCGCTTCGCGACCGAAGCCGCCGGCGAGGGGAAGGGAGGGTTCGACGCACTCCTGTCCGTGGGCGGGGACGGCACCGCGATGCAGGTGGCCGCGGGGCTGGTCGGCAGCGGGATCCCTCTGGGGCTGGTGGCGGGAGGAACCGGCAACATCCTGGCCCGGAATCTCCGTCTGCCGATCGACCCCGTGCGCGCCGCCCGCGCGATCCTGAAGGGGATTCCCTATACCATGGATCTGGGGCGGATGCCGCGTGCCGACGGAGATCATTTCTTCGCGGTCTGCGCCGGCACCGGGTACGACGCGCAGATCATGGCGGCCACGGACACCATGTTCAAGCGCCGCTGGAAGATCGCCGCCTATTTCATCAAGGCGCTCACCACGCTGCCGCAGGTCAAGAGCGTGACACACCGCGTCACCGTCGACGGCGTCGTGCACGAGGTGGACGCCGCCATGGTGCTGGTCGCGAACTGCCGGGAGCTGGTCCCGCGCGTGGTGAACGTGTCTCCCGCCGTCTGGCCCAACGACGGTGTGCTCGATGTCGTCGCCCTCCGCGCCGATGGCGCCTGGGACAGCGTGGTGTCGTTCGCGACGTTCCTGCGCACCCGTGGCGCCACCGACGCAACAGGGCGGATCTGGAGTGCCCGGGGCCGGAGCGTCAGTGTGGAAGTGCCCGATGGCACGCCGCGTCCGGTCCAGCTCGACGGGGAGCTGGTCGGTTCGACGCCCTTCGACATCGACGTCCTGCCGGGTGCCCTGACCGTTCTCGTGGATCCCGCCACCGTCCCGGGAGGCATCGGGAAAGGGAGCTCCAATGGCCGATAGCGTCCTGCTCATCGACGACGACGAAGGGGTGCTCCGCTCCATCGGGGC
Organism: Gemmatimonadales bacterium; assembly: GCA_035279865.1. GTDB lineage: Bacteria > Gemmatimonadota > Gemmatimonadetes > Gemmatimonadales > GWC2-71-9 > 40CM-2-70-7. The sequence continues at coordinate 5,784 of DATEGY010000135.1, read as the reverse complement.
GTATTTCGAGCGTCTGGGCTCCGAGGTCTATCGCGAAGGCACGGTGAAGGAGGGACTGGAAACCTTCGATCGCGTGCGCCCCGACGTCGTAGTGCTGGACCTCCATCTTCCGGATGCCTCAGGACTTTCAGGCCTGGAAGCGCTGAAAGCCAAGAACGCCGCGGTCATCCTGCTGACGGGTCAGGGGGACATCCAGACCGCGGTGCAGGCGATGCAGATGGGCGCCGAGAATTTCCTCACCAAGCCGGTGGACATGCCGCACCTGGCAGCCGCGGTGGCGCGGATTTCGGAAAAAGTCCGCCTGCGCCGCCAGAACGAGCGCCTGGCCGCGGGCGTGGACGGGGAAGGCCTGGACGGGCTCGGCGTGTCGTCCACCATGCAGGAGCTCGCCCGGCAGGTGAAGCTTCTCGCGGCGAGCGAGCGGACGACGGCGCTGCTCACCGGCGAGAGCGGGACGGGCAAGGGATGGGCGGCGCGGCTGGTCCACCGGATGAGCCCCCGGTCGAGCGGTCCCTTCATTGAAGTGAATTGCGCCGGCCTGTCCGCCACCTTCCTCGATTCGGAGCTGTTCGGGCACGAGCGCGGCGCGTTCACGGATGCCAAGGAGAAGAAGCAAGGGTTGTTCGAGCTGGCGGACGGCGGGACGCTGTTTCTGGACGAGATCGGAGACCTGGCGGCCGAGCTCCAGCCCAAGCTCCTGAAGGTGCTGGAAACCAAGTCCTTCCGGCGGCTGGGGGGCACGCGGGAGCTCACCGTGGACGTCCGCCTCATCGCCGCGACCAACCGGGACCTGGTGTCGGACGTCAATGCCGGCCGCTTCCGGGAGGATCTCTATTACCGGCTGTCGGTCATGCCGCTCAAGCTCCCGGCGGTGCGTGACCGGTCCCGCGAAGACCGCATCGCCCTGCTCACCCGCATCCTGACCGATCTGCACCAGCAGCTCCCCGGCTCGCCGTCGGAATGCTCCACGGAAGCGCTCGACCGTCTGCTGTCGGCGCCCTGGCCCGGGAACGTCCGCGAGATGCGCAACGTTCTGGAGCGGGCCATGATTCTGGCCCGGGGCCAGCCCCAGATCGCGCTCGAGCACCTGCCCGCGGAGCTGCGCCGCAGCACTGCGGGGGCGCGGCATCAGCCGCAGAGCCTCGCGGATGTCGAGAAGGCGCAGATCGAGCGGGCCCTCCGGCATCATGGCGGTAACCGCACACGCGCCGCGAAAGAGCTCGGGATTTCGCGCGCGACGTTGATCAACAAGATTAAGGCGTACTCACTGGATCTCTGAGGTCGACGATGGCGGAGAAAGAGAAACTCAAAGAGCACGACGGGATGGTCTGTCGCGCATGCGGCAACGAGGAGCGGGCGTCCGAGGGATATCCCTGCCAGGACTGCGGGACCTTCATCTGCCTGATCTGCACCTTCCGGGGCGTGACGCGCTGCAAGGCCTGTCAGGAAAAGGCCGGGGCCACCAGCTAGAATCCGCGGACCCGGATTTCCTTCCGCACTTCGTCTTCCGTCATCCCCAGTTCCTTGGCCAGCGTCCGGATCGCCGCGTCGGCCCCGGGCCACCCCTGCGCGGCGGCCATCGCCCCGAACGCCACATCTTCCAGAGCCGCGGTCCGTTCCTCGAGCTCCCGCGTTCTGACCTGCACTTCGCTGGCCAGCCACCGCTCGAGCTCACGCCGCTCTATTTCCAGCTGGCGCCGGCGGAGCGCCGTGCGCATGGCCAGCTCCAGCTCGTCCAGGTCCACCGGTTTGATGAGGTAGTCGTAGGCGCCGAGTTTCAGGCACTCCACGGCGGTGCGGGGCTCGTCGACCGCGGTGAGCATCAGAATGGCGACGTCGGGGTCGCGCTCGAGCACCTTCGGAACCAGCTCGACACCGCTGACGCCCGGCATGCGGACGTCGCAGAGCATGAGGTCGAAATGGTTCTGCGCCACCCGTTCGAGAGCGGTGATGCCGTCCCGGGCCATCACGGCGCGGTACCCGAGGCGGCTCACGAAGCGCTCGAGGGCCTGCCGGATGGAGTCCTCGTCGTCGACGACCAGGACGCTGGTGGGAGTCGCGGCGGCGGTCATGTGGCCACGAAGGTATTCAGCGCTATCTTCGGACGCAAATGAAATCCCCGTTTGTTCCAGCCCTGACCGCCGTTTCCGGCATCACCGTGGGGCACTGGACCCATCCGTCGGGCGGGACCGGATGCACCGTCGTCCTTTCGCCTCCCGGGGGCATACGGGCCGCGGCGGCCATCCGGGGCCGCGCCACCGGTACCCGCGAGTTCGATGCGCTCTCTCCCCGCCATCTGGTGCCCCACATCGATGCCGTCCTCCTCACCGGCGGCTCGGCCTACGGGTTGGGGGCGGCCGACGGGGTGATGCGCTGGCTCCGGAAGGAGGAGCGGGGGCTCCCCGTCTCCCCGACGCAGGTGGTCCCGATCGTTCCGGCGGCGGTGATCTTCGACCTGCCGGCCGACGGGACCCCGCGGTGGCCCGGACCCGACGACGCGTTCGCCGCCTGTGAGGCGGCCGGCACGACCGTCGCCGAAGGTTCGGTGGGGGTCGGGGCGGGGGCGACGGTGGGGAAAGTCGCGGGACCCGAGCATGCGATGAAGGGCGGGGTCGGTACCTGGGCGGTCCAGGTGGGGGAGGTCATCGTCGCGGCGCTGGTCGTCGTGAATGCTCTGGGGGATGTGCGCGGCGCCGACGGGAAGGTCCTGGCCGGGGCCCGCGGGGTCGACGGCGTGCCGAGGGACGCCCAGGCCTATCTGGCCGGCGGAGGCGCGCTGTTCGGCCGCATGGCGCAGGCCGTGTCCAACACCACGCTCGCGGTCGTCGCGACCAACGCGGAGATGGACCGCATCGGACTGGAGGAGCTCGGACGCGCGGGAAGCGATGCCCTCGCCCGCCGGATCACGCCGTATGGCACCCTCTTCGACGGCGACATCTGTTTCGGGCTGAGCACGGCGCAGGTCAAGGCGAAGTCGCCGTTACAGGTCGAGTCCCTGACCGGCGATGTGGTGGCGACGGCGCTCGAGCGGGCGGTCCGGCTGGCCCGCGGCAACGCCGGGATCCCGGGGCTCGCGGATCGGGCATGAGGGCTGATCGCTGGGAGCGCGACGTCGACGACCTCCGGCGCCGCACCGTTCCCGACCGCCGGCTCGGGGTGTTCGACGTGCGGCTCGACGCCGGGGCGCTTCGCGGGGTGACGACGCACCCCGATGCCCTCGCCGGGCTCCGACGCCTCGCCGCCGATGCGGGGTTGTCATCCGAGATCGAGCTGCTGCCGAATGTCGACCCGGCGCACGTCGCCGGTGTGGTGACGGCCGCGGTCGCTCCCCTGCTCGCGGCCCCCGATCCGGCGGCGGAGCGCCTCAGCGAGCTCTTGCACGGTGAGCTCTTCGACGTGCTCGAGCGGCGGGGAGCCTGGATCCGGGTGCGCGGGCCCGACCGGTATGTGGCGTGGATGCATGAGGGGTACGGACGCGTAGGGTCCCGTGACTGGGCGGACGACTGGGCCGGCCGGGCCACGGCGCGAACGATTGCCGCGACCATTCTCTGTGGCGGCGACCGGCGACGGCAGCTGCCCACCGGCGCCCGGCTGGCGGTGCGGGCCCGGGGTGGCGTGGAGCTGGCGGACGGCGAGATCGGTGATCCCCTCGGGGGCGAGGTGCGCAGTGACGTCGAGTTCCGCGCGCAGGCGCGGCTCGTGGCCGCGCCCGAGCTCGCATTGCGCTGGTATGGCGGAGCGCCGTACCTCTGGGGCGGAAGGAGTGACTGGGGGATCGACTGCTCGGGCCTGGCGCAGATGATCTGGACGGCGCGCGGGGTGCCGTTGCTGCGTGACGCGGCCCAGCAGATCGGTCAGGGACTGGACGTCACGATCACGGCCGACGGCGCGGGATACCAGTCCGGTGATCTGCTGTTTTTCGTCACGAATCACAAGGTCTCACACGTCGCGCTCTGGGCGGGCGCCGGCCGGATCGTCCATGCGTCGTTGGCGAAAGGAGGCGTTGCCTCCGAGGAGCTCCGCGACGCGCTCAGTGCCGGGAAGATGGAGCTGGCCGCCGTGCGCCGGCCCGCAGACTAACCGTCCAACCGCCAAACCGTCTAGTTTTCCTCCCATGAAGCTCCTGCTCTTCGACATCGACGGCACCCTGCTCAGCACCGACGGGGCGGGGCGCCGGGCTATTCACCGCGCGCTGGTCGACCGTGCCGGCACGCCCGGCGTGCTGCCCGGCTATCGGCTGGACGGGAAGACCGACCCGCAAATCGTCCGGGAGCTCCTGGCGCAGGGTGGACACCCGTCGCCGGAGGACGGGTCCCTCGTCGAGGAGATCTGCGCGGCCTACGTCGCCAATCTGGAGCAGGAGCTTGAGCGTCCCGGCTACGTCACGCGCGCGCTGCCGGGAGTGCCGGAGCTTCTGGAGGCGCTGGCACCCCGGGAGAAGGCTGGAGTGGTGATGGTGGGTCTCCTCACGGGGAACGTAGTGGGCGGGGCCGAGCTGAAGCTCAAGGCCGCGGGGATCGGGTTCCGCCGGTTCGCGGTGGGTGCGTTCGGGCTCGATGGCCGTCATCGTCCCGACCTTCCGCCGGTGGCCCTGGCCCGCGCGTCCGAACGCCTGGGCCGGCCGGTGCACGGGGCTGACACCTGGATCATCGGGGACACGCCTGCGGACGTGGCGTGCGGCAGGCCGGTGGGGGCCAGCGCGCTGGCGGTGGCGACGGGTTCCTACCGCGTGCCGGACCTTGAAGCCACCGGGGCCGAGCTCGTGGTCGAGGACCTGTCCGACACGGACCGGGTGCTCGAGGGACTCGGCCTGTGAGCGGCGTCAACGATGAAACCGAGGTCAAAGCCCGGGTGCCTGACGCCCCGGCCTTCGAGGCGGCCCTCGTGAAGGCCGGCGCCACCGTCGAGTTTTCCGGCGAGATGACCGATCACCGCTTCGATCGCAAAGGACGCCTCGCGGAGAAGGACGAGATGCTCCGCTTGCGGGTGTACCGGCCGCGGCAGGGAGGGACCCACGGAGAGCTGTGCTGGAAAGGTGCGGTGGAATTGAAGGGCGAGTACCGGCACCGCCAGGAGATCGAGTTCAGCGTCGCGGACCCCTGGAACGCGCTGGCGCTCCTCGATCGGCTCGGCTTCGCGGAGAGTCTCCGGATCGAGCGCGTGGTCACCGTATTCCGGCTGGGGAGCGCCACGTTGCGGCTGGAGCGGTACCCCCAGATGGACATTCTGGTCGAGGTGGAGGGCGATCCCTCGTCCATCGAGACGGCGATCGCCGCCACCGGAATTCCCCGCGAAGAGTTTCTTCCCGAGTCTTTGCCGCAGTTCGTGAGCCGGTATGAGAAGCGAACCGGGCGGCAGGCGAGACTGGCAACGTGACCGTACAGGTCCCTGAATTGTCCCCGGCGCTGGGCCGGCTGATCGTGCCACGGCGTCGCGACCCGCTGTGGATCCCGCTCGACGACATCGCGGACGATCTCGCCACCCGGGTGATCGAGCTGGGGGGAGAAGCGCGGCGGCTGACCGCGGAGAACGGGCCGCGAGACCGGGTGCTCGACAGCATCGGGCGCAGCGCCTGGCTCGCGGCCTGGGAGCATGCCGTCCGCCGCGCCGCCGACCGGGTGGCGGATTCCCTGGATGACCAGATCGAGCGCATCGGCAGGGGCGTGCGGATGCCCCGCCGGGGCCGGCGGCTGCGCAAGCTCACCAGCGCGGAGCGCCGGGCGCTGACGGCGCGGCTTTCCGCCGGCGGCGCGGAGCTGGTCAAGGCGCTCGACGAGCTGGCCC
>DATEGY010000134.1:0-8474 GCA_035279865.1 Gemmatimonadales bacterium | reverse complement strand
CCGAACTGCATCAGGCAGGATCCGGCGGCCTGCTTGGCCAGCCGTCCCGACTCCAGCCGGAGGGCCCGGCCGGCGAACTGCTTTTCGACGTGCTTCACTTCGGTCGCCTGTCTAGAGCACAATAGAAGGACGCCGGGCTAGACCGGTGCTCTTCCCGGCCAGCCCCGCGCGACGCCGTTCCGACCGCTTAGTGGCGGAGGTCCAGCTCAGTAATGAGCCGGCGATACCGTTCCAGATCCGTGCGCTTCAGATACTCCAGGAGGCGGCGGCGGTGATTGACCATCCGCAGCAAGCCGCGACGTCCATGGTGATCCTTCGCATGGGTCTGGAAGTGTCCGGTGAGGCTGTTGATGCGCTCGGTGAGCAGCGCGATCTGCACCGGAGTGGATCCGGTGTCCGTCTCGTGCTGCCCGTGTTTCCGAACCGGCGTCGTCTTGTCGTACATCTGTTCGTGTTCCCTAATCGTTGTGAGCACAGTAAGTTAGAGGCACATCGCGCCCCTGTAAAGGCCTCATGACGAACGCCCCCCTCCCCCCGGCCCCGACCGACCTCGTCGGCCAGACATTGGGCCCCTTTCGCATTGAGCAACTGCTCGGGCAAGGCGGTTTCGCCTGGGTCTTTGCCGCCCGGGAGGCCGACGGCACCCCCGTCGCGGTAAAAGTCCTGAAGCCCCGGTACGCCACGGACCCCCAGTTCGCGCCGCGCTTCCGCAACGAAGCCAAGACCGCCTCCCGCCTCGAGCACCCGAACATCATCCGGATCCGGTCCGTGGGAGAAACGGCGGGCCACTCGTATTTCTCCATGGACCTGTGCGCCGACAGCCTGGGGCTCCGGATCGCGAGGGAGGGCCCCCTGCCCGAGGCGGACCTGGTGCGCATCGGGAAGGACCTGGCCCGGGCCCTCGAATTCGCCCACAGCCAGGGGATCATCCACCGGGACATCAAGGCGGACAACGTCCTGCTGCATTCGGATGGCTCGGCGGTGCTGACGGACTTCGGCATCGCCCGCACGGTGTCCGGCTATGCCACGTCGACCGGTGTGGACATGACCATCGGCACCCCTTCCTACATCTCCCCGGAGCAGGCGCAGGGCCGGCCCCTCGATCCCCGGGCCGACATCTACTCACTGGGCGTCACTCTCTACAAGGCGGCGACCGGTGAGGTCCCGTTCTCCTCGAAGGACTGGTTCGAGCTCGCCCGGATGCATGTCGAGGACCCGCCGCCGCCGCCCCGCACCCGCCGGCCCGATCTCTCCAAGCGCATCGAGCGGGTGATCTTCAAATGCCTCGCCAAGCACCCGGACGATCGCTACGAAACTGCGGCGGCGCTCCTGGCGGACCTGGAGGAAGTCGAAGCCAAACAACGCCCGACCCTCGAAATCGGCACGCCGCCTCCAGGGACGCGGGAGCAAGTCGCGATCAAGCGTCCGGTGAAGAAGCGGTTTCCCTGGGAGATGGTGGTGCTGATTGTGGGAGGGGTCGTGCTGGCAGTATTGGTGGCGAGACTCATTAGACGGTAAGTCGGTTAGTCGGTTAGCGAAACATCCCAAGCACCCGGTCGACCATTCGAGCCAGAAATCCCTTGACGGGTGGTGAAGTGGCAGGCGGCGCTTCTGTTGAGAGACTTCCCGGGGTTTCGGCGAGCGCTTTTTGCGCCGCCGCCTTCAATGCCGGTTCGAAGGCCGCGGGAAAGGGCCGCTCGGCAAGCGTGATCTCGAACCCCTTCCCCTCCGCGGCTGCCAGTTCGACCACGCCCGGCGCGCCCCGCTCGATCACGGCGATCAACTCGCGCCAGCCTTCACCCTTGAGCGCCTTCCGGTCCCGGTAATACGTGGCGGCGACGGCCGCCACGAGCCGATCGGCCTTGATCCGCCCGCCGACGTATTCGGCGAGCGTCTCCTTAGTGGATGACATAGCGGAGCAGGTCGTTGCCCACCACGAAGAGCATCAGCGCCACGATGAAGATGAACCCCACCTGGGTCAGCCGGAGCCGGAGCTCGATGGACAACGGGCGCCGCCGGATGCCCTCGGCGATCAGGAACACGAGCTGGCCACCGTCCAGAATCGGGATGGGGAGCAGATTCAGGAGCGCGAGGTTGACGGACAGGAGAGACATCCACTCGAGCAGCGTCGAAAATCCCGAGCGGGCCGCGTCCCCCGACATCTTGCCGATGGCGATCGGACCACCCAGGTCACGCAGCGATGCTTCGTGCGTCACCAGCATCTTGAGGCTTCCGAACACGATGCCCAGCGCGTGGGCCGTCTGGCGCCATCCCTCCTGCACCGCTCCGACCCCCGAGAACCGCTGCCGCGTGATCGGAGTCTCCCAGAGCACACCGGCCAGCCCGACCGAGTCCGCCGGTCCCTTACCGGACGACGTATCCCGCTGGGCGCCCAGCGTGACGGTGAACGTGCGGGTGCTGTCACCGCGCCGTACCGTCACGTCCAGGGTCCGCCGGGGATTGGCCCGGATCACGCGCTGGAACTGCGTCCAGTTGCTGATGGAGTCCGTGCCCGCATGCACCACGACGTCACCGGGACGCAATCCTCCCTGGTCTCCCGGGCCGCCCGCGGTCACGGCCGCGAGCTTTGCCGGGTACGCCGGCACCAGGGCGTCCGCGATCTTCGCCCGGTCCTCCGCGCGCGGCACCGAGTCCAGGACGATGGGAGCCGTGCGTCCACTGATGCCGAGCGTGACGGGCGTCCGCCCCATGATCAGGGCCTCGCGCAGCTGATCCCACGAGTGCACGGAGTCGCCCGAGACGGTCAGAATCCGGGCGCCGCGCTTCAGCGTAGCCACCGCCCCCGCGCCCGCCGGCAACTCACTCACCATCACGGTGTCGATCTGGGTGCTGTTGAGCTCGGCCGATCCCACCGTCGCGGCCAGCGCGCTGTAGACGAACCAGGCGAAGAGGAAATTCATCGTGACGCCGGCCAGGATCACCGCGATCCGGGACGGCAGGGGCTTCCGGTCGAAGGCCCGTGCCGGGTCCACCGGAACGGTCGACGTGCCGCCTTCGACCTGGCCCATCATCCCCTCTTCCTCGAGTCCCGCCATCTTCACGTAGCCGCCGAACGGCAGCATGGCGATGACGTACTCGGTCTCCCCCCACGTGAACTGCACCAGCGGCTTGCCGAACCCCAGCGAGAAACGCAGCACCTGCACGCCGGTCGCCTTGGCGACGAGGAAGTGCCCCGCCTCGTGCACGAAGATGAGGACACCCAGAACGAAGACGAACGCCGCGAGGGTCAGGAGCATGCGATCTCCCGCGCCAGCCGCCGCGCTTCCCCGTCCGCGGCGAGCACCCCCTCGAGCGTGCGCGCGTCCCCCTGCGAGGCACGCGCCAGCGTGCCGTCGATGACCCCGGCGATTCTGCCGAACCGGATCGTGCCGTTCAGAACGAGCTCCACTGCCACCTCGTTGGCCGCGTTGAACACCGCGGGGGCCGTACCGCCCGCCATCCCCGCCTGTCTCCCCAATTCATACGCCGGAAAGAGCGCGGGGTTTACCGGCTCGAAGGTCAGGTCGCCGGCCGCGAGGGGGTCGAAAGACCGCGTTCCGGTGTCCTCCACCCGCTCCGGATGGGTGAGGGCGTACAGAATGGGCAGCTCCATGGTCGGGAAGCCCACCTGCGCCAGCACCGAGCCGTCCCGGAACTCCACGAAGGCATGGATGATCGACTGGGGGTGAACCACGACTTCCACCGCCGGGTACCCCAGACCGAACAGGAAATGCGCCTCGATGACCTCGAGCGCCTTGTTCACCAGCGTGGCCGAGTCGACCGTGATCTTGGGGCCCATCTTCCAGGTCGGGTGCTGGAGGGCCTGCTCCACCGACGCGGCCGCCACCTGGGACGGACTCCAGGTGCGGAACGGCCCCCCCGACGCCGTGAGGATCAGCCGGCGGACGTCGGCGGGCGTCCGTCCCGACAGACACTGGAGAACGGCGCTGTGCTCGGAATCCACCGGCACCAGCTCCCCTCCCCCTTTGCGGGCCGCGGCGGTGACCAGCTCCCCCGCCATCACCAGCGTTTCCTTGTTGGCGAGGGCCACCCTCTTGCCGGCGGACAGGGCCGCGAGCGTCGCCTCCAGGCCCGCCGCGCCCACGATGCCGTTCACCACGATGTCGACATCCGGCCGCGTCGCCGCCTCGATCAGGCACCCCCGGCCATTCCCGTTCACACACTTCGCGAACGCCGGCTTCCACTCCTTTGCCTGCGCGTCGAGCAGGGCCTGGTTGGTGTGCGCGGTGAGCGCCACAAGACGAAACCGGTCGCGCTGGCGCGCCAGCACCTGCAGGGTGGAACGTCCGATGGAGCCCGTCGAGCCGAGAATCGCGACGCCGGTGGTCATGGAACGCGGAAGAACCAGAACAGCCCGGCGGTGGCAGGCAGGACGAAATAGAGGGAGTCGAGCCGGTCGAGAACGCCGCCATGCCCGGGGATCAAGGCCGAGCTGTCTTTCACCCCGGCTTCCCGCTTGAAGAGCGATTCCGCGACGTCCCCGACTTGCGCGAGGACGCCGATGGCGACCCCGATCACGACCAGAGGAAACACGCCGACCACCATGCCCAGGCGCGGGAAGACCCAGAGCCCCACGCCGACGGTGGCCGCGATGCCGCCGATCAGTCCACCCACGGCCCCCGCCCACGTCTTTTTCGGAGACACGACGGGCGCCAGCTTGCGACCGCCGATCGCGGACCCCGCGCCCATCGCGGCGGTATCGCAGATCCAAGTGGCGACGAGGGGCAGGAGCACCAGCCACGTGCCCTGCCAGGGCCCGAGCGCTCCACTCCGCAGCTTGAGCACGAAAGCCAGCATCCACGATGCATAGAACGGCCCCAGCACGGTGAGGGCCACCGAGGACAGCGGCTTCTGCGCCGGCGTGCGGGTGGCGAGCGCCACGACCAGCACGGCCATCAGCCAGCAGGCCAGCGCGTACGGCCAGCCGACGATCATCGAGGACGGCATCCCGAGCGGGATCCCGGCGGCGCCCAGATACCCGAGCCAGGCGATGGGCTCAATCCCCTGCTTGCGGCCGAGGTCGTAGAGCTCGCGGGTGCCGAGGACCCCGAGCACCGCCAGCATCCCCGCCAGGATCCAGTCACCTGCGTAGATGATGAGGACCGCGAGGGGGATCGCGACGACGGCGAAAGCGATCCGGACCAGCAGATTCCGCGACATCACGCCGTCACGTTACCGAAACGTCGCTCGCGTCGCTGATAGTCGAGGATCGCCTCATAGAGGCACTGCCGGTCGAAGTCCGGCCACAGCACCGGGGTGATGTAGATCTCGGTGTAGGCCAGCTGCCAGAGCAGGAAGTTGGAGAGCCGTTGCTCACCCGAAGTGCGGATCAGGAGATCGGGATCGGGCCACGGTGCGGTGTAGAGTTTGGAGGCGAGGGCGCCCTCGTCCAGGTCCTCGAGGCGCTTGTTGCCCTTCAGCACTTCCTCGGCCAGCAGCCGGGCCGCCCGCGCCAGCTCGGCGCGCGATGAGTAGGAGATGCAGAGGTTCAGGGAGAGTTTGGTGCCGCCCCGCGTGTCGGCCATGATCCGCTCGACCGCGGCCCGTTGCTTGGGTCCCAGGCGGGTCAGATCCCCGAGGACGTTCACGCGCACGCCCTGATCCTTGAGCTCGGCGATTTCCCGGGCGATGTACTCCTCGAGCAGGTTCATCAGGGCCGAGATCTCGGTGGCCGGCCGGTTCCAGTTCTCTTCCGAGAACGCGAAGAGCGTGAGGACCTCGACGCCGCTCTGGATGGCGCCTTCCACAACTTCGCGCACGGCCTTCATGCCGGCCCGGTGTCCCAGGGGCCGGGGCATCAGCCGCCCGCGGGCCCAGCGCCCGTTGCCATCCATGATGATGGCGACGTGGCGCGGCACACTGCCGTTGAGACGAACCTGCGCCAGGAGATCCGCGGTGACCACTAGACCTCCATGATCTCCGCTTCTTTGCCCTTCACCGCTTCGTCGATCTGCTTCATCTTCTCGTCGTGCAGTTTCTGCACGTCCTTTTCGCAGTGTTTCTTCTCGTCTTCGGATACGTGCTCGAGCTTCTTGGCCTTGGCGATGGCGTCGGTCCGCGCGTGCCGCACCCCCACCCGTCCTTCTTCCGCGAACTTGTGCACTACCTTCACCAGTTCCTTCCGGCGCTCTTCGGTCAGGGCCGGCAGCGGGACCCGGATGACGGTTCCGTCGCTGGAGGGCGTGAGCCCCAGATCGGAGACCACGATCGCCTTCTCGATGGCCTTGGCGAGCGATTTGTCCCACGGCGTGACGGTGAGGAGCTTCGGCTCGGGGGCCGCCACGCTCGCCACCTGATTGAGGGGCATCATGTTGCCGTAGGCGTCCACCCGCACCACATCCAGCAGGGTGGTGGTGGCCCGGCCGGTGCGCACGCTCGCGAACTCCCGCTTCACCGACTCGACCGACTTGTCCATGGCCGCCTTGGCCGACTTCAACAGCTCGGGGATCGTGCTCATCGAACGATGGTGCCGACGCGCTCTCCGGCCAGAATGCGCGCGGTCGCGCCGGACTGGTTGATGTTGAACACTACGATGGGAAGCCGGTTCTCCTTGCACAAGCCGAACGCGTTGGCGTCCATCACGGCGTACCCCTTCACGAGTGCATCCTGGAAGGACAGCTCCGGAATGAACGTCGCCGTCTTGTCCTTCTTGGGATCGGCCGTGTAGACGCCGTCCACGTTGGTCGCCTTCATCAGGACCTGCGCCTCGATTTCCAGAGCCCGGAGCACCGCCGCGGTGTCCGTCGAAAAGTAGGGGTTTCCGGTCCCCCCGGCGAAGATCACCACCCGGCCCTTGTCGAGGTGCCGGATCGCCCGCCGCCGGATGTAGGGCTCGGCCAGCTCTTCCATCCGGATGGCCGTCATGACCCGCGTGTCCACGCCCTTTTTCTCCAGCAATTCCTGCAGCGCCAGGGCGTTGATCACCGTGGCCAGCATGCCCATGTAGTCGGCGGACACCCGGTCCATCCCCTGCTGACTGGCGGTGGTACCCCGGAGGATGTTGCCGCCGCCCACCACCAGGCCCAGCTGGACGCCCGTCGCCGCCACCGCCTTCAGCTCGTCGGTGATCCCCTCGAGCGTAGCAAAATCGATGCCCGCCCCGGTCCCCTTCCCACCGGCGAAGTGTTCACCGGACAGCTTGAGCAGCGCCCGCTTGTAGGCCAGGGCCGGCACGCTCAGGTGCCCCCGAGCTCGAACCGCGAGAACCGGCGGATTTGCACCTTTTCACCGGTCTTGCCCGAATAGGCCTTCACGAGATCGCCGATGGTCACCTTGTCGTCCTTCACGAAAGGCTGCTCCATCAGCACGCTCTCCTGGTAGAACTTCTTCAGCATGCCGTCGACGATCTTGCCGCGGATCTGCTCGGGCTTCTTCTGCTCGATGACCTGGGCCTCGTAGATCCGCCGCTCCCGCTCCACCACGTCGGCCGGGATGTCTTCCACGCGGACCGCCATCGGGCGGGTGGACGCGACCTGCAGGGCGACGTCGCGCGCGAGCTGCTTGAACTCGTCGGTGCGGGCCACGAAGTCGGTCTCGCAGTTCAGCTCCACCATCACGCCGACCTTGCCCGTGAAGTGGATGTAGGCATCGATCAGGCCTTCGGCGGCGGTGCGCTCCGCGCGCTTCTCCGCCTTGGCGGCGTACTTGACGCGCAGAATCTCGGTGGCCTTCTCGAGGTCGCCACCGGTCTCCTCCAGGGCCCGCTTGCAATCCATCATTCCGGCACCGGTACGGTTCCGGAGCTCCGCCACCATTTTCGCTGAAATCTCAGGCATCAGTATCCCCGTGAAAAAATGCCGCCCTCGGCCGTCAGGCACGGAGGGCGGCGGCGCGTTATTAACCCCGTCCGGGCAAGGCGCTTACGCGCCCCCCGCCGCCGACGTCCCTCCCGCCGGCGCTTCATCCGTCTTCAACCGGGCGGCGATCGCCTCCGGCTTCGGCCGCCGCTTCCGGCGGGCCGGCTTCTTCTTGCGGTCGCCCTCGGCTTCCGCTTCGACGCCGGTCTCGGTCGAGTACGTGGTCCCCTCGGCCTCGTCGGCGGATTCCCGCATCGGCATCTGGCGGCGCGCTTCCCCGATCACGTCCGACAGGGATGCGGTGATCAGGGCGACCGAGCGGATGGCGTCGTCGTTCCCCGGGATCGGCACCGTGATCAGCTCGGGGTCGGCGTTGGTGTCGACGATCGCGACCACCGGGATGCCGAGCTTGTTGGCCTCGGCCACGGCGATGCGCTCCTTCTTGGCGTCGACGATGAACAGCGCTCCCGGCAGGCGGCCCATGTTCTTGATGCCCGACAGGTTCTTGTCGAGCTTCTCCCGCTCGCGGGCGAACAGCAGCTGTTCTTTCTTGGTGTAGTTCTCGAACTCCCCATCCGATGCGCCCTGCTCCAGATCCTTCAGCCGCTTGATCTGCTTCTTGATGGTCTGGAAGTTCGTCAGCGTGCCGCCCAGCCA
>DATEGY010000133.1:0-7277 GCA_035279865.1 Gemmatimonadales bacterium | reverse complement strand
GTCTTGAGGGGGAACAGGGGGTCCTGTTCCCCCTCTTTTTCTGCACCCCATCTGTGCGTCTGTGCGTCTAGCAGTACATTCTGTGACCTATGTCTACCAGAGACAAGCTCGAGGATCTCCAGCGCCGCCGCGCGGAATCGGAGCAGGGCGGCGGCGCCAAGCGGATAGAGGCTCAGCACAAAAAGGGGAAGATGACGGCGCGCGAGCGCCTGGACGTCCTCCTCGATCCCGGCTCGTTCGTCGAGCTGGACCGCTTCGTCACCCATCGCATCACCGATTTCGGGCTCGCGGATCAGAAGATCCCCGGCGATGGCGTGGTCACCGGCTATGGCCGGGTCGACGGCCGGCTGGTCTACGTGTTTTCGCAGGATGCCACGGTGTTCGGCGGGTCCCTCTCCGAGGCGCACGCCGAAAAGATCTGCAAGGTGATGGACACGGCCCTCAAGGTCGGGGCCCCCGTCGTCGGTCTCAACGACTCGGGCGGCGCGCGCATCCAGGAAGGCGTCGCCTCCCTCGGCGGCTACGCCGACATCTTCCTGAGAAACACGCTGGCCTCCGGGGTGGTCCCCCAGATCAGTGCCATTCTGGGCCCCTGCGCGGGAGGCGCGGTCTACAGTCCGGCGCTCACCGATTTTGTGTTCATGGTGCGGGGCATCTCGTACATGTTCGTGACGGGTCCCGATATTGTGAAAACGGTGACCCACGAGGACGTGGACTTTGAAGGCCTGGGCGGGGCCGATGTCCATGGCGGCACCTCCGGCGTCGCCCACTTCGTCCACGACGCCGAGCTGGAGGCGATCGCCGCGATCCGGACGCTCCTGTCCTTCCTGCCCTCCAACAACCTCGAAACCCCTCCCGCCCGGGCATCCGCCGACCCGGTGGACCGGCGGGACGAAGCCCTCCTCGACCTGGTCCCCGACACCCCCAACAAGCCCTACGACATGCGGGAGGTCATCACCCGTGTGGTGGATGACGGAGACTTTTTCGAGGTGCAGAAGGACTATGCCGGGAATCTTCTCGTCGGGCTGGCGCGACTGGGGGGGAGGCCGGTGGGGATCGTGGCCAACCAGCCGGCGGTGCTCGCGGGGGCGCTGGACATCGGCGCCTCCCTCAAGGGCGCGCGGTTCATCCGGTTCTGCGATGCCTTCAATATCCCGCTGGTCACGTTCGAGGACGTGCCGGGATTCCTGCCCGGCGTGGGGCAGGAGCATGGCGGCATCATCAAGCATGGCGCCAAGCTGCTCTACGCGTACTGCGAAGCCACGGTCCCGAAGCTCACCGTGATCACCCGGAAGGCCTATGGGGGTGCCTATGACGTGCTTTCATCGAAGCACATCCGCGGCGACTACAACGTGGCCTGGCCCACCGCGGAGATCGCGGTGATGGGCGCCGAGGGGGCCGTGAAAATCCTGTTCAAGGGGGAGTCCAGCGAGGAGCGGATTCAGGAGTACCGCTCCAAGTTCGCGCACCCGTATCAGGCGGCGTCGCGTGGGTACGTGGACGATGTGATCGACCCGCGCGATACCCGTCCCCGGCTGGTGGACGCATTGGTTGCGCTCGCCACCAAGCGGGACAAGAATCCGCCGAAGAAACATGGCAGCATTCCTCTCTAAGGTCCTCCTCGCCGCTCAGCTGGCGCAGGCGCAGGTCCCGTCTCCGGACTCCCTGGCGGTGCTCGCGACCCGGGTGGCGCACGACTCGGGGGACGCCGCCCTCTGGCTCGCACTCGGACGGGCCCAGCTCCGTGCCGCTGACGCCTACCACGCGCATGCCGGTCCTTCGGATACCGCCTGGGCGCGCGGGATTCTGCTGTCGGCCGAGGCGGCGTTCGGACGGGCGGCCGGGCTCCGGCCCGGTCTGGGTCTCGGAGACTCGGCGGCGACGTACCGCGTGATTGCGCGTGCCGATCTCGCCACGCTCGCCTGGGAGCTGGGGGATACCGCGGCCGTCGACACCACGTGGCAGGGTCTGCCCACGGGATCGCGGCTGCCGCCGGTGCTCGAGGAGCTGGCCGAGAATCTGCTGCGGGGATGCCCGGCCCGCTCGGTCCTGTTCACGGACAATGACGTGGTCTCCGCGGCCGCCCAATACCTGCGGTTCAAACACGACCTCCGGCCCGATCTGTTGGCGGTCCCGATGGTCAGGTACCGGACCGATTCGGTGTTCGCCGCGAGGGTGGCGAAGGATGCCGGACTCAAGAAGCCGCCGCGGCGCACGGAAACGATGGAGTCGCGGATCCTGGCGCTCGGGGCGCTGCGGCCGGTGTGCGCGGGGATCGACTTCGGTGCCCCGCCGGGGGGACATGGTCGCATCGACTGGCACGCGCACCCCTTCGTCTGGGTGGCGGGGAAGAACGCGTCGGGCGGCCCCGAGGTGCCGGCGGCCGACTTCGTCTTTGCGGCCCTGAAGTTCTCGATCGATGCCAACGACCCCTGGGCCCGCTTCGCGCTCGACCTGTACCGCCACGCGGTCCGCCTCTCGCCATCCCTCTGCCAGCCCCTGGCCAACTATGGAATCCCCCGGGCGAAGAGCGGATGCCGGAGCTGAAGCGGGTCCTCGTCGCCAACCGGGGCGAGATCGCCCTCCGGATCATCCGGGCCTGTCACGAAGAAGGGCTCGAAGCGGTCGCGGTCTACTCGGACGCGGACCGTCTGTCCCCGCACGTGCGCGCCGCGAACCGGGCCGTCCACCTGGGCGCGGCTCCGGCCTCCGAATCGTACCTCAACATCCCGAAGCTGATCGCCGCCGCGCAGGCGACGGGGTGTCAGGCCGTCCATCCCGGGTATGGCTTCCTCTCGGAGCGGGCGCCCTTCGCCGCGGCGGTCCGGGCCGCCGGTCTGACCTTCATCGGCCCTTCGCCCGAAGCCATCAAGGCCATGGGAGACAAGACCGAGGCGCGCCGCCGGATGCAGCACGCCGGCGTTCCCATCGTTCCCGGCCTGACCACCCCGCTCAAGGACGCGGCTGAGGCGGCTCGGGAGGCGGACCGGATCGGGTTCCCGGTGCTGTTCAAGGCGGCGGCCGGCGGCGGCGGGAAGGGCATGCGCCTGGTCCGCTCGAAGGCGGAAGCCGATGCGGCGTTCACGGGCGCGCAGAGCGAAGCGCTGAAGGCCTTCGGCGACGGCTCCGTGTACATCGAGAAGTACATCGAGCAACCGCGGCACGTGGAGATCCAGGTCCTGGGCGATGCGCACGGCCGCGTGGTCGCCATCGGCGAGCGGGAGTGCAGCATTCAGCGGCGCCACCAGAAGCTCATCGAAGAGTCTCCGTCGGTGGCCGTGTCCCCGGCGCTGCGGCGCCGGATGGGAGACGCCGCGACGGCCGCGGCGGGCTCGGTCGGGTACGTCGGGGCGGGCACCATCGAATTCCTGCTGGCGGCCTCGGGCGAGTTCTACTTCCTCGAAATGAACACCCGCATTCAGGTGGAGCATCCGGTCACCGAGCTGGTCTACGGGGTCGACCTGGTCCGCGAGCAGTTACGCATCGCCATGGGCCATCCCATGAGGATTCATCGCGGGGCCCTCGAACCGCGCGGGCATGCCATCGAGTGCCGGATCACCGCCGAGGACCCCTTCAATGGATTCCTGCCCGCCACCGGCGTCGTGAAGTATCTGCGCGTCCCCGGTGGTCCCGGCGTGCGCTGGGACGGGGGGGTGGAAGCCGGAAACGAGATCACGCTGCACTACGATCCGCTCATCGCGAAGCTCATCGTCTGGGGCGAGAACCGCGATGCGGCCCTGGCGCGGCTCGGACGTGCGCTGCGCGAGCTGGTGATCGTCGGGCTCCCCACCTCCCAGGCGTTCCACCTCCGGGTGCTGGCCGACCCCGACTTCCGTTCGGGGGCCATCGACATCGGGTACCTGGACCGGAAGGGGGACGCCCTATTGTCGGCACCACTCTCGGAAGCGCTGGTGAAGCCGGTGGCGGTGGTGGCGGCGATGCTGGCCGACGAGCGGAGGGCAGGGGGGCAAACGGGATCCGGGAGCCGGGAGCCGTCTGCTCCGTCCTCACACTGGCTTCAGGCGGCGCGTCGCGAAGGAACGGGGCAGTGAGCGAGCTCGTCACCATCACATCGATCGCCGGAGGGGGGGACGGGGTCGGTCGCCTGACCGACGGCCGCGCCATCTTCGTGCCTCGGACCGCCCCCGGGGAGCAGGTCCGGCTGGGCTCCGTGGAAACGCGCAAGAACTTCGCGCGGGGGGCGATCGGAGAAATCGTCAGTGCGGGCCCGGCGCGCATCGTGCCCGCCTGCCGCCATTACGTCGACGACGCGTGCGGTGGCTGCCAGCTTCAGCATCTCTCGTACGAAGCCCAGCTCGCGGCCAAGCGGTCCATCGTCGGAGAAGCGCTCCGGAGAATTGGCAAGCTCGATCTTCCCGATCCCGAAATCGTGGAAGCAGCCGAGGAGTGGCGGTACCGGGCGAAGATCACGCTCGCGGTGAAGGCCGGGCACGGGAGGGGGATCACGGCGGGATTCCATCCGCAGAACCGTCCCCATGCCGTCTTCGCGCTCCGGGACTGCCACATCGCAGATCTCCGACTGATGGCGCTGTGGCGCGGCGTGACCGCGCACCTGGATCTCCTGCCCGACCGCCCGGCGCACATCACCCTCCGTCTCGACCGCGAGGGCAATCGGCACGTGGTGGTCGAGTCGGCCGGGCAACCCTGGCTCAAGGCCGGCGAGATGCGGAACGCGCTCTCCCAGGGTGACGGAGAGGGGGAGGGGGACGTCATCTGCTGGTGGCATCCGGAGGACGGCGCCGCGCGTGTCATGGCCGGCCCGGCCACCGGCTTCCCGGCCACGGCGTTCGAGCAGGTGCACCCCGAAATGGGCGGCCTCGCCCGTGCCTGGGCGGTCCAGCAGCTGGGTACTCTGGCCGGTCAGCTTGCCTGGGATTTGTACGGTGGGATCGGAGACACCGCACTGGCGTTGGCAGGCAGCGGCGCATCGGTGGTGAGTGTGGATGCCGACGAGAAGGCCATCAGCTGGGCCCGCGGGCGTGCCGGGGTCGAGCGGATCCGCTTCATTGCCGGCAAGGCGGAAGACGTCATTGCCACGCTCGAGGATCCACCGCAGGCCGTGGTGGTGAACCCCCCGCGGGCGGGCCTTCATTGGGACGTGACCCTGCGGCTCACGGGAGAGCCCGTTCCGAAGGTGGTCTACATCTCCTGTGACCCCGCCACGCTCGCCCGTGACCTGTCCCGGCTCTCGACCAACTATCGCGTGACCGGGGTGCGGGCCTTCGACCTCTTTCCCCAGACGGCGCACGTCGAGACCGTCGCCGTGCTCGAGGCCGCATGAAGTATTTCGTGCGGCTTGCCGGGCGGACCATCGAGGTGGAGGTCCTGGGGGGGGCGGTGCGGGTGGACGGGGAGACCCTCGAGGCGCATCTCGCGGCCGTGCCAGGAACGCCCCTGCATCACTTGTTGCTCGGGGGCGACTCCTGGACGGTGTCGGCTCAGCCCCTGGAAGGGATGGGCCAATGGGCCCTGGGGGCGGTGGGGGAGCGGGTCGAGGTGGAAGCGGTGGATGAGCGGACCCAGGCCATCAGGACCCTGACCGGGAAGAAGGCCGGACCGGCGGGGGGTGGAGTGGTCAAGGCGCCGATGCCGGGCCTGGTGGTCCGGGTCCAGGTGACGGAGGGCCAGAAAGTCGGCGCGGGGGCGGGGTTGGTGGTGGTGGAGGCCATGAAGATGGAGAATGAGCTGAAGGCCGCTCACCCGGCGGTGGTGAAGAAGGTGCACGTGGCTCCGGGCGCGATCGTGGAAAAGGGAGCTCCACTGGTGACCCTCGAAAGCTCGGAACCCTCCAATTGACAGACGCTTAGGCCCCGGCTAGGATTCTAGTCTGTCTATTTTCAGGTACACGAAGAGGACCATGAAGACATTCGTTCTGAAGCCAGCCGACATCGAGCGGCGTTGGTGGGTGGTGGATGCTGCCGGCCAGCCCCTGGGGCGCCTCGCGTCCCGGGTGGCGCAGGTGCTGCGCGGCAAGCACAAGCCGACGTTCACGCCGCACGTCAATGGTGGTGACTGCGTCATCGTCGTCAACGCCGAAGCGGTGCAGCTGACCGGCAACAAGCCGGAGCAGAAACGCTACTTCCGGCACACGGGCTACATGGGGCACGAGCGGTTCACCCCGGTGGCCAGCATGCTCGCCAAGCATCCCGATCGCGTGATCGAGAAGGCGGTGTGGGGGATGCTGCCCAAGACCACGCTCTCCCGTCAGAAGGTGAAGCAGATGCTGAAGGTGTATGCCGGGCCGAATCACCCGCACGTGGCGCAGCAGCCCGTCCCCATGACGCTGACGGGGGCCAAGTGAGCTCTGCCATCACGCCGGAGCTCCGCTGGCACGCCATCGGCCGCCGCAAGGTCGCCGTGGCGCGCGTGTACCTCACGCCGGGATCAGGCAAGTGGAACATCAATGGGCGGACGCTGGGTGACTACTTCCCCCGGCCGTCCCTGGTGTCGCACATCCAGCAGTCTTTCACCGTCACGGACACGCTGGGCGCCTTCGACGTGCGCGCGCGCGTGAACGGCGGCGGGATGACGGGGCAGGCCGGGGCGATCCGCATGGCGATCGCGCGGGCCCTCTGCCTCGCGGACGAGCGGCACCGGAAGAAGCTTCGTGAGCAGGGCCTCCTCACCCGCGATCCGCGGGCGGTGGAGCGGAAGAAGCCGGGCCGGGCCGGAGCGCGGAAGCGCTTCCAGTTCAGCAAGAGATAGAGCTAGACGTCTAGACGTCTAGACGTCTAGCAATCACACACGTCTCCCGATCCGATACCGGGTCCCTCCGGGGTGGTATCGGAGATGACGGCGGCGGCGGTTCAAAACCCAAGAAAGGATTTGCTTTGGCTCAGCCTCAACTGCAGGACCTGCTGGAAGCGGGTGTCCACTTCGGGCACCAGACTCGGCGCTGGAACCCCAAGATGCGGCGCTTCATTTTCGCCGAGCGCTCCGGCATCTACATCATCGATCTCCAGAAGACACTCCACCAGCTGCAGCAGGCCCAGGAGCTCCTCCGGAGCGTGGTCCTGAAGGGTGAGGGCATCCTCTTCGTCTGCACCAAGAAACAGCTCAAGGCCATCCTGCAGGCGGAAGCCGAGAAGTGCGGCTCGTTCTTCGTGTCGGAGCGGTGGCTGGGCGGCACGCTGACGAACTTCCAGACCATCAAGAAGCAGATCAAGCGGCTGAAGGATCTGGAGCAGGGCGCATCGGATGGGGAGTTCGAGAACTACACCAAGAAAGAACAGCTGCTGTTCGCCCGCGAGCGGGAG
>DATEGY010000132.1:0-7236 GCA_035279865.1 Gemmatimonadales bacterium | reverse complement strand
TGATTCCATTCATGATACGGTTTGGGGAGACGGACGAGCGTGGAGAACCCGTTGTCGTGCCGGACGCCCCAGAGTGCGCCGTCCACCCGGTTGAACGCGAGGTCACCGATCCGCGCGTTGCGGAGCAGCAGCCGCGAGTGGCCGGTGGCCAGGTCGTACGAGTACAGGTTCCGCCAGTCGGCGTTGTTCGTGGTGAAAAAGAGCGTGCGGGAGCCCGGATCGAACGCCAGAGCGGTCACGTAGTAGCCGGAGGCACCGAGGATTTCCAGGAGGTTCGTGATCTTCCCGGTGCGGAGGTCGATTCTGGCGAGGTGGGCGACCTGGCCGGGATACCGGATCCCCAGGTAGATGGCCCCGGTCGTCGAGTCGTAGTAGGCGCGGGACACCGAGCCGAGCGCGTGGTCAGTGAGCGGGCGGTCCCCGGTGACCGGGTGACGGCGGATGGCCGAGAGGTTGGCCACCTGCCAGTCGCGCTCCCAGGCGATCCATCGTGACCACTCGTCCTCGAGGGACCGGCCGAAGACGTGCCGGAACTGCGTGGCGAAGTACCGCCGGCTGTCGGGAGTGCGATTGAACCAGGCGAGCAGGGAGTCGTTGCCGTACTGCAGGCCCAGGTAGCTGACGAAGCGCGTGCCGTAGAGATAGGAATTCACGCCCACCTGGAAATCGATGGTCGTTCCCTCCGATTCGAGGCCGACGAAGTCGAAGATCCGCGCACTGTCCCGGACGAGGGTGCGGAACACCATCTCGTCGTAGGGTCCGATGGCTCGTCCGATTCCCCCGTTCATCCACGTCTCGAGGTAGACCGCGATCCCTTCCAGGTACCACCGCGGCGCGTACCACCGGGGCGTCGTCAGGTAGCCATAGAGCATGGACACCGGGACTTCGGCGTTCGGTGTGACCTTGCCGAAAAAGAGGGACCGGAAGAACCGGTCCGACCCGGCGGGTTTGTCCACGGTGACGATGTGCGCCATCTCGTGATTGAGCGAGGACGTCATCCGCTCGGGTGCGGGCGCGGATTCGTAATCGTGGCCGTATGGCTCGATGCCCACGGTGATGTGATTCGCCGGGATCGGACTGGCCCCGGCGTTGCCGTAATGCCAGAGGTCGTGCATCAGCACGTTGATGGGTCCGTCGGGCGTGTAATTGAACAGGAGACGGTGGAAGCGGAGCGAGTTCTCGAAGCTCCGGGTCACCTGGGGCACCAGGTACGACTGCAGTGGCGACGTGTAGACCAGGTGCATGTCCGCGGTGCGGACGGTCTCGAACTGCGCGGCAAGCCCGGCCGGTGCGCACAGCAGGGCACTGGCCAGAGAGGCCCGGAAGAACGGAAATCGTGTCATGGGAAGGGGAAGAAACTACTGAGGGACCCCGGCGCCCGTTAGAGTGACCGGGCCGCCGGGATCCCTCTGGATTCAGCTACTGCTGGGAACGCATCGCCTCACGCATGAAATCCTGGGACAGCGCCTGGCTCTGTGCCAGGGAGCGGAACACGTCGGCGGACTGCAGCTGATAAAACGCGTTCGAGGCGACGATCTGACTGAACGCGGCGTTGGCCATGATGTTGCGATACAGGTCGTTCGCCATCACCTGGCGGAACGCGTCCTGGGCCATGATGCCGCGGAAGAGATCGTTGGCCTGGAGCGCCCGGAACGCATCGGACGCCATGATTTCGCGGAACGCGGCGTTGGCCTGGAGCTGCTGGTAGGCGGCGTTCTGCTGAAGCTGGCGCATGACGGCCGCCGACTGCATGTCGCGGAAGGCGTCCTTGGCCTGGAGCTGCTGATAGGCCGCATTCGCCTGGAGCTGCTGGTACGCCGCGTTCGCTTGCAGCTGGTGGAACGCATCCGAGGCCTGGAGCTGACGGAACGCGTCCGAAGCCATGAGCTGACGGAAGATGTCGGACGCCATCAGGCCCCGGAACGCATCATTCGCCATGATCTGGTGGAACGCGTCACTCTGGACCAGGTGCAGAATCTGATCGTTCTGAAAGAGCGCCTGGATCTCGGGATTCTTCAGGGAGACGTCGGCCTCGGTCATGGTCCGGCCATGATACCGGGACGCCCGCTCGACGCCGCCGATGGTGCCGGCGCCGCTTCCCAGGGGAGGGAAGCCGGTGATGAGCCCGGCGGCGACGATGACGATCGCCACCGCGGCGCTGCCGATGAGGACTGCCTTCTTGTTCATGACCGTCTCCTCGAGTAGGTGCGTGACGAGATTCAGCCTCTGGGCGACCCACCGCCCGAGGGCGGAGGGCGAGGCGCCGGCCGGCTGGGGCAGGGCCTCCAGGATCGACTTCCTTAAGTGGGCAGGCGTCTGGCGCTCGCCCACCCGTGCGAAGAGCCCGGCGACGCGGCGCAGCTCGGCCGCCACGCGCCTGGCCTCCGGGTTCTGCTCCAGCAGGGACCGGAGCGCGGCACTCCCGTCGGGAGTGTTGGCGCCGTCGATCTCCTGCTGGATGAGCTCCATCTCTTTCTGGGTCAGCATCGTTACTCCGTTCCTCCATCAAGTGCCACGCGCAGCCGTTCTCGAGCGGTGAACAGGCGCGATTTCACTGTCTGGACCGGAATTCCCAGCACTTCGGCGATCTCCTCGTAGGAGAACGACATGAAGTGCTTCAGCACCACCACGGCCCGGTCGTCCGGCTTGAGACTCTGCAGTGCCCTCCCGACGTGATCTTCCGCCTCGGCCTCCCGGTCGGCACCTCCCGCCGCCATGAGGTCCGAATCATCCCCCAGCGTGACCGTCTGCTTCCGGCGCTTGAGCTGGTTCAGCGACTCATTCACCGCCATGCGGTAGATCCAGCTGAAAAACTTGAATCTCGGGTCGAACGTCCGGAGGTTGCGAAACGCGTTCAGGAACACCGTCTGCGTCACATCTTCGGCGTCCTGCACATTCCCCAGCATCCGGAGGGCGACGTTGAACAGGCGCTGCTGGTAGCGGTCCACCAGTGCGGGGGCCGCATCCGGCTCGTTCTCCAGGCAGCGCCTGACGAGCGCGCGATCCTGGTCGTCGTGGTCGTCCTGGCGGTCCCGGTCGTTGGTCGTCAGTGGTGTCTCTTTCAATTACAACTCAGGTGGGCAAAGGTTGGAGGCAGAACGTGCACCCTCGCGCCAAGGGGGGGAAGGGAGGCCATATTGTGGCGCAAATGCGGCCCAGCTTCCGGATGACCATCGGGACGGATCCCACCCAGGTGGCGGGGGTCGGGAGGGCGTTCGGCGCGTTCGCCGAGGCGCACAAAGTGCCGGACGCGGTGCGCCGGAGCGTGAGCGTGGCGCTCGATGAGCTGCTCAACAACAGTTGCGCGCACGGATCCGCCGGGGAGGTGAGCATCGATGTGGAGCTCCAGACGGACCGGCTTTCTGTCACCCTGAGTGACGACGGCACCCCTTTCAATCCCCTGGACCTGGCCGCGCCCGATCTGGGCCTGTCCCTCGACGAGCGGCCGATCGGCGGGCTCGGAGTCCATCTGACCCGGCAGATCATGGACGAAGTGGCCTATCAGCGCCGGGCCGGCCGTAACGTGATCACCCTGGCGAAGTACCTGTCCTAGAGGAGCGCATGGATATCAGCACACGGACGCGAGATCGCGTGACCATCGTGGCGTTTGCGGGGAGTCTCGACAGCAACACGTCGCCCGCCGCCCAGCAGGCGGTCGACGATCTGCTCAAGGGTGGTGCGACGAAGGTGGCCGTGGATTGCACGGCGCTCGACTACATCTCGAGTGCGGGGCTCCGGGTGCTGCTCGGCGCGGCCAAGAAACTCGGTGGGGCCGGGGCGTCCGGAGGCTTCCGGCTCTTCGGGCTCAATCAGACGGTTGGTGAGGTGTTCGAGATCTCAGGATTTTCGAGGATTCTCGCGGTGTTCAACACCGAGGCTGAGGCGCTGAAGGGGTTCTGATCACCGGTCCAACGCGGTGGCGTCGAGGATGAGCAGCTCGGGACCTTGCGGTCCTCCGGGGTTCTTGGCGCCGAAGGCATAGAGCCGCCCGTTGATCTCGGCCCATTTCCCGGTGTGGACGCCCTCAGTGCCGGTCTGGTAATAAGAAACGAAGGACGGCGCGGCGGCATTCGCGAGACTGTAGAAATAGAAACCGGAGTTGACTCCTCCTTCGGTCGTGTACATCAGGAGCTTCCCGTCGGGGCTCACTTTCACGTCACTGACGTTGGACACCTGGGTCGTCAGAATGGTGTCGACCAACACCGGCGCGCCGCCGGACACGCTCCACACGTTCACCAGGCTGCCGCCGAGGCCGGTGCGTGGGCTGCGGTCCCACGTCCCGGTGTAGAGGTAGGCGGCGCCCGTGTCGAGCGACAGGTCGGAGCTGTAGCGGACCGGCTCGTTGTTGCCCCCGGAGACGACCGCGAGGTGTCCGGCGGTATCCGCCGACAGCGTCCAGAGGCCGGACAGCATGTCGATGGCGTGGAGCGAGCCCTGGTAGAATTGGACGCCCCACGTGTAAGTGTTTCCCGTGCCCCCCGGCTTCACTTCCGCTTTCAATCGCGACGAAATGTCCCCGGAGAGGGTGCCCGAGACGTCAATGGAGACGACGCCGCCATTGTAGTACGCGGCGTAGAGAATCTGGTGCTGCTCGTCCATCCAGAAGTTGTGGGTGCCGGCCCCGGGCAGGTGGAAGGTCGCCACTTCCGCGGGGTGCGTGAGGTCGGACACGTCCACGACGTGAATGTCCCCCGAGCTGGAAACCCCGACGACGCCCGGTCCCTCCTGTCCGACGAACAGATACTTCTTTTCGCCGGTGACGGGGTTCCAGAACCACCACGCGTTGTGATCGTCCGCGCCGGCCCCCAGGCCGTCGTCGGCAGTGACGACGGTTCCCAGGAGCACCGGCGCGCGGGGGGTGCCGCCCTTGACGCCGTTTCCGACATCATAGATGAGCACGCCCGTGTTCCAGGCACAGACGAATGCGATTCCGTCACGGATGAAGGTGTCGTGAACGCCATAGTTGGCGGGGAGGGGGATGGCGGCGGCGAGCGACGCCCCGAGAATGGCGGTGGCGCGAAACGCGACCGTGTCCGGCAGCGCCGGGGTCGTGGCATACACCATCTCGACGCCGGGCAGGGAGTCGAGGGTCAGGGTGTTCAGGGCCAGGCCCACGCCGTTGCTGGCGCCGTCGGGGCTCGACAGGGCGCCGCCCCCCACGACCCACCAGTGGACCGGGACGGCGGGCACCGGGTTGCCGTACGCATCCGCGGTTTCCACGCTCAATGGAACGGAGAGGGTACCCGAAGTAGCGGAGCTCTGCGAGTCTCCCCCGAACTTGACCAGCCGGGTGAGCGGACCGGGGAGGGCGGTGGTGACGAAGACGACGGGGACCTGAGACCGGGGGACCGTCGCCTGGGTCAAGGGCGTGCCCGACCGCGTGCCCAGGGTCAGGAGGGTTGTGGCGTCTCCGCTCGCGTCTGTAAGTGAGGTGGCGGTCGAGAGGGTGCCCTCACCCCCGATGATCGTCCATGTGACCGTCACACCGGCGACGCCATCCCCTGTGGACACGTCCGATACGCGCACGACGAAGGGGGCCGGCAGGGTTTGCCCGACCACGGCGGTCTGCGAGGCCCCGGAGAGGGCGTCGAGGCTGTACTGGGCAGGCTGGGTGACGCCTTTGGAACAGCCGGTCAGGATGCCCAGCAGGGCGGTTCCCGCGAGGAATCCTGTCCGCGGGCGATTGGGGATGACGGCCATCATATCTCATACTCCGGACCGTCGGCCGGTGGTCACCTCACGCGGCAGGCGGCGTCGGGACTACGATGAAGACTGGGGGGGCTGCGGTGGTTGGGGCGCGGGTTGTCAGACCAGTCGGTATTGGAGAACGACGATCCCGTTGCTGAGCGGGGTGCTGTCGGAGAGTTGGAACTGCGCCTGAATCACGTTCGCGGCGATCAGGTCGGCCAGCTTGCCCGTGCCGACGGTCTGCGGGTACAGCCACAAACGCAGCTCGTCGAGGAGGCCCTGTTCCAATAGGAGCCGGGTGACGGACCCAAAGCCGTACTGCACGATGTCCTGGCCGCCCGCCGCCTTGAGCTTCTTGATCTCGGCGGCGACGTCTCCCGCAATCACCCTCGTGTTATTCCATGCGGGATTCTTCAGGGTTCTGGAGACGACGTACTTCGGCATGGCATTGATTCGATCGGAGTAGGGGTCACCAGAACGTGTCGGCCAGACGGGCGCGAATCCATCGTACGTACGCCGTCCCATCAACACCGCGTCGCACGCCAGGAGGAGATCGGTTTGCATGGCGCCCGCGCGCGCATCCGGAGGCGCCGCCAGGCGCGGCCACAGGTGTGGAGCTTCAATCACGCCGTCGAGGGAGACGTACGTCGAGTTGATGATCTTGCGCATGAGAGTCTCTGATTCAGGTTGAGGTGGATCGGAGCGCGGGCAGGCGGGAAGTTGGCTTACGGCGTCCGTGTTGTCTTGTACAGAAACGACAGCTGCTCCTCGTGCCGGCCGATGCGGGCGGGCGTCACGCCGATGAGACTGCGCAGCGATCGGGTCAGGTGTGCCTGATCGTAGTAGCCGGCCTCATGGACCGTGTCCACGATCGACACGCCTTGACTCAGGAGTCTCGCAGCGTAACGGGCGCGCTTGATCTTCCGGAACATGGTGTGCGTCATCCCGGTGGCCTGCAGGAAATGCCGCTGCGTCGATCGCCGGGACAGCTCCTGGACTTCGCCATCGAGCGCAGCCTTCACGGCGGGGTCCCGCGTGAGGAGTCCGCGACTGACGACGCGGGTGAGGAAGGACTCCGCATTCTCGAAGTCGGGGTATTCCCACGCGGAGCCGTCGAGCCAGAACTTGCGCCGGGCCACATCCGGCAGGTTCACGTCGTGGCGGTCCATGAGGCGTCCGGCCGGATACCCCGGCATGAAGCTGCCCAGGCTGAACCGGATGCCCATCCACTCGGCGCCGGCCGGGCACGGAATCGTCGTCGCTCGTGTTTCCGGACCGCGGAGGGTCAGCGTGGTCTTGCCCTGATACCGAGTCACGACCATTTCGCAATGACTCGAGGCCACGGACACCATGGTGCCGGCGCGCTCGCTGTGCGCCCGCCAGATGCGTTCGACGAACGGCGAATCGGACGCCCGGTCAGCGATGACGAGAAAATCCATCATGGCTCACATTAGTGTTCGAGGGTGGTTTCCACCAACTGGCCGAAAACGAAACGCTGCTCGCCGTGATGAGCGAGCAGCGTTGTGAGTCGGGACGGCGGGATTTGAA
>DATEGY010000131.1:0-10122 GCA_035279865.1 Gemmatimonadales bacterium | reverse complement strand
TCGCCCTCGGCGTGGCGGTGCAGAACATCGGAGGGGACTCCGCCGGGGTGCTGCCCCGGCGCGTGCGGGCCGGGTTTACCATGAACTACGTGGATCCCGAGGGGGGCTACCGGCTCCTGACCACCCTGGAGGCCCAGTGGCGGTCGGGGAGGCACGCCGAGGTGGTGCAGGGGCTCGAGGCGGGGGTGGTCCTCGGGGGGATCGTTCTGGTGGGGCGGGTGGCCTACGGAACGGCGGCGCTGGGGCCCGGCGTGTCCAAAGTGAGTGCGGGCGGTGGCATCGAGCTGGGGCGCTTTCATATTGATTACGCCTACCGGCCCATCGATGCGGCCGGGGACGCGAGGCACCGGATCGGAGTGCGATGGACACCGTAATAGCGGACCGCAGGGGAGTGAGCAGGTGGGTGCTGATCCGGAGGCTGCTGCTCCGGTTGGCGCTGGGCGCGGCCATTTTGGTGGTGCTGGCGGTGATCCTCTTTCCCGATGTGCGATATGTTGCGCGGGGCGGGTGGGAAGAGGCCAAGATACTTCTGAAGCGCCGATCGCTGGCCGCACTGGTAAAGGATCCCAAGACCCCGCCCGCGCTCCTGGAGCGCCTCAACCTCGTACTTGCTGCGCGCGCCTACGCGGCGGATTCCCTCCATCTCACCGCGGGTGACACGTACACGACCTATGCGAACGTGGGCCGGGATACGCTGCTGCTCG
Organism: Gemmatimonadales bacterium; assembly: GCA_035279865.1. Lineage (GTDB taxonomy): Bacteria > Gemmatimonadota > Gemmatimonadetes > Gemmatimonadales > GWC2-71-9 > 40CM-2-70-7. The sequence goes on along the minus strand of DATEGY010000131.1, from coordinate 9,418 downwards.
TGCTCTCGGCATCCCGGAAGGACAAGCTTCGCGAGGTCACGTGGAACTACCCGATTGTGGGGACGGTGCCGTACAAGGGGTTCTTCAATCTGGATGCGGCGCGGAAGGCAGCGGCGGAGCAGGAGGCGCTCGGGAACGACGTCTATCTCCGCGTTTCGGACGCCTTTTCTACCCTGGGGTATTTCTCGGATCCCCTGCTTTCGACCGCCGTGGACCGGGACACGATGGAGCTCGTGGCCACGGTGATTCACGAGCTGGCGCACAACACGCTGTACGTGCCCAGCAACACGCCGTTCGACGAGAGCTTCGCGAATTTCGTGGGCTACCGGGGCGCGCAGGCTTTTTTCCGCTCCCGGGGCGACACGATCGACGCCAACCGTGCGGGCGCGCGCTGGCGGGATGAGCGGACGCTCGATGTGTTCTATGCGGAGCTGGCCCGGCGGCTCGATTCAGCGTATGCGTCTCCCCTGACGGGGCCGGCGCTGCAGAAGACCCGGGATGACTTGTTCGGCTGGGCGCGGGCGCAACTGACGGGGACCGTGGGGCAGGGGCTCGAGACGTACGACTGGCGGTGGTTCGCCAAAGCGCCGCTGAACAATGCGGTGGTGGTGGCGCAGCGGCTCTACCGGATGAATCTCAATCTGTTCGACGAATTTTATCTGGCGAACCGGGTCAACCTGGCGGAGACCATCAGGCTGATCAAGGTACGGGTGCTGACACAGCAGGGGTCGGATCCGTATCAGGCGCTGTATTCTCAGGGTGGGGCGGCGCCGTAGCTACCGGGAGGCGAGTGCGATCAACGCGGCGAGATTCGTCGCCCAGAACACGAGCATCCACTTCATCAGGTCGGCCTTCAACTCTGCAAAGCGCTGTTCGAGTCGCGCCGAGAACTCGGCTGCCACGCGGTCGATCTTCGCATCCAAATGGGCAAAGCGCTGCTCCAGCTTCGCGTCCAAGTACGCAATGCGTTGCTCCAGTTTCGCTTCCGAAGCAGCAATGCGCTGCCCCAACTTGGCGTCGAAGCGCTCGAAGCTGTGCTCGTTCAGCTCCCGTAGGTCGGTCCGGTACGTGGCATCCACCGAATTGAACCACTCCACCAACTCGTTCGCCACGTCGTTCCCGAGCCGGTCGTAGAAGGCTTGGGAGAGCTTGGCGGTCACCGGCATCCGAATCTCCGTTGGAGTCCGGCGACAAGGTAAGGGTACGCTCGGCGGGGGTGGTACGTAAAGTACCGCAAGGGGGTGCAGAATCGTGCGAGACAGGATCCGGCCCCCCGGGGCGCGAGGATTCCTTCTAGTTCCCCCGCAGCCGCTCCGCTTCCGCCACGCGCTGAATCGCGATCGCGTACGCCGCCGTCCGGAACGTCGCGTCCTTCGTCTTCGCCAGATCCCTGACGCCAGCGTAGGCTTTGGTGATCGTCGCCTTCAACTCGCGGTTCACCTGCTCGTGCGTCCAGCGGTACTGCTGAAGGTTCTGGGCCCACTCGTAGTAGCTCACCGTCACCCCGCCCGCATTCGCGAGAAAGTCCGGGATCACGGGAATCCTCCGCTCGGCCAGGATCAGATCGGCCGTCGGCGTCGTCGGCTCGTTGGCGGCTTCGACTACGACTTTGCAGTCGATCGTGGTCGCATTGTCTTCCTTCGTGATCACGCTCCCGAGCGCCGCGGGGACCAGCCAGTCGCAGGGGATCTTCCACAAGTCGGCGTTCGAGACTGCCTTGCCACCCTTCCACTCGGGCACCGGCTTTCTCTGTGCGACGTGGTCGAGCAGGCCCTTGATGTCGAGCCCCTTTTCGTTCACGACGCCGCCATCCACGTCACTCACGCAGATGACCTTGGCGCCTGATTCGGTGTCCAACAGCCGGGCCAGATGGGCACCCACGTTCCCGAAACCCTGAATCACCACGCGGGCACCCTTCAGGGGGATGCCGAAGTCCCGCGCGTACTCCTCCATGACATACATCACGCCTCGACCCGTGGCTTCTTCACGCCCCAGGGACCCGCCGAGGGACAGCGGCTTGCCGGTGACCACGGCAGGCGTGTAGCCATGACGGTTCGAGTACTCGTCCAGAATCCACGCCATGACCTGCGCGTTGGTGTTGACGTCGGGCGCCGGGATATCCCGGTAGGGGCCGATGATGATGGCAATGCGCTGCGTGAAGCGGCGCGTGAGGCGCTCGAGCTCCCGGGCTGACAGCTTGCGGGGGTCGACCGCGATGCCGCCCTTGGCGCCGCCGAAGGGGATGTCCATCAGGGCGGTCTTCCAGGTCATGATCGTGGCGAGGCCCAGCACTTCGTCTCGGTCCGCGTGCGGGTGATAGCGGATGCCGCCTTTGCAGGGCCCCCGCGCGCCATTGTGCTGGATCCGGTACCCCGTGAACACCTCGATGCGGCCGTCATCCATGCGCACCGGCAGCTCCACCGTCATCTCCCGGAAAGGAGAGAGCAGGATCCGCCGCATGTACGTTTCCATGTTGACGAGATTGGCGGCGCGGTCGAACTGGCTCTGAACGATGGTTTTCCCCGACATCGCCGGGGGGACCGCGGCTGCCGTGCCTGGACTCATCAGGAAAGGGCCAGCCGGCGCGGAGCCAGGCGGGCCGCGGGGTGCTGCGCTTCGGTCAGTGCGTGACTGGGGGAGGGAGCGCCGGCGCGGCGGACGCCATCGTCCGTCAGCACGCCGACCACGTCGGCGCGCGCGGGTCCCGAGCCCGCCTGCTCGAGCACGAAGACGCAGCCGGCGTTCCGTGACTCGACGGCGCGCACCGCGGCATCCCAGACCGGGTCTCCGGTCAGGGGCTGGGCCGCCACGATCAAGGGCACCGCGGCGGCGTCGAGCCCTCCCGGGCCCACCAGCGGAGCGCCGAGGCGGAGGGCGAGGGGCGCCCAGAGGTCGTTGGCGCGGTCGCCGAACGCCACGACCTGACCGAAGCGCCAGCGCGAGTCGGACGCCAGCTCCACCAGCGCCTCGACAAGCTGAGGGTCCGTGGGCGCCGCCTGAGCGTTGGCGGACGCCAGCAACACCGCCCCCGTGTCCGCAAACCACCGCTCGGCTGGTCCCAGATCCGCGGGCTTTCTCGGCGCATACAGCGCGTACCGCCTCGTGCTCGCGATCTCGTCACTCGCTTCATCCCACTGCTCGTCATGCTCGGCGGACTGGGCGGCGGCCTCGAACGCGACCTCGGCCGCCTGATACCGACCGGCGTCACGCAGCACCTTGCCGCGCAGACGCAGCGTCGCGCCATGCGGCTCGAGGGCGAACGCACGGTCCAGGGCCAGCAGCGCGCGGTTGCGGTCCCCCAACCGGTACGCCGCGTACCCCAGCTCGTGCCAGACGACGGCGAGATCGGGATCGGCCTCGACGGCGTGCTCCAGCACTTCGAGGGCTTCCCGGAACCGGTCGAGCTCGATCAAGGCGGCGCCTTCGAGCGCCAGGGCGAACGCGGCCTCGCCGAATTGGGCCCTCGCGCCGAACGCGAGCCGCAGCGCGTCAGCCGACCGCTTCTGCGACCGCAACAGCTCAAAGTACTCGGCCCACGCGGGCTTCAGATCGGGGAAGGTCGTCAACGCGTCGCGATAGGCGGTCTCCGCTTCCGAGAGCCGGCCTTCGCGGGTCAACCAGCGGGCGCGGACCATGGCGCGCTCCGAGGGAGCATCGGGAAACAATTCGAACGAAGCAGTGGTCCGCATTTCCGGTGAATCTACCCCCGGGAGAGCCCCTCGCTAGCGGCACTGGTGCCGCCTAGTTTCCGGTCCATGGATAACAACCGACTTCTGTCCGAGCTCTCGGAATTCCTTCGGATTCCGTCGATATCCACATTGCCGAAGCACGATCCGGATTGTCGGCGCGCCGCCGAGTGGGTGGCGGCGGATCTGAGGCGTCTGGGCTGCAGTGATGTTCAACTCCTGGCGAGTGAAACACATCCGGTGGTGTGGGGTGTCGGGCCCGAAGTGCCGGGTGCGCCGACACTGGTGATTTACGGTCACTACGACGTACAACCGCCCGATCCACTCAGCGAGTGGGTCACGCCGCCCTTCGAACCGACGGTTCGGGATGGAAAGCTCTACGCGCGCGGCAGCGCGGACGACAAGGGACAGGTGTTCTGTCTGCTCCGGGCCATCGAAGCGGCCGGTCAACCGCGTGTCAATCTGCGGTTCCTGATCGAGGGAGAAGAAGAGCACGGGTCGAAGGTGCTCTTCGATCTCCTCAAGCGCGAACCGCATCGCGTGAAGGCGGATGCGGTGCTGGTGGCGGATATGGCCTATGTCGCCCCTGGCTGGCCCGCCGTGTACACCGCGCTCCGCGGTCTCTGCTATGCCGAGATTGCCGTGCGGACTTCGAAGACCGATTTGCACTCCGGTGAGTACGGTGGCGCCGCGCCGAATGCGCACGAGGAGCTGGCGCGCCTCCTGGGCCGGCTGAAGGGCCCTGACGGGAAGATCAACATCCCCGGGCTCTATCAGGCGGTGAAGCCCCCCACCAAACAGGAGTTGGCGTCCTGGCGCCGTCTGCCGTTCAAGGAAAAGACGTTTCTCGACAGGCAGGTGCAGGCGAAGGCACTCACCGGCCTCAAGAAGTATTCGGTCCTGGAGCGGCTCTGGGCGCTCCCGACGTTCGAGATTCACGGCATCATGGGCGGCTTCACCGGGGAAGGTGCGAAGACCGTCATTCCCGCTCTGGCGACCGCCAAGGTGAGCCTGCGGCTCGTGCCCAATCAGAAAATGAAGACGGTGGAGAAGCAACTGCGGGCGGCGGTGAAGAAGCTCGCGCCCAAGCACGTCGAGGCCACGGTCACCTTTCTGCACGGTGCCGACCCCGCGCAGATGAAGCTCTCGAACCCCGTGTTCAAGAAGCTCGATCAGGCGTTCAAGGAAGTCGTGGGCCGGGCCCCGGTCGCGGCGCGCGCCGGAGGCTCGATTCCGATCGTGCCGGCGCTCGCCTCCGGAGGGGCTCCGGTGGTGATGACGGGGATTGGGCTGCCGGATGACCGGCTGCATGCGCCGAATGAAAAGCTCGACCTGAAACAGCTCTGGGATGGCATAAAGGTGTTCAAGCGGTTTTACGAGCTGTTGGGAGAATAGATACGTCGAGAGGCAAGGCGTCGAGAGGCAAGGCGTAATCTCAGGGGACGGGCAGGTGACGGCCCCGGACTAGACTCGGGGCCATGAATCGAACCCTACTCCTTGTGGTCCTGGCCGGGGCCGCGGCGTGTCATAGCGACGCGACCGCACCCACCTCGACCGCTCCGCTCTCCGGGACCGTTTCGTCTCAATCGGGCCCCATCGCGAATGCCCAGGTGGTGGCTACCGACACCGGGAATCCTTCCGAGTCGGACACCGCGACGACCGACGCCTCCGGGCACTACGCCTTCGAGGGCGTCTCTCCGGGCACCCGGACGGTCGGGTTGGTGCTGTCGAGCCTGCCACCGGCGTGTATTCCCCCCGGTAGCACCGACGTGACGATCGTCGCGGGCGGGAAACGCACCCTCCTCCTGCAAGTGCTGTGCGTCGACGTGACCGGGAGCTACACCGGCTACTTGAAGGTCACCGCGGGCGGCGCGGCGGCCACCCTCGACAGCATCCTCGCGTCGCTGGGCGCGGCCGGGCTCTTCCCTGATTCGGGAGCGTTTCAGCTCACCGTGAACCCGGTCCTCGACTCCAACACGTTTCAGTTCAGCGGACAGTATTCGGGGGTGGGATACGCGGCGATCTGGACCGAGGATACCCTGGTGCTCCATGGTCCGGTGGTCCAGACGCATTGGCCGGTGATATTGCCCTCGATCACGTACGATGGCGTCCTGACCGTACAGCCGGTCTGCACGCCGAGTGTTCCGGCACAATTCACGGTCGGAGTGGACTCACTGGCGGGCGGTCATCTCACCGAGGTCACGGGAACACTGGACTATGCGTGCTCGGTGACGCTCACGGGGCTGGGAACGCTAAACGGCTCCTTTCACATCCTGCTTTCCGCCCTCAAGACCTAGGACGGCGTCGAGGAAAAACGTCGAGGAACGTCGTCGAGAAACAAGGCGTGAACGTCAAAAGCGGCTTCGAACCCGCGCACCATAGCGGCGCTCGTCTCTTCACGGAGCGTACGACTCCCGCCTCCCGACTCCCGCAGTACGGAAGTCATCTCCACATCGGGAATGCCACATGGGACGATGCGGTTAAAGGCGGTGAGGTCGGTCGTGACATTCAGGGCAAAGCCATGCCACGTGACCCACTGCTTCACGTGGACGCCGATGCTCGCGATCTTCCGTCCCTGAGTCCAGACGCCCGTGTATCCGGGGTTCCGCTCGGCTGGGATATCGAGCAACGCCAGGCCCTCGATCAGCGCCTGCTCGAGCGTTCTCAGGTACCAGTGCAGATCCTGCTTGAATCCCTTCAAGTCGAAAATGGGATATCCCACCAGCTGGCCCGGTCCGTGATAGGTGACGTCCCCGCCACGCTCGACCTCCACGACATCGATCCCCTCTGACTCGAGCACATGCTCGGCGTGCGATCCCCGTCCCAGCGTGACCACGGGGGGATGCTCGAGCAGGATCAGGACGTCGTGGTCCAGACGGCCTTCGATGCGGTCCCGGGCGAGCGAGCGCTGGAGCTCGAGGGCGTCCCGGTAGGGCACGAGCCCCCGGTCGAGGACTTCGACCTGCTTCACGTCTCGGCCCCGGCGGTCCGGGATGCCCACTTCCCGCTCCAGACCCCGGCTGCGATCAGGAGGACGGCGAGGACGACCAGACCGGTCAATCCGGCGAAATGATCGAACAGGGGGGCGAACAGGAAGCCGATCATCACGGCCCCGAACGCCGCGATGGCGGCGATGGCGCCGCGCTGGAAGATGTTCTCGACTCCTTTGGAGCGGCGCCAGCCGAAGAAGGCCGCCACCGCGATCCCCGCGAAGAGGCCGGCGAGGATGTCGGTGGAGGTTCCCACCACGGCGTCATCCGCCCGGGACGGGATGTTGGCGTGCTGGACGGCCCGGACGAGCACCAGGGCGACCGTCAGCACCCCCCCGCCGAGTCCGAGCCCGGACCCCAGGGCTCCCAGGCCGATGGCGACGGGGTCCTTGTCGGGGGGCGGAGCGGCGGCGGTGGGGGGCGTACTCACATGTCGATGACCTTCCCGAGGGAATCGAGCGCCGCCTGGGCCACCGCTTCCGACATGGTGGGATGCGCGTGAATCGCGAGGTCCACTTCCTCGACGGTGTATTCGTTCTCGCGGGCCACGGCGAGCTCGTGGATCATCTCGGACGCGTTGACGCCCACGATATGCGCGCCGAGGATCTCCCCGTACTTCTTGTCGCGGATGATCTTCACGAAGCCTTCGGTCTCCCCGGTGCCCCGGGCCCGCCCGTTGGCGGAGAACGGGAATTTCCCCACGACGTAGTCGAGCTTCTGTTCCTTGGCTTTGTCCTCGGACAGCCCGATACTCGCGACTTCCGGGTGGCAGTACGTGACGCTCGGGACGTTGTCGTACTTGATGTTATGCGACTTCTGGCCCGCGATCTTTTCGGCGACGAACACGCCCTCGCGGCTTCCCTTGTGCGCGAGCATCGGGGGCCCGGCGATGTCGCCGATGGCGTAATAGCCCGGCGTCGTCGTCTGGAGATTGGCGTCGACCTTGATGAAGCCCCGGTCGGTCAGCTGGATGCCGCATTCCTTGAGCCCGATGTTTTCGGTGTTCACGGCGCGTCCCGCGGCCATCAGCACCAGATCGGCTTCGATCTTCTGCGTCTGGCCACCCGATTCGACTTCCAGGGTCACCTTGTTCTTGCCTACATCCGCCTTTTTCACCTTGGCACCGGCCAGCACGTCGATGCCGCGCTTCTTGTAGCTCTTGGTCAGGGCGTCCGAGGCCTCCGTGTCCTCCAGCGGCAGGATGCGGGGCAGGGCCTCGATCAGCGTGACCTTGGAACCGAACGCGTTGAAGACGTCCGCGAACTCCATACCCACGGCGCCGGCGCCGACCACTGCGAGGGACGCTGGCGCCTTTTCGAGGAAGAGCGCCTCGTCGGACGAGATCACGGTGGTCTTGTTGATCTCGAGGCCGATCTGGGGAATCCCCTTCACCCGCGACCCGGTCGCGACGATCACGGCCTTGTTCGCCGTGTAGACGTCGTTGCCGACTTTCACCTTCTTGCCCGGCTGGAGGACGCCGGTACCCTTGATCACCGTGACCTTGTTTTTCTTCATCAGGAAGTCGGCGCCCTTCGAGTTCGTGTCGGCCACCCGCCGGGAGCGCTTCATCGCCACGCCGTAATCGGTCTTGACCTCGCCGACGGTGATGCCGAAGTCGGCGGCGGAGTGCAGGGCGTGGGCCAAATGGGCCGAGTGGAGCAGGGCTTTGGTGGGGATGCAGCCGATGTTGACGCAGACGCCCCCCATCTTGTCGCGCTCGACCACCGCGGTGGACATCCCCAGCTGGGCGCAGCGGATGGCGCAGACGTAGCCGGCGGGACCGCCGCCCAGGATGATCACGTCGAAGGAATTCGCCACGAGTGTCCTCTTAGAGAACCATTGCGAGTGGGTTTTCGAGCATCTGCTTCAGAGTCTTCAGGAACGCCGCGCCGGTCGCGCCGTCGATCACGCGGTGGTCACAGCTCATGGTCAGCCGCAGGCGCCGCCGGATCTCGATCTTGCCGTCCTCGGCCACGGGTTTCGCCACGATGGAGCCGACCGCCAGGATTCCCGCCTCGGGCGGGTTGATCACCGCCGTGAATTGATCGATGTCGAACATGCCGAGGTTCGAGACGGAGAACGTGGCGCCGGTATATTCGTTGGGAAGGAGTTTCCGCTCCCGTGCCTTGCCGGCCAGGACCTTCGCCTCCTGGCCGATGGCGAGCATTGACTTCAGGTCGGCATTGCGGATCACGGGCGTGATCAGGCCATCCTCGACGGCCACCGCCATGCCGACGTGCACCTCGTTCCAGTAGCGGATGTGGTCGTCCTGGAACCAGGCGTTGCAGGCGCGGTGCTTGGCGAGTGCCAGCGCCGCCCCCTTGATGACGATGTCGTTGAACGAAATCTTGCCCTGGTCGCCGAGCTGTTTGTTGATCGCGTCCCGGGCCTCCGCGGCGCGCTCCATGTCCACTTCGGTGGTGAGGAAGAAGTGGGGGATGGGGCCGATCGAGGTGACGAGCCGCTTGGCGATGGTCTTGCGGATCTGGGTGAGCGGGACGTCCTCGTACGGAACACCAGAGGCGCCGGGAGTCGGGAGCCGTACGCTCCCCGGTATGGCGGCCCCCGTGGCCACGGGACGAACGGCTCCCGGCCCTCGGCTCCCGCTCTCGATGTCCTTCTTGATGACGCGACCACCGGGACCTGACCCGACCACCGATCCGAGATCGACTCCCGTCTCCTGGGCGATGCGACGCGCGAGGGGAGAAGCCTTGATACGGGAGTCGGCAGCCGGGGCTGGTG
>DATEGY010000130.1:0-18388 GCA_035279865.1 Gemmatimonadales bacterium | reverse complement strand
CACGCCGGTTCCGGGCATCGAGCTCCACGACTACGACGTGATGCTCGTGAACCCGGATCGGGTCACCGTGACCGGAGCCACCGGCGCGAACTACGCCAACAACATCGGCGTCGTGGCTCCCGGCGTGGAGCTGAAGCGTGGGTACGTCATGGTGCAGGCGAACGTCGCCGGCCGGATGATCACCTTCGCCAGCACGCATCTCGAATCGGGGGACTCGCCGGGGCTTCCGGACCTGCGCGCCGCACAGGCCGCGGAGCTGGCGGGCGCGCTGCCGGCCGGAGTGCCGGCGTACGTCATGGGTGATTTCAACGACGTCCCCGGCTCTCCCGCCTACCAGGTCATGCAGGGAGCGGGCCTGATCGACACCTGGGGATCGCTCAAGCCTCATCAGCTCGGATTCACCTGTTGCGAGACTCCCGACCTGGGAACGCAGACGCCCGTCTTCAACCAGCGCATCGATTATGTCTGGACGTCGCTGCCGGTTTCCAATGGCGCCGCGAGTGTCGGGCGTGTGGGTGACCGGCCGGGTGACCAGGTAGCTGGTCCGGTCCATCCGGTGTGGCCGTCTGATCATGCGGGGCTGGTGTTCGAGCTTCGGTAGGGTCGGGCTGACCCCGGGGCCGATGGGCTTATCCGAGCGGACTCCCCGGGAGCGGCTGACCCCGGCCGATGGGCTTATCCGAGCGGAGTCCCTGGAGCGGCTAACCCCGGGCCGATGGCCCGGGGTCAACCTCGTAAACCCCGGGGCGCCGCCCCGGGGTCAGCCGCTCCAGGAGATTCCGTGTCGCACCGGGGGTGAGTCTGTGCGTTGCGGGCACGTCTCGCATGAAAAGGGTACCCGTGGAGCAAGGGGAGAGCGGTATTGTGTCACCCCGGGGCACACTAAAGTACGGGCCGCCCCGCGGTCATCCGCTCCAGGAGAATCGCTCTCTTAACCCCGGGGCGCCGCCCCGGGGTCAGCCGATCCAGGAGTCCCGGTGCCAGGCAAGCACAAAGCATTCGGTATCTATGTCCACATCACATGGCACACTTGGTGTCGGCGCCCGTTCATCGATCGGGAACGGGTGCCGGAGATCCTGGCGTCAATTGCGGACGCGGCCCGCCGGACGGGTGTGCACGTCCACGAAAAGGCGGTCCTTACGGAGCACGTACACGTGATTGCGAGCCTGCGCCCCCATTCCACCATCAGCTCGTTCGTTCGGCATGCCAAGTCAGAGTCCGCGCGCCGGCTGAACACGAAGCGTCGGCGTCCAAAGCCTGCGCCTACGTGGCTCGACAGTTCCAAAGACACCCGGACCGGATTCCCACCTAGCTGCGGAGTCCTCTGGAGCGGCTGACCCCGGGCCGATGGCCCGGGGTCCATACCTGGGGAGTTCCCTGGAGCGGCTGACCCCGGGCCGATGGCCCGGGGCCAACTACCGACCCGATTCGCCCAGGTCCCCGGAGCTAGCTCAGCTTCCGCACTTCACCGTCGCGTTCGCCGTCGCCTTCCCACCCGTCACCACGTCGAGCACCGTCTTGAGCTGGCTGGTCGGACCGCCGGTAGGAACCAGGGTCTGGAGGAGTTTTTCCGACGCGCTGGCTCCGGTGTCACTGAAGGCACTGGCCTGTTCCTGCTGGACGGTGGCCGAGAACGGAGCGCCGGTCACGGACCCGGTCGTGGGATCCACCGGCGTCACCGTGAGCTTTCCGGTGGCGTGGAACTGTGTGTTGTAGTCTGTCGCGGTGGTCTGGATGGTTTCGGTCAGATGCACCGGGCCCTGGACCAGAACAAAGTCCGCCGGCCCGGACGCGCAGAACGGTTTCGGAATCACCTGGTTGAACTGGATGGTGAAGTCCTGGAGGGCCGTACCGGCCGTCTGCTGAGCGGCGGCGGCGACGTTGAACACGGTCGCATGCCCGTCGGTCTGAATCGGGACATCGGCGGTCTGATCGGCCGCGGGTCCGCCGATGACGGCACGAAGGTCACCCGGCAGCCCATTGTAGATCACGGCGGGAATGGTCCGGAACGGCGAGGCGTTGATCGGGCCGGTGTCCCCGATGGGGTTGGCGGCATCGAGCAATCCTGTCCGCAGCAGATCCACGGTGACGAGCTGCTCGGCGAGCTCCCAACTCAGCACCTGGTGGGTGGTGGTGCCGGGAATCAGAACCTCGAAGTGCGCTCCTCCAATAGTCCAGCCGTTGCCCATGCCGAAGAGCCTGACGTGAAAGCGCATCGGACCGAAATCACCGCACCCAAGCTGAATCGCGCTCCCTACCCAGCCGTTCTCTTCGGTGAAGGCGGCCTGCACGTCGCCGATGGCATCACTCCAGGTGCAGTTGAAGGGGGGGACATTCGGGAATCCAAAGGCGGAGCGGTCACCGTCCAGCTTGACGAGCGCGGCCCGGATGGACCGGGGATCGGCTGCGGCGGCCCCGCCGCGGAACACCAGGGAGACGGGATCTTCCGGGGCGCTGGAGAGGTCGGAGTTGAGATAGGGCCACAGGATGCGGGATTCGCCGCCCAAGTTCAGCGTGGTGAGCGGGGCAGGAGCCGGTGGCGCCGAGCGCGCTGCGGCGGTGGCTTTGAGCTGCAGGGCGGGTCCAGTGGCAGTGCGTGGTGCGTCGCAGGCCGTCAGGGCGGCGGGAAGCAGAAGCAGGTAGCGGGTTTTCACGGAAAGACTCCGGGTGAGGGTTCCCGGAAGTGTCCTCCGCGGCAATCACGTACCGATCATGCGGGCCTGGATGCGCTGTGCCTCGCCTTTAGGGACCAATTTTTCCCTTACGGCATCCCGGATAGCGCGGGCCAGGTAGGCGTACCCCCGCGCGTCGGCCACCACCCACCGCTGCCACTCGAGATCATCAAGCGTCTGGTCGAGCCGGGTCTGGGGGAGATCGGAACCTTGCGCCAGCCGTTCGGCCGTACAGGGGTCGCCCAGGACAGCCAGAACGCGCAGGGCCGTTTTCGCGTCGGCAGTCAGCCGCCCGAAACCCACATTGATCGCTCCCTGCAAGCTGTCCGGCAACTCAACCGGGAGGATGTCGTACAGTGTCCGCTTCGGCGGTGGCCAGGGCTTCGCGAGGCCCGGAAGGTCGAGCCCATCCCGCACGGCGACGAGGATCAGGTATGCAATCAGCGGCAAGCCGCCGGACTCCACGCGCACCCGCCTGGCGATCCGGTCCAATTGATCGGCGTCATACTTGGGCAGGGCCCACTTCGCGAGGGCGATCAAGTCGGTTTGGGTCAGTGCCTCGAGTGTCACCGCCACACCCTTGATGTCACGGCCTACGCGCTTCAGCAGCTGGTTCAACTCCTCGCTGACCGGCGCAGGCGATGCCGTGACCAGCAGCATCAACCGCGTGGATGCAAGCGAGCGCAGGACCCCCATGAGCCCCAGGAACGATTGCCCATCCATCTCCTGGGCATCGTCAACGACGAGCAGGACCGGCCTCTCCGCGACGGCGGACCGAACTGCCTCGGTGAACGCATCGAGAAACGGCATTGGTTCGCCCGCAACCCGGACCGGATACGTCTCCGCCCAGAGAAACGACTTCTCACCGATGGCCCGCATCGCCGCCGGCGGTGCAGTCGCTATGCCGGGCGCTTTCAACAGCCCACCTTCGACCAGGGTCTTCAACCCGGTGTCGGCGCGAGCACCATCCCCGGGGGCAGCGTGCACGACGGCGACGACAGCGCCGTCGGAGCGGGCGCGCTCGACCACTTCATCGGCGAACCGGGTCTTCCCCATCCCGGGATCACCGCGGACGATGGCGACTCCCGCTTCCCCGGCGACGCACGCCCTCCAGCAACCAAGCACGCGCCGCAGCTGCGAGGCCCGACCGACCAGCGGGCCGCGGGACTCCGGCTTGGGCGTTGGTTTCGGTGGGGCCTTGCGATCCTTGATGGCATCGATCAACCGCAGGGTATCGGGTTCAGGATTTCCGTCGACGTCCTTGAGACGCTTGACGAACTGGTCGAGAGCTTCAAGGGCTTCGGTACGTCTTCCCAGCAGGGCGAGACATTTTGCATAGGCCCTGACCGCAGCGTCCAACAGGGGCATGAGCTCCAGGGCACGAGCGGCGGCGGCCTCCGCCCGTTCCTGCGCCCCACCGTCCATGAGCGACTCTGCCTCACGGATCAGGACATCCCCGCACTTGGGTCGCCACCGGCGCCGCTCGGCCTCGAGCCACTCGTCGAAGCCCGACGTGTTGCGTGCCGCGAACCCCTCGAGAAATTCCCCTTCGATCAGCGCCGCCGCCTCAGACCATTTTTGTTCCCGCACCAGGTGCTCAAAACGTGTGGTATCGAGCTCCACCGTGGAGGGGTCGAGCCGCAGCTGGCCGCCCTCTTCGTCAATCCGCGCCTGACCGTCGCGCTTGAGAACGTGTTTGTATTCAGCCAGGGCCCCGGCCGGGTTTTGCGCGTCAGGCCAGAACATGCTCATGAGGTGGTCTTTGGAACGCGAGTGCCGGGGAGCGAACGCCAGATACAGCAGCAGCGCCTGCTGCTTCGAGGTGAGCGTATGAGGGGGAGCCTCGCCGTTCACCTTGAAGACCAGTGGACCCAGCGTGCGGCAGGTGATCATGGGTGACAGGCCTTGGCAGAATCCACCGCGGGGAAGCGGGCCGCGTCGGCGGATTGGAGGATGGTGTCAGCGCGCGCGATCCCGGCGCAATGCTCGAGGCGCGCCCGGAGCACCCGGGCCAAGCTCCCCACCACCCAGTCCACTTCGGCAGCTTGGGCGGGACCCTGGGACCACCCCTGAATGTCCGCGTTGTCGGACCAGAGCCATTCCCGGCGGGCGAGCGCGCTGTCGCCGAGCGAGAGCCCCCAGCGACCGCGCTCGAAATGCAGGACGGCGCGGAAGAAGGGATCCGTGACCTGCGGCGCCTCGTCAAAGGCGAGCGACTGCTGTGACAACCTGAGGGCCTCAGCATAGGATCCACGGACCCCCGCCTTCACCGCGGTGAGGAGCCGCGAGAGCCTGACGACGGTGTCGCGGGCAGTCTGGGAGGCGAGGACCGCTTCCCAGGTGGCGCCGGTCTTCACATCGCCTGAGACGAAGGCGTCCGTGGCCAGCGCCCACGCTGCGCGGGCGGCCGACCCGCTCGACGACCGGGCGATGGACCGCAAGGCATCGCGGCTGCGCTGGGCCTCCGGATCGGGGATCCTGATCACTCCAAGGTCGGAGAGAATCACGCGCCATTCCGCGGCCTCGAGTACACCCGGCTCGCCCCGGACAGCCGAGTCGGCATGGGCCAGCCCGGACTCGGTCATCCCCATGATCAATTCGGCGACGGCGAGTCCCTCGTACCCGTCGGCCCGGGTGGCCGCATCCGGGGAGGCCGCGTACTTCTGTCCCAGGAACATCTCCCCCAGAGGGATGTCGAGAGACGGACCAAACCGGAAGGTCTGGCGCAGGATCCGCTGTCCCGCCGTGTCGGCATGGCCGAGGTCGGCAAGTGCCTGCAGTGCCTTGGCTGGATCGAAACGCACCTCGCGGGCGACGGACAGGGCGAAAAAGAGTGCCCCTCGATGTGCCGGGGGATACTTCGCGAGTACACTGTCGGTCGCCGCCCTGTTACCAAGCCTGATCAGCACCCACAGCAACTGGTCGTACGCTTCCGTCAGGTTGGAGTCGTTTTCCACGGCCCGTCGGAGAACGGCTGCACTCGAGTCGAGCGGGACGCCGCTCAGCGCCCCACGGTGAAAGAGCTCGCTCCCATACAGGAGTTGGGGGAATGCATAGGAATCGTAGCGTCGAACCACCGCCTCGAACATCGCGAGGCGCGCAGTGCCCTGCGGCGTCTGCTGGGCGTCGAACAGCAAGCCGTCCATTTCCGGCAGGTCCTTGCGGTGGTGTTTGATGATCAGGACGATGGAATCGCCCGGATCCTCGCGGCGCCACACGTCGGTCGTGTAGAGGCGCCATAGCGCGTCCGTCAGCGCGAGGTTGAGCTCGATCGCTCGACGGAAGTGCCGCCTGGCCTCCGGCCAATCATCGTGCTGGAAGGCTCTCACTCCCTGGTGGTATGCCTCGCAGGCGGCGAATTGATTGGCCGAGGGCGACGCCGGGAGGCGACACTCCTCGATGATGCCCGGATGCCCGGTTCGAGAGAGTATCGCGACCACGGCGGGGCCGGCGACCACGGCGGGATCCGGATTCCGGGGCAGGGTGACGCGGTCGCTCCGTCCGCTACTCACCGTGGTGACCGTGGCATTCAAGGAATCGGATACCTGACTCACGTCTCCAAGCACGCAGTACTGTGCGCCACCACGCCGGTCGCACGACTGGGATGGATCGGTGTCGAGGACCGCGTTCAGGCCGGCTCGAACTGCCTCGTTGAGATCCGCGACCTTTTCCTGCAGTGAAGGATCAGTGGTCGTGAAGCCGGCGAACGCGACCTCGACCGGCGGGGCCGGGCAGATGCCCCAGGGCCATGTGCAGGGCCAGATCAGGCGCCACACGAGGATCCCGGCCACCACAGCCGCCATTGCCAGTAGCCCGATCGGAGGGATCTGCTCCCGCTCGAACGCCTTCTTGAACTCTTCGGCCGTCCGCCAGCGATCCTTCGCCGGCGCAATGCCCTTCCGCAACGCCGCCGCCTGCCTTCGGGGGATCCGGCTCCATCCCGCCGAAGAGGGCGAGGTGTTCTTGTTCCACGCCTCACCGGTATAGCCTTCGAAGATGGTGGCCGCCGCCGCATACAGATCGAGCTGCACCGTGACGTCCCGCCACTCCTCCTTGTCGGGCGGCATGTAGTCGACGGTCCCGTGCGCCTCGTTGGGCTCGGACAAGGTGGGAGTATCCAGGATCCGTGCGATCCCGAAGTCCGTCAGAACCCAGGCAGCGCGGATCGTGTCAAACACCAGGTTGCTGGGCTTAATGTCCCGGTGGACGACACGTCGCCGGTGCACTTCGGTGAGGGCTCCCAGCAGTTGCTTGCCGAGTTCCAGCGCCACCTTCTCTTTCAGCCGCACCTCGCTGAGGCGCTCCGCGAGTGATGTGCCCTTGACGTACTCCATGACGAACAGGTGCAGCCCGTCGACCTGGTCGGGAGACGGGAGGTCCAGAACCTGGATGATGTTGGGGTGCTTGAAGCGGGCCATCAGCTGCGCTTCCCGGCGGAAGCGCTCGACCATCTCGGCGCCGGCCAGCTCGGGACGGAGCACTTTCACGGCCACGTCCACGTCGAGCTGCAGGTGCCTGCCCCGGTACACGACGCCCATCCCACCCTCGCCGATCTTCGCGATGATGCGGATGGTCGACGCGAGGGCGCGGCTGACGCGCTCTTCCAGCTGGTTGTGCACGGGGTGCTCCGGGACGAAGCTTCCGGCCACCTCTCACGCTGTCAAGGCGGGGCCGTGATGCCTGCATGATCGCGGAGTCCGATCACGTCACGATCATGTGGAAAGGCCCGATGGATGCTGGATGCATGAGCGGTACGTGATGAGGTCCGGGTACCCTCCGGATATTCCCAAGCCCCGGAGAAACCATGTATTGCAAGATCGGCATCGCGGTGATTTTCGTCGCTCTGGCCGCGTCCCAAGCCGCAACCCAGGACGTCGCCGTCGGCGCGCGCGTCCGCATCACCACCCGCCTCGGCTTCCGCTACCAGGGGCGCCTGACCGCGCTCGATTCGACGAGCGTGACCGTAACGCCCGATGACTCGACGCCGGTGACGCCGGTCCTCCGCTCCGACATCAAGAAGTTCGAGAAGAGCCTGGGGATGGAGCAGGTGACCGATTATCCGGGTTGGGCGCAGGCCGCGACCTGGATTGCCGGCGCCGGCGGTGCCTGGTTCGGAGCGGCGGGGTGGGGCCACCACGCGCGCCCGCGAGGTGTGGTGGGCGGCGTGCTCGGCTTCTTCGCGTTCGGCGTCGGCGCCGCGTACCTGCTCGAAGGATACGGTCACGACGCCGAGGAAGAGCAATGGAAAAAGGTAGACCTGACCTCGGCCGTTCAGCCCGTCGTCACGTCCGATGCCACGGGCCGGCTCTTCGTCGGCGTGTCGTTCTCATTCCGCTGATGCGCTGAAGCCCGACGTCCATACCGCCAGGGGCAAGAGCCAGTTTTCGGCCTCGAACGCACCGGCCGGATTGGCCAACCACACCCAGGCATGCAGCACGGCGACCCGATCACCGTCCCCCATGTCCATCCCCGCGTGGCTGCCGTTCAGTCCTTCCGCGTCCAACGTCCCACGGTGGGCATGCCACCATGAGGCCGGAACCGGAGTGCCCGGCGGGGTTTCGTCCCCGCCGAGCAGCGCGGCGTACGCCACGCCGATGAGCAACATCGAGTCTCCCTCGGCGGCGTACTCGAGAATCGCGGGCGTCGCGGCGTCGATTTTGCCGTCGATCAGAAGGCCGAGGTTGACCCAGTGCCGTCCCATCGCTGGCGTCCCCGGCCCCACGGGGCGATACCCGTCAGCCAGTGCCCGCGAAACGTCCCGGTACTTCGCCGTTGCCGCGCGTGCGGCGTCGAGGAAGCTCACGGTGCGAGGCGCAGTGTCGCCGTAGGTCGTCAGGAGCCGGTGCATCAGCTCTGTTCCGATACCCTGCGGGAAGCGGCTCTGGAGGCGCAGGCGTTCGAGAGTCTTCTTCCCGGGCAGGCCGGGACCATCGAAGTCGTCATGACCGGCACTCGGGAAGACGGCCTGATCGATTGCCGTGAACGGCACCCGCGCGACGTGCCCGTCCGCCAGCACCCAGAGCCCGCTGTCGGAGACCGCGAGGAGCTCGCCAGAAACAAATGCACCGCGTTCGCTCCGGTAGTGGCTCACCAGCTGGATCTCGATCCCGGCCCCAGCCGGACCGAGCGCGACGGGATTCTCCGAGGCGCGGGGGCCGATGGCCGCACTGCACGCGGCACAAAGGGCGACGAGGGCTACGGTCGGCGTGCGCATGGGTCACCTCACCGGAACGCGGGTGGCGGCGAATTGGCGCTCCAGCTCCGTCTGCTGGGCGCGCCAACGCCGGAGAGTGGAGACGAGGGCTTCGTCGGTCGGCGTGAACGTCGATGCGAGTCGCTCCGTACGCATCCACGAGCCCCGGAGCCATTCGGTGTAGTAGCCCTGGGACGCAAGCAAGAATGTCCGCGACTGACCGGCGGGGTTCAGCCCGGTTTCGAACGACAGAAAGAACCGCTGGCCCGACGAGGTGACCAGGTATTGGTCATCGGGCGTCCGGAGGCGCGCCAGGGCAGCCGTGTCTGCTCCGCCTCCCGACGTCGTGAGCGAACTCGGCGCGATGGCCCGGGACTCGGGAGTCCGGACGCCGGCCGCCATCCGGATCTGGTCGATCCGCCAGTCATCCGCGACGTACGACAGCACCACCCGCACCGAATCCCGTTCCAGCACGGGGACCCGCACGGCGACGTCCTTCCAGGCCACCGGCCCCGTATCGACGATGCGGGCGACCTCGCGATAGGTGGACCCATCGCGCACCAGTACGCGCATGCCCATGTGCTGCGCGTACCAGCGGCCGAGTTTCGCGGCGGGGCCGACGCTCGCGAGATCCCGCCCCACCCAGTCGAGAGACTTGAGGCCTGGGTCGCCGAGCATGAGCTCGTAAAGCAGCACCGTATTGAGGAGACTGTTCCGCATCCGGAATACGATGGCGACGGTGTCCCGGTTCGCCGGGCGCGCGAACGTCAGGTCGATGTAGTCATTGGGGTCTGCGCTGTCGGCCCTGGCGAGCACCTCATCAGGCGTGCGGTAGACCAGGCCATCGGCGCTGGCGATCACCTGCCGGATGTCGTCGCCGAGCCGGTCCCGTGCGGTGACCGGCGCCTGAAGATCCCTGACCGCGACCGGCTGGTTGCGGTTGTCCGGAAGGGCGAATTCGTCCGAATCGTGGAGGACTTCCACGAGACCCAGCTGATTGATGTAGTGGGTTTCGAAGGCCTCGTCCCGGACCTCGAGCGTGAGATGCCCTTCGGCGTCGGGGCGCGCGCGCAGACGGTCCAGGTCGGGAGCCTCGAAAATCGGGGCGATGCTGTACGAGAACCCTTCGGCCTCGAGCACCGGAGTGCCGGCGCTGTCCGAGTAGATCGTCGGGCAGGAACCGAAGCATTTCGGGTTGCCGATGCAGGAAATGGCGACGACCGCCGTGGCCGTGCCGACAACAATGGCGCCCGTTTCGATGAGACTCATGACGACGGTGCCCGGCGCGTTCACGTTGTCCTCGACACTTTCCAGGCCAAGCACTGAATCGAGCGGAAGCGAGGAGACGGCCCCCAAATCCTTGAGGTCGAGGCCGTAGCGGTGGGCCGCCGAGTCGCCGAGTGCGAAGAGAGTGTCGCGGCGGGCGAATATGCCACGCCGGTAGACCACGGTGTGACCGTCGAACAGATGCGCTCGGACCGGCGACGTGACCGTCACGGAGTCTCCCGGCTGGGGCCGGGGGACCTCGAAGACCGTGGGTGCGTTGTAGACCGTGCAGGCCAGGGCCGGGCCGATGATGAGCGCGCAGGCGGTCAGGCAGACAGACGGACGCATGGGGGCTCCCGATGGGGTCGGGAACACGGTACGGCCCGGCGATCATGTGCCCATCACGGGAGCATCGTTCCCTCGCGCCAAACGGAGCGGGCAGGCATCTTGGCGGCTCCCATGAAGCGCGCGCCCTCCACCCACCACGTCTATGTCGTCGAGCTCGACCCCGCCGTCTGGACCCACGCCAAGTACCGCAGGGCCAACCCCAACCGCGCTCCCGAGAAGGCCCTGCTCTATGTGGGGATGACCGGGCTCACCCCCGAGATCCGCTTCGAGCGGCATAAGCACGGCGTGAAGGACAACCGGTACGTGATGAAGTACGGGGTGCGGCTCAGGCCCGATCTCTACGCGGGCCTGAACCCGCTACCTCGGAAGGAAGCCGAACACATGGAGCGCGTACTGGCCAATCAATTGCGGTCCGACGGCTACGGCGTGTGGCAGAAGTGAGGGTCCCCCTCACCCCTCGATCTTGTAGATCTCCCGCTTCCCGACATCCACCAGATCGTGATAGCCCTGCATGATGGTCTCGAACTCCTTCATGTCCTTCTCGCTCGCTCCCTTCGGCGGCGCTCCGGAAATCATCTCCTCGAACGCCTGGAGAGTCGGCACTTCCATCTCACCCACCAGCGTCCAGTAGCGTTCGGCGCTCACGTCCGTCATCACCCGCATCTTCCCCATTCCCAGCTTCTCCGAAAGCTTCGACATCGCCAGAAACTTCTCGACCAGCGGCCGGACCTTGCCCGGCTTGCAGTACATCACTTCGCGGATCAGGTACATGCACTCTCCCCTGAAGTAGTAAGTCCCTGCGAGCGGCTGACCTCGGGCCCATGGCCCGGGGTTCCTTCCTACGAACTCGCTCCCGTATACCGCCGAATAGCCGCCCGCCACAGGAGCCTCGAGAACACCAGCGCCGCGAGCCCCACTCCGGTCGCCACCACGGCGGTCCCGAGACTCAGCCGGCCGGTGAGCGCCGAGGCAGGAATGGTCGTGGTCCACGCGACCGGGAGGAGATAGAAAAACAGGAACCGCAGTGCGGCGGGGTACGCCGAGACGGGGTAGCGCGCCCCTTCAAAGACCGCGTCGAACAACGTCGCGATGTTCTCGACCGACACGAACCAGAACGCGAGACTCATCAGGGTCACCCAGATCGCATACACCACGAGGGCCGCCGCGCCGAAGGTCACGAAGAAGGCGGTGATCTGGAGCGTGGTCGGGAAGCGGCCGAGGTGCAGGAGGGCGTAGGCCGAAACGCCGAGTCCCAGGAGGATGTCGGCAAGGCGCCAGATGTCGACATGGCGGAACGTCACGAACACTTGTGCGTCCACCGGCCGCGAGAGCACCAGGTCGAGATTCCCCGAGCGCACCTGCGCCGCGAGATCGCCGATGCCGGGACGAAGAATGGCCTCGACCAGGCCGGACAGCGCATTGAACACTCCGAGGAGGACGACCACCTCCCAGAAGGCCCATCCGCCCAGGCTGGTCGCATGTCTGAAGAAGAGCGACAGCGTGAGCAGCGCCGTGAGCAGATAGAAACAGGTGCTCGCGAACGACGCGACGAAGTTCGCCCGGTACTGGAGCTCTTCGGCGGCGTTCAGCTTCCAGAGGGCGCCGAGGACTCTCATCCGCCCGCGGCTCCGTAGCGCTTGATGCCGGCCTTCCAGGCGGTGCGGCAGAACACGAGCCAGATGCCGATCCAGATGAGCTGCCCGCGGAATCCCACCCAGAGGTCATGCCCGTGAGTGACCCCCGTGAGGATGTCCACAGGAAACGCGAGCATGTACGGAAACCAGAGCCAGCTCGCGACGCCGGCGACGACCGGTGGGAGCAGCGACAGGGGGGCGATCCGGCCCGCGAGAAAGAGCGACAGCCCCGCGTGCAGCTCCATGATGGACGTGGCCCGCGTGGTCCAGAACGCCAGGAGTCCCGTGGTGAAGGAGATCAGGAAGCGCAGCATGGCGGCGAGCACCACGGCCACCGCCGTAATCAGGACGGTCCTGGGCGCGAACGGCATGCGGACAACCGGCCACACCAGGGAGACCGAAACCCAGATCACCAGGAGCGTGGTGGCGCTCCGGGCCTTGTACGCGATGTTGTCCGCGATCGCCTCGTGCACGGGGTGCACCGGACGGGGCAGCTTGAAGTTCAGGTCCCCTTCGCGGATCCAGCGGTCCAGGTACCAGGAGTCCCAGGCGATGGTGAGCTGGTTGATCAGCGTGAGCGCGAAGAAGTAGCGGGCGAAGTCGGTGCGGGTGTACCCGCCCACCGCCCCGGTTCCCGCGATCGACCACCAGATGCCGAGGGCGATGGCGGGTTCCATGACGCCCCACATGATCCAGAGCACGATGGACGCCCGGTACTGAAGGTCGACCATCCAGGCGTTGCGCATCAGGGCGCCGTACCGCCGCGCCCACACCTTCACCGCCGCGGTCACGACTCCCCATCCTCCGCGCCGAGGGCAAAGGCCTGCTGAATCACCTCTTCGATGGGCGGATCGGTGATCGAGATATCCGCCACGGGGAGCTCTGCCAGGAGCCGGGCACTCGTGGCGGCCGCGTGTTCACGTGGCGTTTCGAGAACGGCGTTCGGGAAACGATGCTCCTTCACCGTACCGAACCGCCGGAGCACGTCTTCACTCACCTCCCGCTGGAGCACCACTTCGAGCCGCTTGGCCTGCGCGATCCGGGCGACGAGGGCTTCCAGCGCGCCGTCGTACAGCAGACGGCCGCGATTGATCATCAAGACGCGCGACGCGAGCGCCGTGACGTCCTGCATGTAGTGCGAGGTGAGGAGAATCGTGGCGCCATGGCGGTCCCGGTACGCGCGGAGAAAGCGCCTGATGGCCTCCTGGGCGGTGACGTCCAGACCGAGCGTCGGCTCGTCGAGAAAGAGCACCGAGGGCCGGTGCAGGAGGGCGGCGGCGAGCTCGCACTTCATCCGTTCGCCGAGGGAGAGCTGGCGGACGGGCTTGTCGAGGATCGCGGAGAGGTCGAGTAACCGGGTCAGCTCGTCCAGGCGCTCCCGGTAGTCCGAGTCCGCGATGTCGTAGATCGCGCGGTTCAGGACGAAGGTCTCGATCGGGGGCAGATCCCACACGAGCTGCTGCCGCTGGCCGAGGACCAGGGTGATGCGCCTCTTGAATGCGGAGCCACCCGTCCAGGGATTGAAGCTCACCACCTGTACGGATCCGCGCGTGGGATAGAGCAGGCCCGACAGCATTTTCAGGGTGGTGGTCTTTCCGGCGCCATTCGGCCCCAGAAAGGCGACGATTTCACCCTGCTCGATGGAAAAGGAGACGTCGCGCACGGCGTGCACGTCACGGTACTTGGGGCGGAAGAGCGCGCGCAGAGCGCCCGAAAGGCCTGAGTCGCGGACTTTGACTTGGAAAGACTTGGAGAGGCCGGTGGCCGTGATGGCGGCGGGCATCGGGGGAATCTAGCCTCCGCAAACCCGGCCCCTCCAACCAGGAACCCCGGACTTGCGTCTGGGGTCGGGTAAGACAACAGACCGGGTGCAACTCACCCCAGCCCCTCTGACCGAAAACCCCGGACTTGCGTCCGGGGTCGGGTAAGACAACAGACCGGGTGCAACTCACCCCAGCCCCTCCAACCAAGAACCCCGGACTTGCGTCCGGGGATAGATCCAGCTAGCTCCCTCTGAGGGCGTTCACGATCTGGAGCCTGGACGCCCGCACCGCCGGCAGGAACCCGCCCAGCACCCCCATCGCGAGGGCGAAGAAGAATGCCCCGACCACGATCCCGACCGTGACCGTGAATCCGAAGCCGATCTCCGAAAACGACGCGAAGTTCACCGTCGACACCCGCGCGAACGAAAGCCCCGACGCGAGCAGGACCCCGACGGCACCGCCCACCACGGCCAGCAAGATCGCTTCCATGAGAAATGCCGCGAGCACGCTGCGGCGCCGGAAGCCCAGTGCCCGGAGCGTGCCGATCTCCACGGTGCGGTTCGCCACCGCGGCGTACATGGTGATCATCGCGCCGATCATCGCGCCTACCGAGAAGATGATGGTGACGACCAGGCCCAGGATACGAATGAAGGTGGCCATGTTGGCGGACTGCTCGCGATAGAAATCGCGCTCCCGCTTGGGCTCGATGTACTGCGTGCGCGGGTCCGCGCCGAGCCGGGCCTTGAGTGCGTCGAACGCGGCAGGGTCCTTGAGCTTGAACGTGAGAGAGGAATACACGGGCCGGTGGAACGCCTGCATCACCTGGTCCGCGTCGGTCCAGATCTCCGAGTCGAATCCGGAGCCACCGGCGTCGAAGTAGCCGACCACCGTCCAGTGGTCCCCGCCGAACGGGACGTCGGCGCCCATCGCCACACCCTCGAAGCGGTCCGCGATGTTCTTCCCGACGATCAGCTCGTGACTTCCGAACTTGAACATCCGCCCCTGCGTGATCTTCACCGCGGGCCGGAGCTCGAGGCTCTGAGGCGACGTCCCCCGCACCGTCACGTTGCCGAGGGCCGCGTGATTGCTCCGCTTGTTCAGATTGATGATGAGGTTGACTTCACGGGTCAGGAGCGGCTTCCCGTCGGCCCCCGCCGCGATCTCCGGCGCGGTCTCGAGAATCTCCGCCGTGCCGCGGTCGACCTGACTGACCAGCTCCGAGGTCGCGGACTTCCTCAGGATGATCGCGTTGTCGGGGGACCCCGTGTCCACCAGCGTCGCGGTGATGCCATGCGAGAGCATCAGGACGCCCGCAAACACGAACACCACGAGCGCCACACCACCGATGGTGAGCATGGTCGTGAGCCGCCGGGCCCAGAGGGACCGCCAGATATAGGAGAACGGAATCTTCATCCGACCGTCCTCAGCCCGGACACAATGGGCATCCTGGCAGCCCTGATCGCCGGCGCGACGCCCGCCGCGATTCCGCACAGACACGCGGCGACGAGCGCGAGGACCACGGTGAACCCCGACACCCCGATCACCGGGAAGAACGTGGGCAGCGCCTTGCCGAAGCCCTGGACGATCGGGAAGGTGAGCACGACGCCGAGGATGCCACCCAGGAGGCCGATGACCAGTGCCTCACCCAGAATGAACGTGAGCACGTGCCGCCCCGTGAATCCCAGGGTCTTGAGCACCGCGTACTCGCGGGTGCGCTCCCGGACCGCCATCACGATGGTATTGGCGAGCACCAGAAGGATGATGCCGATGATCACGAACGAGATCACCTCGAGGGAGGTGATGATGGCCGACGACATGGCGACGAAGCCCTGCTGGAAGGCCCGCTCGCTCTCGGTCTTGGTCGGCGCCTGGGAGTTGGTGTACATCGTATCGACCGCCGAGGCGACCCTCGGCATGTCGTCGGGACGGTCGACCTGGATGACGTACCAGCCCGCGCCCACATTGCGGCCCGGCTCCCGCTGGTTGACGTTCTCGTACAGGTAGTTCCACTGGAAAAACATCTGCGTTTCGTCGGTCGAGGGCTCTTTGCCCGTGTAGATCCCGCGAACGGTGAATTGCCACTGCCCGGGGAAGATGTCCCCGTTCAGCGTGATCACGTCCCCGATCTTGAAGTTGTGCTGCGCCGCGAGCTTCCGGCCGATGATCGCGCCCGAGCGGTCCGCGAGGAACGCGGCCAGCTGGTCGGGCGGCACCTGGAATTCCGGATAGACCTTGAAGTAGGTCTCCGGGTCCACCGCCATCCGCGGCCAGAAGTTCTTGAAATCACCGGGGTCGCCGTAGACGCCGCCGAACCAGTTCGCCCAGGTAACCAGCGTGACGCCGGGTACCTTCGCGATCTCCGGGCGATCGGCCTGCGGCAGCGGGAAGATGAACGACACCCGGTGCCGCACGATCATCCGGTTTTCCGAGCTGTTCGCGACGCCGGTATTCCAGGCGCCCACGATGGTCCGGAGCAGCCCGAACGCCATGACCGCGGTGGCGATCCCGAGAATGGTGAGGATCGACCGCAGTTTGTGCCGGAATGCGTTGCGGATGATGATCTTGAGGATCTTCATTGCAGCTCCCCCTTATCCAGATGCCGCACCGTATGCGCCCGCTCGGCGGCATGGGGGTCGTGCGTCACCATCACGATGGTCTTCTTGTGTTCCTGGTTCAGGCGCTCGAGGAGCGTGAGGATCTCTTCCGCGGATTTCCGGTCGAGGTCTCCCGTGGGCTCGTCCGCCACCAGGATCTGCGGGTCGGTCGCGATGGCGCGGGCGATGGCGACGCGCTGCTCCTGACCGCCGGAGAGCTGGCGCGGCGAGTGATCCATCCGGTCCTGAAGCCCCACCAGCGTGAGTGCCGTTTCGACGTGCGTCCGGCGCTGCGACTTGGAGAGCGAGGTGAGCAGGAGCGGAAGCTCCACGTTCTCGAACGCGGTGAGCACGGGAATCAGGTTGTAGAACTGGAAGACGAACCCGATGTTCGTCGCGCGCCACTTGGCGAGCTGGCTCTCCGTCAGCTGGGCGACGTCCGTGCCGGCCACCATCACCTGCCCGGAGTCGGGGCGGTCGATGCCGGCGATCAGGTTGAGAAGCGTGGTCTTGCCCGAACCCGAGGGCCCCATGAGAGCGACGAACTCACCCGCTGGCACGTCCAGGGTGATGTTCTGGAGCACGGGGACGGAGTTCGCGTCGCGCCGATACGCCTTGGAGACGTTCCGGACCTGCACGATAGAATCGGTCACTGGGGGGTTCCTGATTTCACGTTGACTTTGGCGCCCTGGTGGAGCCGGTCGTCGACCGAGTCCACTACGGCGGTGCCTACCGCGAGGCCCTGCAGGATGGCGACTGACGATCCGAAGTGCCGGCCCGCCGTGACGGCCACTTCCACCGCCCGGCCGTTCGACACGACGTAGACCACCGACTGTCCGTTTCGCGTGGCGAGCGCTTTCTCAGGCACCGCGATCACCGACTGCGTGTCCTGCGGTGTCTGCGCCACATTGGAACGGGGGAGAAAATGTACCTTGGCGCTCATCTCCGGCAGCACCTTCGCGTCGTAATGCTTGAACGCCACCTTCACCTGCACCGTGGCTTTGGCGCGGTCAGCAGTGGGGACGATCTTCGCGACGTACCCCTCGTACCGGACGTCCGGATAGGCGTCGAGCAGGATCTCGCACGGCTCGCCGATGGTCACCTGCGCCAGGTTCGCCTCGGAGACGTCCACCTCCACTTGCAGTGACCCAAGGTCGGCGACCGTCACCACGGACGCCTTGGACAAGGCGCCACCGGTGAGCGGCGAAACCACCTCGCCCACGTCCGCGCTCTTGGTCAGCACCGTGCCGTCGAAGGGTGCGCGCACGATGGTGTTCTCGACCGCCACCCGGGCGGCATCGACCTGTGCGGAATCGAGCGCGATGGTCGCGCGGACGCGAAGCAGGCGCGCCTGGGCCGCGTCGTAATCGGCCTGGCTCGCCAGGTTGTTCTTGAGGAGCGTCGCCTGCCGGTCGAGTGACGTCTCGGCGTCGTGCAGGTCGGCCTTGCCCACGTTCAGATTCGCGTCGGCCTGCGCCAGCTGCGCCTTCACGTCGCCGTCCTCGATCCGGGCGATGATCTGTCCTTCCTTCACCCGGTCACCTTCCACCACTCCCAGGTAGACGAGCCGTCCCGTGGCCTTGGAGGCAACCGCCGCCTTGCGTTGCGCGACGACGTACCCCGACGCGGACGCAAGGACGTTCGCCTGGGAGGGGGAGATCCGGACCGCGGGGGTCAGGTGCACTTGCACGCCGGTCGCGAGACTCCGCGCCACCAGGAAGCCGGTGAGCGTGAGGAGCAGGACCACCGGAATGCCGATCACCAGCCAGCGGCGGCTCCCCCCGTTGCTTCCAGGCGTCAGGGGGGCATCGCGATTGATGCGCAGGGCGGAGAGGTCGGCGGACTTGTTGTCCATCGGGGGCTTAATCCTAACCCGGGACACCCGGAAATGGTGAGCCCTTATTGGCCCCCGGGGTCA
>DATEGY010000129.1:0-8354 GCA_035279865.1 Gemmatimonadales bacterium | reverse complement strand
CCGAACGTGCTTCAGTGACTCCGCCAGCTTCTGTTGCGCGATCCGCATCCGCGTCTTCACGGTGCCGAGGGGCGTGCCCGTCCGCTCGGCGATCTCCGAATGCGACAGCCCCTCGAAATACGCCAGCGTCACCGCCTGGCGCTGATCCTCGGGAAGCGCCGCGAGTGCCCGGTGCACCTCCTGATGCACCGGCCACCCTGGGACCGACGCCTCTCCGGGCTCGGCCTCCTCCACCTGTCCGCTCTGCTCGAGGTGCAGGCGCTCGGCCTTCTTGAACCAGCGGCGGCGGCGGCGCAACACGTCGAGGGCGCGGTTCCTCGTGATCGACAGCACCCAGGGCACCAGGGGGCCGCGCGACGCATCGTGCTGCGCGATGTTCATCCACACCTGCACGAACACGTCCCCGACCACCTCGCCGGCCTCGTCGTCATCCCCCAGAATGCGATACGCCACACCGAGTACCCAGGGCGACAGCAAGTCATATAACTCTGACAAAGCGTGCTCATCCCGAGCCACCAATCGGTGTATCAGGTCGCGTTCCCGCTCTTGACTGAGACGTCGTGGCTGGGTCACTTAGATTTTCAAGCTACCGGCGTTCTCCGTCCCTCTCCAGCCCACATTCCGAGGAGTCCGATGCGTTCTCAAGCTCTCTTGACCGGCGCCGTCATTCTGTCCGCCGTTGGGCTCGCCGCCCAGCAGCCGAAGAGCGACCCCGATCATTCCGTCGCGGGCGGCGGCACCTTCCCCGCCGGCTGGCACGTGCGCAC
Organism: Gemmatimonadales bacterium; assembly: GCA_035279865.1. GTDB lineage: Bacteria > Gemmatimonadota > Gemmatimonadetes > Gemmatimonadales > GWC2-71-9 > 40CM-2-70-7. The sequence goes on along the minus strand of DATEGY010000129.1, from coordinate 7,587 downwards.
GGAGCGCAATGCGCCGACCGACAACGTGAAGTTCGTGGCCATGGGAGACGGCTTCCATACCACGCAGGGTCCCGCCGCCATCATGTGGCGCGATCAGGATACCGCCTCCGGCAACTACCACACCGTCGCGACCTTCACCCAGACCAAAGCCCCGACGCATCCCGAAGCCTACGGCCTGGTCGTGGGCGGCAAGAATCTGGATGGAGACGCGCAGAGCTACACGTACCTGATCGTCCGCGGCACCGGCGAGTTCTCCATCTGGCGCCGCGCCGGGTATGCCAGCAAACCCACCGCCGTCGTCCCCTGGACCGCCAACGCCGCCGTCAACAAGGCCGACGCCGCCGGGAAGGCCACCAATGAGCTGGCGGTGCTCTTCAAGGACGGCAAGGCGAGCTTCACGGTGAACGGCAAAGAGGTCTACAATACCGACGCGGCGAACGTGGATGCCTCGGGTGTCGTGGGGTATCGCGTGAACCACAACCTCGACGTGCATCTTTCGGCGATCGGGATTCATCACATCAAGTAGGCGGTTGGTTATTAGGCGGTTAGTCGGTTAGTGCTGGCAGTTACTAACCGACTAACCGTCTAACCGACTAACAACCAGAGCGAGCAGCATGACGGCGCCCGCGAGTATGACGTCATAGCTCTCCCAGACGTGGCTCAGATGCCCCCCCCAGATCGCGGCGGCGCTCCCCGTCAGGCACGCGAGACTCCCCCACCACAGCGCCCATTGCCACCGCGGCGCGCCGCCCTTCCGCAGTGCCGACCAGCAGAACGCATAGGCCGCGATCAGCACGACGTAGTGCGCCTTCCAGGCGAGGGGGTCGACCACCACCATCGCACCGAGACACAGCGCAAGCTCACCACCGGCCCGGGGACCGGTGAGGTCACCGGGACGCTTCCGGAACAGCCAAGCCAGACCGCCGGCCACCAGGGCGGTGAGCAGCACGAACGCGGTACGCGCGCCCGCGAGAGACCAGGAGGCGAGATGGTAGCTCACCGGATCCCGGAGCCCGCCTGCAGGCGTGACCGCACGCTTCACGCCCGCCAGGAGCGACTGATTCATGAACGTGGGCGTCGGGTCCGCCAGCTCCCTCCCCGCCACGCGATGCCATGCACCCCACAAGTGCATCGCATCCGGGGGTCCGAAGGCCAGGCCCACGACCACCAGGTTCAGCACGACCAGCCAGACGAGCGTCCATGCGGTCTCCCGCCAGCACCGCTTGTAGAGGAGGTAGAGGACGAGCAGGACCGGAATCACTTTGGTGCTGGCGGCGAGCGCGAGCGACAGCCCGCCCAATCCCGGACGCGCCCGCCGGAAGTGGTGGAACCCCCACAAGACCAGCCAGAGCACCTGCACGTTGACCTGGGTGTGTTGCGCGTGCTCGTCGAAGAGCCGGGCCGTCATGAGCAGGGGGACGATCACGGCCGACGACGTGAGGGCGAGCGCTTGCGCGCTCACCGGCCAGAACGTGACCGGTCCGTCCTCGAACATCTCGACCGAGAGCTTCACCGCCCCCCAGGTGGCGAGGAGGCCGAGGAGCTGCCAGAGGAAGAGCGCCAGATGCGGAGAAATGCGCCCCACCAGCGCGAGCGGGACGCTCTCGATCGCGAAGAACGGCGGCCAGGTGTTGGCGACGAGGGAGTAAGGGTCGGACCCGGAGAGGACGGCGTTCCCGACGTCCAGATACGACGAAAAAATGACGCCCTCCAGTCGCCCGAGGGCGCGGAGGGCTTCGGCGAGTGCGACCGCCAGCACGAGCGCGTACAGCGCGATCATCGCGCCCCGCTGCGCGCGCTCCGATGGGAGCCGCGGCCACGGGTCCCGGGGCAGCATCACAGCTCGAGCTCGAAGGCGAGTTGCCGGTGCGCCTCCCGGAGGGACCGCTCCACCGCCGCCGCGTTCGCGCCGCGTGCGAAGATGAACCCCGGGTAACGGGCGCCCTCGGGCCAGGGGACCAGACGCTCACCCTGGTGCGCCGTGATCACGACCTCGACGACCCCCGGTACCGCCGCCGCGACCTCCCGCCCCCGGATGCTCTTGAGGGTCCCCGCGCCCGGCACGGGAATCATCATCACTCCGGACGCGGTGGGCTCCCGCTCGAGCGAGGCCACCGGCAGATCCAGCGCGCGCCGGAGCAGCAGCTCCTCGAGGGACATGTACCCTTCGCCGAACCGCAGGACCGCGCTGCAGCGGCCGCCGATGGGGCGGGCCGCGATCTCGATCAGCCAGGCCCCCTTCTGGTTCCAGCGCACCTCGGCGTGCACCGGACCGCGCTCGATCCCGAGCGCGCGCACCGCCCGCGCCGCGCAGTCCTCGATCGCGGCGCGCACGTCCGCCGAGAGCCGGCTGGGCGTCACGTAAATCGTCTCCTCGAAATAGGGACCATCCAGCGGGTCGGGCTTGTCGAAGAGCGCGAGCACGTGGAGCCGGCCTTTCTCGACCAGCCCTTCGACCGCGACCTCCACGCCGGGAATGAACGCTTCGACGAGGTAGTGCCGGGCCGGCTCGCCGCACGCCGCCGCGTCCGGCTGAGCCAGGATCGCGGCGAGCCGCGCCCGCGCGGACACGAATTCCTCCGGCGTGTCGGCCCGGATCACGCCGCGGGACGCGGCGAGCCGGAGGGGCTTGAGGACGCAGGGGTACGGCACGCGCCCCGCGATCTGCTCGGGATCGTCCGAGATCCGGTGGCAGGTGAAGGCGGGAATAGGAATCCCCGCCGCGGCGAACAGCTCCCGCTGTCGGTGTTTGTCGCGGGCCGCTTCGGTCGCCGCGACCGGATTCGCGGGGAGACCGAGGGCGGGAGCGATGGTCGCGGCGAGCACGGCGGTATCATCGTCCATCCCAACCACGGCGTGCACCGGGTGCCGGGCGTGGAAGGCCCGGGCCTGACCGGCGGCCACGAGGGGGTTGGTGAAGTCGAACGTGACCAGGGCGTCCGGCTGGGCCGTCTCGAACGTGCTGGGGAAGTCGGAGGCGACCGTGAGATCCAGGTCGATCCGGCGGGCCGCGGCGATGAAGGCGCTGGTGCGGTAGGACGTCGACGGCAGGAGCAGCAGCAGCCGCGGACGCCCGGGCTGCGAATTACTTCTTGGAGGCTGAGACGTAGGGGTTGGTGCCCGACGAGTGGTCGGTGATGTCCGTGATTCCCTGCACCTCGGGAACCTCCTGCCGGAGCATCGCCTCGATGCCCTGCCGGAGTGTCACATCGGCCATCCCGCATCCCTGGCACCCGCCCGACATGCGCAGGAGCACGACGGCATCCTGCACGTCGATCAGCTCGATCCTTCCGCCATGCCGCGAGACCATGGGGTTCACCTGGGACTCGAAGAGGTCGGCGACTCTGGTGTAGAGTGCGTCGTCGTCCACGGGACCGTCCTTCCGCTCCACCCGCTTGGACGACACCGGCGTGGTGCCGGTGGTCAGCCCGGAACGAATGGCGTCCCCGACGGCCTTGCCCACCTGCTGCCAGGTCGAGGTACTGGACTTCACGACCGTGACGGTACTGCCCGAGACGATCACCTCGCTGACGTCGAGCCCGGGGATGGCGAAGATCCCGGCCACCAGCGGCGAATCCTGCGCCTCCGCGGGGGACGTGAAGCGGCGTGCCCCGCCCTCCAGAAGGGGGACGGGGAGCACGAACCGGCAACGCGTGTGGTCCGTGGGCTCGGCGGTGATTGGGATATCGGCCATCAGGGGCGAAAAATGAGTAGTGGGAGGGAGCGGGTCAACGCCCGCCTTTCGGGGGCGCGACAAACCGCCGCTGGAGCGCATCATTACGGCATGCGCCTTCGCACCGTCCTGCTCAATAGTCACCTCGTCCTCGGGCTGGTCGCCGCGCTGCCGCTCGCGTGTCTCGGCGTGACCGGTGCCGTCCTGGTGTTCGAGAACCCGCTCAACGACGCCCTCAACCGGACGACTGCCCTCGTCTCCCCGCCCGCGGGGGCGAGCCCGCTGAGTCTGAAGGCCCTCGAAGACACGATCGATCGCACCTACCCCGGATACCGGATCGTCGAGGCGGGGTTCGGATCCGACGACCGGCACTCGTGGGGCATCGCCGCTGTTCCGCCGGACGGGAAGAGCGAAGTCGATCTTCTGATGGACCCCTACTCTGGAAAGACCCTCGGTCGCCCGGAGCAGCAGAGCTTCATCCTCGGGTACGTCCACCAATTCCACACCCGGTTCCTGGCGGGCAACGTCGGGAACACGATCACGGGGTGGAGTGGAGTGCTGCTCGCGCTCCTCGCCATCTCGGGACTCATCCTCTGGTGGCCGGCGAAGATTTTCCGCGTGCGCGCCGACGCCACCGGGTGGCGGCTCGCCTTCGACCTGCATCAGATGGCGGGTGGAGCGTCGTGGGTTCTGCTGCTCTTTCTGGCGGGGTCCGGGATCGTGATTCACTGGAATGGGGAGGCCCAGCGCTTGATGGAGAACCTGACGGGCGCTCCGCCGGCCCCGGCGTTCCCCCGCTCGGTTCCCGATTGCCAGGGGAAGGGGGCGTTGGGCGTCGACTCCCTGATCCGGGCCGCCCGCGCCGCTGCCCCGGGCGCGCATGCGACGGTCATCCAGGCCGACTACGACGCCACCCGGCCGGTACGGGTGATCCTCAAGTTTCCCGAGGATCAGACTCCCGCGGGCCGGACCCTGGTGTTCCTGGCGGCCTGTACGGCCCGTCCGTTGCTGGTGGTTTCGTCGCGGACGCAATCCGCGGCGTATCGATGGACCCGGATGTGGAATCGGGAGATCCACACGGGTGAGGTGTGGGGATGGCCGACGCGGATCCTCGCCGCTCTGGCGAGCCTCACCCTGCCCCTGATGGCGGTCACCGGCCCGTTGATGTGGTGGGGCCGGCGACGGAAATCTCGGACCCTGACCCCGCGAGCCTAGCCGCGCAGCTGCTTTGCGGCGGCCACGAGGTTGGTGAGTGACGCCATCGTCTCCGGCCAGCCGCGGGTCTTCAGGCCGCAGTCCGGGTTGACCCAGACCTGCCGCTCATCCAGCACCTCGCGGGCCGCCCGCAACAGCTTGACCATCTCTTCCACCGGCGGCACGCGCGGTGAGTGAATGTCGTAGACCCCGGGACCGATCTCGTTGGGGTACTTGAACTCCCGGAACGCGCGGAGGAGCTCCGATCCGGAGCGGGCGTTTTCGATCGAGATGACGTCGGCGTCCATGTCGGCGATCACCCGCACGACCTCGTTGAACTCGCTGTAGCACATGTGCGTGTGGATCTGCGTGGCATCGGCCACACCGCTCGTCGCGAGCCGGAAGGCCCGGACCGCCCAGTCGAGATACACACCCTGCTCCGCGCGCTTCAGGGGCATGCCCTCGCGCAGTGCGGGCTCGTCGATCTGGATCACGCGGATGCCGGCTTTTTCGAGATCGCGGACTTCATCCCGGATCACCAGGGCGATCTGAACGGCCGTGTCCGACCGGGGCTGGTCGTTCCGGACGAACGACCACTGGAGAATCGTCACCGGCCCGGTCAGCATGCCCTTCACCGGCTTCCGGGTCTGCGACTGGGCGTAGGCGCTCCACCGCACCGTCATGGCCGTGGGCCGCTCGACATCCCCGTAGATGATCGGTGGCTTCACATACCGGGACCCGTACGACTGCACCCAGCCATGCTCCGTGAACGCGAAGCCGTCCAGCTGCTCACCGAAATACTCCACCATGTCGTTCCGCTCGAACTCGCCATGGACCAGCACGTCGAGTCCCAGATCTTCCTGGATCTTGAGGGTCCGATTGATCTCGGCCTCGACGAACCGTTCGTACTCGGGCGTAGTCCAGGTCCCGTCGTGCAGTTTTTTCCGCGCGTTCCGGACCTCTGCCGTCTGAGGGAAGGAGCCGATCGTGGTCGTGGGAAACGCCGGGAGCTGCACCTGACTCGCCCGGCGGGTGGCGAACGCGGACGACCGCCGCTCGTCCGCAGGTTTCACCCCCGTCACCCGCGCCCGCACGTTCTCGCGGTGAATTCGGGGGGAGGTCCGGCGCGATTCAGCCGCCACGCGGCTCTCGGCCAAGAGCTGCGCCACCGGGGCCCGGCCGCCATTCACCGCGCGAGTGAGCGTGGCGACCTCCGCGAGCTTCTGCTTCGCGAAGGCGAGCCATTGCTTGATCTCCTGATCCAGCCGCTGCTCGAGATCGAGATCCTGCGGCACGTGCAGCAGGGAACACGAGGGTGCGACCCAGAGCGACGCCGCCCCCACACGGTCACGGATCCGCTCGAGCGTCGACAGCTGCACCTCGAGATCGCCCCGCCAGATGTTCCGCCCCTCCACCACGCCGGCCGACAGCACCCGGCCCGCGGGCCACTTTTCGAGGACCCGGTCCAGGTCCGCACCGCCCCGCACCAGGTCGAAATGCACCCCCGCCACCGGCAGCGCGTGCACCACCGCGGCGTTGTCCCCAAGACCGGCGAAGTACGTCGCCAGGAGGAGATTGATGCCGGGTGCTTCCTTCGCGAGGTAACCATACGCCCGCGCGTACGCCTTGAGCTCGGCGTCGGTCCGGTCGAGGGCGAGTGCGGGCTCGTCCATCTGCACCCACTCCGCCCCGCCGCTCTTCAGCTGTCGCAGCACCTCGGCATACACGGGCAGCAGGGCGTCGAGGTGACCCAGGCGGTCGCCGATCCCCGTGGTCTTGGACAGGAGGAGAAAGGTGACGGGCCCGATGAGCACGGGCTTCGCATTGAGCCCCAGGGCGCGGGCCTCACGCAACTCGTCCATCGGCTTGGTGGAGGACAGCGCGAAGCGTTGATCGGCCGCGAGCTCGGGGACCAGATAGTGGTAGTTCGTGTCGAACCACTTCGTCATCTCCATCGCCACCACGTCGCGGCCCTTGCCCTGGCTGCCGCGGGCCATCGCGAAGTAGGTGTCGAGGTCCACGAGCGAGCCCGCCCGGAGCCCGTAGCGTGGCGGCACCGCGCCGACCAGCGCGCAAGTGTCGAGCATGCGGTCATACAGGGAAAAGTCGTTGACCGGAATCAGCTCGATGCCGGCATCCCGTTGCATCGTCCAGTGCCGGGCGCGAAGGGACCTCGCCGTTTCGAGCAGGTCCCGGGCCGGAAGCTTCCCCGCCCAATAGCCCTCGGTGGCTCGCTTCAGCTCGCGAGCGGCACCCAGGGATGGGAATCCGAGATTGTGTGCGCGTGCCATAGGGCCGGGAATCTAATCGTATATTGGACGTGGATATGCTCTTCCCGGCCGTCCTCTTCCTGTATTCGCTCTGCCCCCAGGACTCCGCCGCCCACGCCGCACTCGATCGGGGCGTGCGCGCCTACCAGGCCGACCAACCTCAGGTAGCGGCCCGGGCGTACGCCGTGGCCGACTCCCTGTGCCCCGGCATCCGGGGAGCAGAAACCGGGCTGGGGTTCGCACTCCTCAGGCTGGGCCGGTTGGAAGACGCCGGGATGACCTTTCGCCGTGCCGGAGCGGCCGATTCCACGGACGCGGACGCATCGTACGGACTGGGCCTGGTTTCCCGCCGCCTGGGGCACCGCAACGAGGCCGTGACCGCGTTCGAGCGGGCCCTGAAGGTGGCGCCCGGGTACGCGGACGCCCTGACCGAGCTCCTCGCCCTCGGCG
>DATEGY010000128.1:0-4552 GCA_035279865.1 Gemmatimonadales bacterium | reverse complement strand
AGACCCCTCAGGGCTTTCCGAGGGCGATGCTGCTGGAAGCGTTCAATCGCCTGAAGCTGGCCGATCCGCCTCCCACCGACGACGGGGAGCTGTGCGAGCGGGCCGGGTTCCCCGTAGACGTGGTGCCGGACACTCCGCATAACTTCAAGGTGACCACACCCGACGACTTTCGGATCGCCGAAGCCCTCGCTCGTGAGCTGCGATGACCGGTGTAGTGCCCTTCGATTCACCACAGAGCGCCTTGTCCTCGACGCCCCGGGTAGCGGCGCATCTGCGCGCCGGAGGGCTGGTCGCGTATCCCACCGAGACCGTCTACGGGCTGGGGTCATTGGCCCGCACGGAGTCCGTGACCGCCCTGTCGCAACTGAAGGGCCGGGAGCCGGGGAAACCCTTCCTGCTCCTCGTCTCGAACCGGCAGATGGCGGAGTCGTACGGGCTGGCGTTCAGCCACGCGGCGGATGCCATGGCCCGGGCGTTCTGGCCGGGGCCACTCACGCTCGTGCTTCCCGGCGGGAGCGGGCGGCTCCCCGACCTGCTGCGCGGGCCGGAAGGCGGCATCGCGGTGCGGTGGACGTCCCACCCGCTCATCGCCGCGCTGGTGGCGCACCTCGGTGAGCCGTTGACGTCCACGTCCGCGAACCTGCCGGGCCAGGCCCCGGACCCGGGTGCCGCCGCCATTGTCCGCGACTTTGCGCCCGCCGTGCAGGACGGGCGGCTCCTCGTGCTCGACGGCGGCGTGCTCGGGAACCGTCCCCCGTCGACCGTCGTTGATTGCACGACCCCGACGGCCCGGCTCGTCCGCTCCGGCGCCCTGTCTCAAGGAGAGCTGCGCGCGGCGGTCGGAGCCCTCGCACCATGACCAAACGCGTTCTTCTCGTCTGCACCGGCAACATCTGCCGCAGTCCGCTCGCCGCGGCGCTCCTCACCAAGGCACTCAAGGACCGCGACCTCTCCGACATGGACGTGAGCTCGGCGGGGACCGGGGCGTGGGATGGCGCCCCCGCATCCGAGGGCGCCTATCTCGTAGCGCTCGAGCGGGGACTCGATCTGTCCAGTCACCGCGCGCGCCTCCTGACGCGGGAGCTGGTCGAGGAATCGGATCTGATTCTCACCATGGCCCGGCATCATCGCGCGCGCGTGGATGAGCTGGGCGGCGACGGACGGGTGTTCGTGCTGGGCGAATTCGCCGGCCGTTCCGGAGACGCGGAAGTGAGTGACCCGTTCGGCGGCGATCTCGAGATCTACCGCGAGACGTGCGCCGAGCTGGAGGCGCTGATCACGGCGGTGGTGGAACGGCTGGCCCGGGAGGCGGCCGATGGCTCGCCCCGCTGATCCGAAACTGCTCGCGATCGTCGGAGACCCCGTGTCCCACTCGCTGTCTCCCGCGATGCACAACGCCGCCATGCACGCGATGGGCATTCCCGGGAGTTACGTCGCGCTGAAGACTCCCGCGGCGGCCCTCACGTCCGTGCTCTCCACCCTGACCACCGTCGGCGCGGCGGGGAACGTCACCGTTCCTCACAAAGAGGCGGCGGCGGGGTACGTCTCGCGGAAAACGGATGCCTGCACCCGCACCGGAGCGTGCAATACGTTCTGGGTGGAGAATGGCGTGCTGGTCGGCGACAACACGGACGTGACCGGGGTGTCCCAGGCGCTCGATCAGCTGGGCGTACCCCGCGGCGGCCGGTGGCTGGTCATCGGCACCGGGGGCTCCGCGCGCGCCGTCGCCGCGGCGGCGGCGGAGCGGGGGGCCATTCTCCATGTGAAATCACGGACGCATGAGACGGCGCGGCGGTTCGTCGAATGGGCCAGAAGCGTGCTGGCACTCGAGGCCAGTCCCGCCGACCACGGCGCCGCCGAGGTGATCATCAATGCGACGCCCCTGGGGATGCGGGATGGGGATCCGCTGCCGCTCGCGCCCGACCACGTCGGAGCGAACACCGTGGTCCTCGATCTGGTCTACCGGCAGGGCGGCACGGCGTGGGTGCGGGCGGTGAGCGACGGGGGCCGCCGCGTGAGCGATGGCCGCACTATGCTGGTGGCACAGGGCGCCGCCGCTTTTGAGCGATTCTTTCCCGGGGCGCATGCCCCGGTGGAGGTGATGCGCGCGGCCGTGGAGCGCGCGCTTCGTGACTAGCGCGCTCACGCAGCTCCTGCTCCCCGCCGAATGTCTTCTCTGTCATGCATTGTTCCCGTTCGACAAAGCCGATGACCTGGTCTGTGCCGTCTGCCGGCACCGCTGGCGCCGGGTCTCGCCACCCTGGTGCGAGCGTTGCGGTCAGCCCGAGCCCCACTTCGGCCCCTGTCGTCTCTGTCACGACTGGGTTCCGGCCTTCGGCCCGGTCCGCTCGGCGGTGTGGCTCGACTCCCCGGCGCGGAAGGCGGTCCATGCGCTGAAGTACGGCGGCTTCCCGAAGGTGGGGCGCGATCTCGCGGGCGTCATGGTGCGCCATCTGGCGGCACCGCCCCCGGGGTCGGCGCTCGTTCCCATTCCGCTCGCCCCCAGACGATTGGCCCGGCGGGGATACAATCAGAGCGAGGTCCTCGCGCGCGCGCTGGGAACGGCGTGGCAGATTCCGGTGTTTTCCGGACTGTTGGCGAGGGTGCGAGAGACCGCAACGCAGACCACGTTGACACCGGCGTTGCGCCTGGCGAACGTGGCGGGGGCCTTTCAAGGGCGGATTGACGATTGCGGAGTGCGGATTGATCCGCGCATCAACCAATCCGCAATCCGAAATCCGCAATCGCCACTAGTTCTGGTTGACGACGTATTCACGACGGGCGCCACGCTCGCGGCGGCAGCACAGGCCCTGGCCGCGGCAGGCACCACTCACATCGCGGCCGTCACCTTCGGCCGCGCCGTCATCCCCGACTTCACGTAGGAGCGCGCAATGGCAGTGCGGGTTGGCATCAACGGGTTCGGCCGGATCGGGCGCAACGTGCTGCGGGCGGCCGTGGCCGCCGGAAATACTGCGATCGAGTTCGCCGGCGTCAACGACATCACCGACACCAAGACGCTGGCGCATCTCCTCAAGTACGACTCGGTGCACGGGCGATTCCCGGGTACGGTCGAAGCCAAAGCCGACGCCCTGGTGGTGAACGGCAAGGAGATCAAGGTCTCCGCCATCAAGGAGCCCGAGAAGCTCCCCTGGAAGGACCTGGGGGTGAGCGTGGTGCTCGAGAGCACCGGCCGCTTCACGGATCGTGACAACGCCAACAAACACCTGACGGCGGGTGCCAAGAAGGTCGTGATCTCCGCGCCGGCCAAGGGTGAGGACATCACGATCGTCATGGGGGTGAACCACCAGAAGTACGACCCCGCCAGGCACACGGTCATCTCCAACGCCTCGTGCACCACGAACTGCCTCGTGCCGGTGGTCAAAGTTGTGCTCGACACGTGGGGCTTCGTGCATGGGTTCATGACCACCGTGCACAGCTACACGAACGACCAGCAGATCCTCGACCTGCCGCACAAGGATCTCCGGCGCGCGCGTGCCGCGGCCCTCTCGATCATTCCCACCACGACCGGCGCCGCCAAGGCCACGAGCCTCGTGATTCCGGAGGTGAAGGGGAAGATCGACGGCATCTCGCTGCGCGTGCCGACGCCTGACGTGTCGGTCGTGGAGCTCATCGCCGAGGTCTCGAAGGCGACGACGGTCGAGGAAGTCAATCAGACCTTCAAGTCGGTCGCCGCGAGCGGGCCCCTCAAGGGGATCCTCGCCGTCTCCGACGAGCCCCTCGTCTCTCACGACTACATCGGCTCGCTCTACTCGAGCGTGGTGGACACGCCCTCCACGGCGGTGATCGACGGCAAGCTCCTCCACATCACCAGCTGGTACGACAACGAGATGGGGTACTCGGCGCGCTGCGTCGATCTGCTCTCGTACATCGGATCGAAGCAGTGACCAAACGGGCGTTGAGCGACCTCCCAAAGGAGGCGCTCGACGGCAGACGTGCCCTGGTGCGGGTCGATTTCAACGTGCCACTCAAGAGCGGCACCGTGACGGACGACACCCGCATCCGGGCGGCGCTTCCCACCATCAAGTACCTCCGGGACGGCGGGGCCCGGGTGATTCTGTTGTCCCACCTTGGGCGCCCCAAGGCGGGACCCGACCCTCAGTACTCCCTCCGCCAGGTCGTCCCCACGCTCGAGCGGTTGCTCGGCGCGCCGGTGGAATTCATTGCGGACCCCGCCGCCGGAGTCGCCGCGACCAAACGTCTCCCGCGCGGCGGAGTGGCGCTGGTGGAGAACACCCGGTTCTGGCCCGGCGAAGAAGAGAACGATCCGGAGCTGGCCAGGACCTTTGCGGCGCTGGGGGACTTCTACGTCGATGACGCGTTCGGATCGGCCCACCGGGCGCACAGCTCCACGGAGGGCGTGGCGCACATCCTCAAGCCCGCCGTCGCCGGGTTCCTGATGCAGAAGGAACTGAAATACCTGGGCGAGGCGCTGGCGTCTCCCAAAAAGCCGTTCGTGGCGGTCCTGGGGGGAGCGAAGATCTCGGGCAAGATCGACGTGATCGAGTCGCTCCTCCCCCGGGTGGATGAAGTA
>DATEGY010000127.1:0-5284 GCA_035279865.1 Gemmatimonadales bacterium | reverse complement strand
TGCCTGTGCGAGGGTGACCTTGGTGGTTAGCGGCCTGACGCTCGGTGTCGGCGTACCGTTGGAAGCTTGCGGACGTTAAGCTGCCCGCAAAAGTTTCGCCACTCTGCTTCAATCCAATCGTAAGTGCATTCGCTACTTACGCATGAAGCCGGGTTCGGGTTGGTTCATGGTCTGCTGGCACTTCTCTTGCTCTCTCCCAGGAGCGCAGGACGGAGGCCCACTATGCGTCCCTTGCACCAACGGACGGGCCTCGACGCACGCCCCGCAAGTCGAATAGGGCACGCCGGGGGTTTTACGTTTGTGGAGTTGATCGTGACCGTGGCGGTGATCGCGATCATGGCCACCCTCGCGATACCGTTCATCCTGACTGCTACGCGGAGCCTGACGATGAGCCGGGGGGCGAGGGAGATCCAGGCCGCGCTCCTTCAGGCGCGTATGGTCGCGATCACGACCCGCCAGAACATCTGCTTCCAGCCGGTCACTGGCGGGTACGCGTACCGCAAGGCCACGTGCGCCGGGACCGCCTGGACCGGGCCCAACACGGATGCCACCGGAACCTTCCGCCCGGCCGACAACGTCGCGCTCAGTGGCGGCGCGGCCATCTTCACGCCCTTCGGCACTCCCAGCCAGACGACGGTGATCACGGTGAGCGTGCTTGGCGGCAACAGCACGACGGTGACGGTGCAGCCATCGGGTCGGGTGACGATCCCATGAGGACGCCCCGACTCGCCCGCCGAGAGCATGGTTACAGCCTCGCCGAGCTCCTCGTCGTCTGTGCCGTGCTCGGGCTGGTGATGGCCGGGGTGCTCACCCTCTACATGACGGGGACCACGGTGGCGCTCACCGGGCAGAACAAGACCGAGGCCCAGCAAGGCGCGCGGGGCACGCTCCTGATGGAGGAGGACCTGCGGCAAGCGGGCTACGGCTTCCCCGCCAACACCATCGCGAATCCGGTGTTCAGCGCGGCCAGCGCCACATCGGTCACGTTCTGGGCGGATCTGACCAATACGTCGACCACCCTGTCGGCGGCCGCGGCGTCCGGTGATTCCACGCTCACGGTGACGACTGGGGCCGGCTTCGCGAGCCCGAACGTGATCTATCTGATCAACGGGGGGGTGTGGGAGACGGCCACGGTGGCATCGGCGACCGCGACCACCATCACGCTGACCTCCGGCTTGACGAACGCCTATCCGCCCGGGGCGCAGGTCGGCCTTCCCCGGCCGATCACGTACTCCTGGGACGGCGTGGGAACGCTGTCGAGGAATGGCGGGGCCGGCGCTCAGGCGGTGGTCACCGGGGTGACCGCGTTTCAGGTCAGCTACTACGACACGACCGAAGCGCTCATCCCCACCGCCAGCCTGACCGCGAACCTCGCCAACATCCGGCGGGTCGTCATCAGCATGACCGTGCAGTCCGCGGCGGCCCAGAACCGTAGCACGTTCACGCTCAACGCGTCGGTCCGTCCGAGAAATCTCTAGGGGCATTGGGAGGGTACGCATGACGATCGTGCGATCGATCCGCGGGAGGGTAACCGCGCAAGAGGGATCCGCCTTGCCCTTGGCGCTGCTCACGATGCTCTTGCTCTCGGTCCTCGGGTTCGCCCTGGTCACGCTCGGCCAGACCGAGACGACCATCGCGGGCAACTGGCGGTCATACAGCGCCGCCTTCTACGGGGCCGACGCCGGGATCGAGTCAGGTATCGTGGGGCTGCGCGCCCTGCTCAACGGCACGCCCAATCCGAGCGCCACCCAGCTCAACGCGATCGGGGCGCCGACGCTGAACAACACCAGCTTGACCTTCGCCTCGTACGCGATCACGCAGACGCCGGCCCCCTACAACGCGAACATGCCGACCGGACCCTACGGCGGACTCTCGGGGCTCTTCACCGACTATCGGATCGCCTCGCAGGTCACCGGTCCGAATGGCACGCGGGCGAACCTCACCCAGACGTTTCACTACGTGAGCATCCCGCTGTTCCAGTTCGCGGTCTTCTACGGCAAGGGCGTGGATCTGGAGATCTCGCCGGGCGCCAACATGACCCTGAACGGCAAGGTCTTCGCCAACAGCGACATCTACCTCGCCCCGCAGGCCTCGACGCTCCAGATCGGTCGCTCCTGTGCGACCTGCAACACCCTCCTGGCGTCGGCGGGAAACATGTACCGGACCATCAAGCGGTCCGGGAGTCCACCGACCGAGGGCTTCGGCAACAATCCGCAGATCATGGACGCGAGCGGGACCTACCAGACACTGAACTTCGACCACGTGGATAACCAGAACTTCGCCGGCTCGTGGACGGCCTCTCAGTGGCAATCGGCGGCGCAGAGCCTCTTCGGGGGCACCGTGAAGGATAGCACCATGGGCGTCCAGCAGATCATCCCGCCCATCCCGCAGCTCTTCTACAATCCGACCAATCCCGACCAGGTGGCCCACCAGATGATCGAGCTGCCCCACGCGTCCGACTCCACCGACCTCGCGGCGGCCAAGCTGTACTCGCAGGCCGGGCTCCGGATCGTGGACGGCGTGGCCACCGACCAGAGTGGCTACTCGGTCTCGCTTCCGAACGGCGCCGTCACGACCTCGACCTTTTACGACGGACGTGAGGGGAACACCATGCAGGTCACCAACGTGGACATCAGCAAGCTGCCGGCGTCCATGTTTTCCTACGGCCAGCCCCTGCAAAACGGGCTGCTCTATGTGGCCAACTCGAGCGGCGGCCCCTCCGCGCCGTGCGCCCCGGGCACCCGCGGGCCCAGCAACCCGTGTCCGGCCGTCCGGCTGGTGAACGGCGCAACCATCCCGGTGAACGCGAGCCAACCGGTGGGCCTGACCGTGGCCTCCCAGAACCCCGTCTACATCCAGGGGGACTACAATACGACCACCACGAACATGTCGGGGGTCACGACCCATCCTCCCGCGGCCGTGCTCGCCGACGCGGTGACCGTCCTGTCCAACAACTGGAACGACACGAACGCGGTCAACAGCTCGTCGACTCTGAGTAGTCGGGCCGCGACGCCGACGACGGTCAACGCCGCGATTGCCACCGGGCCCAGCAACGAGTCCACCTCGGGAGCCGGCAACGGCCAGCTCGAGAACGACATCCGATTCCTCGAGAGCTGGAGTGGCCAGACGTTCACGTACCGCGGCTCCATCGTGGACCTGTGGCACAGCACGCAGGTGACGGCGCCCTGGCAGAACACCGGGGTCTACTACAACGCGCCCATCCGCAACTGGAGCTACGACACCCTGTTCAACACGAATCCCCCCCCGGGCACGCCGCGCGGCGTCGTCATGACCCGGGGCCAGTGGTCGCAGAACTGAGAAGGCCCGCCATGCCTGCGCGATCGAGTCAGTCTGGCATGACGCTGATGGAGGTCCTGATCGCCATCGCCTTCATCGCGATTGCCCTGCTGGCGCTGCTGGCGATGCTCTCGAACGGCTACAACAGCGTGGCAGCGGGTGGGAGCGTGTCCAAGGCCACGGACTACGCGCGCCAGGAGATGGAATTCCTCAAGAGCGTGCCGGTCACCGATGCGCGCTTTGCCAACGGGAACGACACGCCCGAGACCAGGGTGACCCGGAGCTGGACGGTCGCGCCGGTGGGCGCCACGGTGACGCCCAATCGGCTGTGGCGGCTCACGGTCACGACCATCGCCAGCCAGACGGGTCAGGCGGTGGGCTCGCCCGGCATCTCGCTGGAGACGATGCGCGCGGAGTAGATTCCCCTCATCGTGCGGGGCCCAGCGAGGCTTCCCAGGTATATCCGGCTCCTCAACGAAGCGGAGACGCGGGAACTCAGCCAGCCGGTGTTCCAAGCGACCGACGTGCTGATCGCGAGCGCGCAAACGTGGAAGGAACAGATCAGGACGGAGGCCGATATCGCCGGCTTAACTCTGAATGGGCCGAGCGCTCAGCTCTCCCGCGCAGAGGCGGCACACGAGGCCGCCCTGAGGCAGCGGGCCAGCCAGTGGGAGGTCGTTCACCGGCTCATCGCCCAGGCCGCCGCACTCGCTGCGCCGCGATGACCCTGCCCGCAGGGCAATCCTCCATGTCTAGCGAACACCCACACCGGGCGAGTGTCCTCGCGTCCCATGAGCGTGGAGGCCAGGTCCGAGCCGTCTCGACGGCGTGTTGGGGCACCGCGCGATGACCTATCCAGCCGCAGCAGATGGGGAGGTGTTGGCAGTCGGCCAGTGCAGAGACTGCGGAAAGCCGGTCTCGACCATCCCGGCCGTCTGTCCACACTGCGGAGCGCGACGCCCTACCGACCCCGCGGAGTCAAGCGCGACGGGTGAGGGAGCCGTTCCTCCTCCCCCGTTTGCTCCATCACCCACCTCACCCACGTCGGCGCCCTCGGTACCGACAACAATCCCGGATCCGGTCCTGGTGCCTGAGTGGACTCAGGCAGCCTCGTCACGGATGGCCCTCACGCCGATCCAGGGTCTTCTCACTCTGGCGGCCGCCCTCGTCATCGGGATCCTGTGGTACGGGTATGCCGCTCACGGGGGCCGGGCAACGCCTGTAGCCCAAGGCATCGGGGTCCCAGCTCCTCAGGGCGGCCGCCCGAAGCTGAGCGCCCCAGTCACGGCCGACTCAGTTGCCAGCGCGCCATCTGCATCCCTCCCGGATGGGGCGAAGTTCGAGGCGGCCTATCGGGCGGGGAAGTCAATCGAAGGGGCGCTCGCCATCGGGATATCGTACAAAGACTTTGAAGGACTCCTCCAGTCGTTCGCGAGCGAACTGCTCCTCACCAAAGACCGGATGACCACTCCCCCCGAAGGGACGCTGCTCGAACGTTATACGGAGGTCCTGACCACCTATCAGGATAGTCGCACCCTGTGGAAGGAGCAGGCCGATCAGGCGCTGAAGTATGGCTGGGCGAACGCGCCGGAGCGCAACCCCGAGGGGCTCATCGTCGTCGAGGGAGACGTCATCCAGATCGTCCAACGGTACGGTCTGGCGACCCGACAGGAGCCCAACGCGACCGTCATCCCAGGCACCTCGATCCAGTTCTTGTGGGCGAAGGCCGCGACACAATTCGGCGCGGTCAGTGCCGCGGCAGGCATTCGCTGACGCAATCCTCTGCGGCATGAAGCTGCGTCATGCGGTCCGACTTTCATGGGCCAGCGGAAGCTCCTGGGCGGGCGGCGCACAAGACTCCGACCAGACTCAACCGTGACGAGGCAGGGACGGTATGAGCAAGGCAGCACTGAGCGAACTGAGCACCCTCCTGCGTGAGACGGTCACGCATGCCGGGGGCAAGGGGAGTGCCGTCACAATGGACAAG
>DATEGY010000126.1:0-3980 GCA_035279865.1 Gemmatimonadales bacterium | reverse complement strand
GTTCGCGGACGCCCTGGGGATACGGGTGCGAAGGGTGCGGCTGCCGTATGCGGTGGCGCGCGTGGCGGTGGATCTGTGGGCGCGCTGGCAGATGGTCAGGAGTCCCGGCACGTATCCCGGCGTGGGCGCCTCCGCCGTCCGCTTCCTGGCGGAAGAGAACCCGTTCGTGGCCGACCGCGCGCGGCGGGAACTCGGGTGGACGCCGGTCCTGTCACCCCGTGAGGCCGTACGCCGGACGGTGGAATGGCTCCTGAAAAACGAAAAGCCCGGGACGAGGCCCGGGCTTTGATCGTCTGCAGGACGGCCGGAAGCTTACGGCTTCTTGGCCGGAGCCTTGGCCGGCGCGGCCGCCGGAGCGGGCGCGGGCGCCATCTTCTTCGTGGTGTCGGCCATCTTCATGGCGGACGAGTCACCCATCTTCTTGGTCGTGTCGGCCATCATGTGCTTCGACGTGTCGGCCGCCATCGTGCCACCGGCGTTCTGCGCATTGTCCTTCGCGCAGGCACCGAGGACCACGAGGGCCACGGCGAGTGCAAGACGCTTCATTACGTACTCCTTCGATATAGGTGCGTGTGGGCCATCCGGCGCGGGGAAAAGGTAGCATTGACCACATACCCGTCAAGCCCGCGTGCGTTCACTGGGATACGAGGTGAGTGATGAAGGCGGATGCATGACGGATCGGCGGAAGTTCCTGGGTTCGCTCGCGGGCGTGGCGGCCACGCTGCAAAATCGGCTCCGATTCCGGGCGTCTTCGGCGGCACCGGTGATCGAGGCGCTCCCCACCGCGCTCTTCGCGCAGCCCGACGGGCACAACAATCTCGTGCGCGTGACCGTCACGGGCCTCGACGCTCCCGCCGCGCGCGCGCGGGTCACCAACCGTCGCGGACAGCTGGTGGGAACGGCGGGACTCCTTCCCGCCCCTTCCGGCCTCTCCCTCGCCGGCGAAGTGTTCGTCCCGCTCTCGGAGCCGACCGACTACGACTTCGAGGTGGTAGTGGGGAAAGACCGGCGCGCGAGCCGTCGCATCCGGCTGGTACCCACCAAACGCTGGACCCTGTACTGGCTGTCGACCAACCACACCGACGTGGGCTACACCGACCTCCAGGAGCACTGTCTCGAGATCCACCGCCGGAACCTGGACGCCGCGCTTCTCCGCCTCACGCGCGATCCCGATTATCGCTGGAGCGCCGAGTGCGCGCTCCAGGTCATTTCGTACGCGGAGAACCGCTCGCCCGAGCAGACCCAGGCGCTGGTGCAGGCCCTGCGGGACGGCAAGATCGGCTTTCAGGCTTTGTTCGCGAACATGCTGACGGGGATCCTCGACCATGAGACGGCGGCGCGCCTGGTCTGGCCGGCGGGCGTCTTCGCCCGCGAGCACGGGCTCGGATTCGTCTCCGCACAGATCACGGATGTGCCCGGACAGGTTCCGACCTTCCCCATGATCCTGGCCCAGAGCGGCGTGAAATATCTGGCGTCTGGTCCGAACCCGGACCGCGCCCTTCCTCTCCTTCCGGAACCCGAAGGCGCCGAGAACGGGCTGACGGGCCCCTGGACGTCTTATCCCCAGCTCTACTGGTGGGAAGCCCCCGACGGATCCCGGGTCCTGCATTGGCGCAATCATCATTACGGAGACGGGCTCCGGTACGGCTTTCACATCGGAGCCGCCGAGATGGGCAGACGGCTCTCGGACTGGCTGCTCACCAACCCGGCCTTCCTCTCGCCCGACTGGCCCTACGACGTCGCCCTCCTCTATGGCATGCAGTGGGACAACGCCCCGGTCGACGAGCGGATGATCGCCAACATGGAGGACTTCAACCGGCGCTTCGCTTACCCGCGGATCGTGGCAGGCCGCGCCGAGGACTTCTTCCGCGACGTCGAAAGCCGGTATGGCACCCGGATCCCGGTCCGGCGGGGAGACACGGGGACCTACTGGGAGGACGGGGCGGCGTCGACCGCGCTCGAGCTCGCGCTCTTCCGGCGGGCTCAGCTGGCCCTCCGCGCCGCGGACCTCCTCGCCCTCTGGGACGACAAGACCGACCCGCCCGACGATGGGCACCCGGCCCGGATCACGGCCCGGGCGGCCGAGCGCCGGGCCGCCTGGCGCGACGCGCTGCTGTTCGGTGAGCACACCTGGGGCGCCGCGGAAAGCATCGATGCTCCCGACGCAAGACAGACCGTCGAACAATGGGAGTACAAACGCCGCTTCGTGATCGGAGCGGCGGCGACGGCGAACACCCAGATCGCTGACGCCCTGGGACGGCTGGCGCTGGGACAGGACCGGGGGCGCTCCCGGATCGTGTTCAACGCCGGAAGCTGGAACCGCACCGACGTAGTCCGGATTGCGGGGGGCGCCGGATCCGGGTGGACCGCGTCGGGTGCCGACGTCACGGCGGTCGATCTGGACGACGGCGACTCCCTGGCACTGCTCCAGAACGTGCCCGCCCTGGGCTATGTCGCACTGCGGGAGTCGGGCCATGCCCCCAGGCCGCCGGTGGACGAGGGCAACGCGACGGAGGCGGCGGCGGGCGGTTTCACGATCCGCCTGGACACCTCGAGCGGTGCCGTCGCCTCGCTCGTGGGCCCCGACGGCAAAGAGCGCGTGAAGGCGTCTGGGTGGGGCGGCCTCAACCAGCTGGTCTACGTCACCGGCGGAGAGCGCTCCGCCCTTTGGACGTCCGGGGACCGGCGCACGGTGGCCAACCCGCCGGTACTCGATGTGGCACAGGCCACCGTCTCGAACGAGCGGCGGCTCAGGCTCCCGGGAATCGGCGTGCGGCTGATTGCGGAACGCCGTCTCCGGGGCTTCCCGGTGGTGACCTCGACCGTCACGCTTTACGACTCGCTTCCCTGGGTGGACATCGAAAACCGGATCGAGAAGAGCCCGGCCTTTGGAAAGGAAGCCCTCTACTTCGCGTTCCCCTTCGCCTTCACGCAGCCCACCGTGGAGATGGAAGTGCCGCTCGGCCGGATGACGGCGGAGCGCGATCAGCAGCCCGGGGCCTGCCGCGACTGGTATTGCCACCAGCACTGGGTGTGGATCCACGAGGGGACCGACGGCGTCCTGTGGAGCGGACCGGACACGCCGATGTTCACGCTGAACGACATCGTCCGCGGCACGTGGGCGCGGCGCCTCACGCCCGACGGGACGCTCTTCGCCTATGCGATGAACAACTACTGGTTCACCAACTACGCGGCGCGCCAGGACGGGCCGTTCACGTTCCGATTCCGCGTTTCGCTGCTCGCGCCGGGCGACGCGGCGGAGCCGGTCCGCCGCGGGTGGGCGGCCTGCGATCCACTCTATGTCGGACCCGCGGTGGATCACCCGTCCCCGGGGCCGCTCATCTCCCGGGACTCAGGGCTGTTCATTCCCGACCCCGGCGCCATGGTGATCGGTGCGAAACGCGCCGACGACTGGGACGGCGTGGTGGTCAAGGTGGCCGACGTGACGGGAACCGGACGGAGTCTGGGCGTCTGGCCGGCTGCGTACGCGTTCACGGCCGCCCGGAGTGTCAACCTCGTCGAGATGAACGGCGACCCGCTGACTCTGTCGACCGACCATCGCGTATCCCTGGATGTGAAACCGTGGGGGGTGGCGGCCGCGCGGCTCTTTACACCGCGCGCGTCCACCGGTTAACGTCGGACATGATCACCAAACCGGCCACCCTGGGCGAGCTGCGTCAGACCGAATGGGCCAGCCCGGCCCGTCGCTCCCGCACCGTCAAGGATGAGCTGCGGGAGAACCTGATCTGTCTCCTCGAAAACGGCTCGCCGCTCTTCCCCGGCATCGTGGGATATGAAGAGACGGTCGTCCCGCAGCTGGTGAACGCCATTCTGTCCCGGCACAACTTCATTCTGCTGGGACTCCGCGGGCAGGCGAAGAGCCGCATTCTCCGGCAGCTCGCCACGCTCCTGGACGACGAGATCCCGGTGCTCGCGGGGTCCGAAGTCAACGACGATCCCTTCGATCCCATTTCCAAGTT
>DATEGY010000125.1:0-18381 GCA_035279865.1 Gemmatimonadales bacterium | reverse complement strand
TCGGCATCGGTGAACTGCCGGCCCGCCACCAGCGGCGCCTTCATGGTCGCGAAGTACGCCGGGGTCACGGCCCGGATATCACCCCAGGGGCCCGGAGCGTTCGCCGGTGCCTGGTATCCCTCGATGTTGAAGCTTCCGGTCGAGAAGTTGCCGGCGAAGGGGACGTTGGATGAGGCACCGGCGCTCACGACGCCCGGCGCGGACGCGACCGCCGCGGTGATGCGGGTGAATGCCTCGAGCCGCAATGTGTCGTTGGTGTACTTCGCGGGGGGCAGCGACAGGTTGAACGTCAGCAGGTGATCGGGCTTGAAGCCCGGATCCACGCCGACCACCTCCGCGAAGCTCCGAATGAGGAGCCCGGCGCCGACCAGGAGCGTGAGCGCCAACGCCACAGTGGAGACCACGAGTCCCCGGCGCATGGCGAGGCTTCCGCGCTGGTTCACGGCACCGCGTCCCCCCTCCTTCAGGGATTCGTGCAGGTCGGTCCGCGCCATCTGCACCGCCGGCGCGAGTCCGAACAGGAATCCCGTGGCGAGGGACACGAGCAGGGCGAACCCGAGTACCGGCAGGCTGATCGAGATGTGCGCGGTGGCAGGCAGGTTCCCGTCGTCGAGCGCGAGCAGCGCCGGCACGCCCCAGATGGCGAGCAGGATTCCCAACCCGCCACCCACGAACGCGAGGACCAGGCTCTCCGTCAGGAGCAGCCGGATCAGCCGCCGGGGAGAGGCTCCCAGGGCGACGCGCACGGCGACGTCTCGCGCGCGAGCGGCCGTGCGGGCCAGCTGGAGATTCGCGACATTCGCGCAGGCGATCAGCAGCACCACCGCGACGGCGCCGAGGAGGAGCAGGAGGCTGGTGCGGAGCGACTGGGCACTGGCCACGGACAGGGCAGTGACCTTGAGGTCCCAGTCGGGTGCGTAGTTGGCCGTGAATTGCGTCCGGAGCTGCACCGCCATCGCGTGCATGTCCGCCTGCGCCTTCTCGAGCGTGACGCCGGGGGCCAGGCGGGCGATGAAGGGCAGGAACTCACTGGTGCGGCGGTTGTCCGCCAGGTCTTCGGGCTTGAACCACTTCGGGGTGTAGACGTCGGTGCCGCCGGCAAAGAAGTCCTTGAACGTGGACGGCAGCACGCCGACGATCTGGTAACTCTCGTTGTTGAGAATCAACGACTGCTTCAGGGCGTCCGGGGAGCCGCCGAACTTCCGCTGCCAGAACCCGTAGCTGAGGACCGCCACGTGGTCCTTCCCGGGTGCGGCCTCGTCGGGCTGCAGGGCTCTGCCGAGCGCGGGCGCGACACCCAGCGCCGGGAAGAACTGTCCGCTCACTTTCGCGACGAGGATCCGCTCGGGCTCGCCCGCGCCGGTCAGGTTCGTGGCGATGTAGTTCTCGATGGCGGCGGCGGAAAAGAGGTCGGTCCGCGCGCTGTAGTCGCGGAATCCGGGGGCCGAGACCGGCGCCCGGAGGGAGTTCAAGGACGGATAGAAGTGATTGACCGTGACCAGCCGACCCGGGTCCTTGTACGGCAGGGGCTCGAGCAGGACCCCGTTCACCACCGAGAAGATCGCGGCGTTGGCGCCGATGCCGAGGGCCAGCGTGAGCACCGCGACGGCCGTGAATCCGGGTGAATTCCTGAGCGAGCGGACGGCGTACTTCAGGTCCTGGATGAGCGTTTCCATGCAGTCTCCCGTCCCGGGGGATTCGGGCTTGGGGATTCGGGACTGGTGGGGGACGGCCCCATCCCGAATCTCCCTTCCCCAATCCCCGTCATTTCACGATCCAGCCGTCCTTCAGGTTGACCATGCGATTACCGTAGGCCGCGTTGGCCTCCGAGTGCGTCACCTGCACGATCGTGGTGCCGCCGGCATTCAGCTGTTTGAAGAGCTCCATGATTTCCCGGCCCTGCTCCGAGTGGAGATTGCCGGTGGGCTCATCGGCGAGCAGCAGCTGCGGTTTGTGGATCACGGCGCGCGCGACGGCGACGAGCTGCTGCTGGCCGCCGGAGAGTTGCCGCGGGTAGAGGTCCTTCTTGGCCACCATGCCGAACCGATCGAGCGTGTCGGCGACGATGGCCTGCCGCTCCGCCTTCTTGATGTCCCGGTAGGACAACGGGATGTCGAGGTTCTCGGCGACCGTCAGGTCGTCGAGCAGGTGATACTGCTGGAACACGAACCCGACGTACTTCTTGTGAAGGGCCACACGGTCCTTCGGCTTCATCTTGTGGACCACCTGATCGAACAGCGTGTACTCGCCGGTCCAAGCGCCGTCGAGCATGCCGAGGATGGCGAGCAGCGTGGATTTCCCGGCACCCGACGGCCCCATCACGGTCACGAACTCTCCGCCGTGAATGTCCAGTGTGATCTGGCGGAGCACGAAGCTCTGCCCGCCGGCGACCGGATAGCTCTTCTCGATGTTGCGGAGCTGGATCATTCGTACCTCAGCGCGACCATGGGATCGACGCGGGTGGCGCGGAGGGCGGGGAGGTAGCTCGCGAGGGTCGCGACGACCGCCAGCACCATCACCACGGTCCCCAGGACCACCGGGTCGTGCGGGGAAACGCCGTACAGCAGTGACCCGAGGGCTGTGCCGGCGACCAGGGAGCCCGCGACACCGATGACGAGTCCGATGGCCGTCACGCGGAGGCCCTGCCGCACGACGAGCGTGAGGATGTCGCGGCGGGCGGCGCCGAGGGCGACGCGGATCCCCATCTCCGAGGTGCGCTGAGAGACCATGTAGCTCAGCACGCCGTAGAGGCCGATGGCGGAGAGCAGGAGGCCCAGCCCGCCGAAGAGGCTGAACAACGAGGACCCAAGGCGCCACGGGCGCAGGCGGTTCGCGAAGAGCTGCGGCATCGGGCTGACCGAAGGGAAGGGGAGGGACGGGTCAGTCGCCTGCACGGCGCGCCGCACGTTTCCTTCGTAGTCGCGGGAGGCCCCTGCGGTGCGGACGAGCAAGGAGCTGGGCCCATCCGAGAAGAGCGAGTCCGACTGGGCGAGGGGGACGTAGTACTGGAGGTTGGTCTCCTCCCTCACGTCGCTCCGCCGCGAGTCCTCGGCTACCCCGACCACCGTGGTACACGTGGGGGTCTGTTTCTTCTCTTCGTCGCCGCCGATCAAGAGACACTTGCCGAGCGCGCTTTCTGTAGGCCAGATCATCTTCGCGAAAGTCTCGTTGACGATGGCCACATGTTCCGCGCCCCAGGTGTCGGCGTCGGTGAATGACCGCCCCTGCCGGATCGCCGTGCCCATCGTCCGGAAGTACTCGGGAGTAACCGCGTCGATGTACGGCCCGCCCGTTTTCACGCTGGGCAGGGAGTCGCGTCCCGGAACCTTGAGTCCGACTGCCCAGGAAGCCCGGAAGGGCGTGCCGATGGAGAGCGACGCGCTCGTGACTCCAGGGACCTGGGCCACCCGATTCTGAATGCGGCGGTACATGTCCATGATCGCCGGCTTCTTCAGGCCCATGCCGTCGAGATCGACCGAGGCCACGATCAGGCGGTCCGCGTCGAAGCCGAGGCGGAGGCCTTGCACGTGCCGCAGGGTGGCGACGAAGAGTCCGGCCCCGGTCAGCAGGACGAGGGTGAGCGCGACCTGCCCGACGAGCAGTCCCGTGCGCGTGAACGACCGCTGGAAATGCCCTTCCCGGGCTCCCGACTTCAAGGCTCCCGAGATGTCCGGGGCGATCGCGTGCAGGGCGGGTGCCACCCCGGCGAGCACCGCGGTGGCCAGCGCACCGGCCGCCGTGAAGATCAGCATCCGGGTGTCCACGGCGTCCGCCGCGTTGGCTTCCGAGATGATGGCCGCCCGCAGGACCGGACCGGCCCACATCGCGACCAGTACGGCCGCCGCGCCACCCAGGACCGCCAGGAGCGCGCTCTCGACGAACAGCTGGCGAACCAGGCGCCCGCGGGACGAACCGAGCGCGACGCGGAGGGCGATCTCCCGCCGGCGCTGAACCGCCCGGGCGAGCAGCAGATTCGCGACGTTCGCGCAGGCGATCAGCAGCACGATCCCGCAGACGACGGCGAGCCAGATGGACAGCGGTCCCGTCGGGCCTTCGCCGACCATGGCCTGGTTGAGCGAGCTCAGCCGGGCCGTCGCCGTAGAATCCGAGTCCTGGGGTTTCCCCTGTGCCGGCACATAGTTGCGATAGAGCGCCGTGGCCTCGGCAGCGGCCTGCGCGATCGTCACGTTGGGCGCGAGGCGTCCCACGACGCCGCCGAACCAGAAACAGCCGTCGCAAGTGAGCACGTGGCCCCAGAGCGCTTCGGGTGCCGCCGCGCCCATCGGCATCCAGACGTCCGGCACGTGCATCTCGAACCCGCCGAACCCCGGAGGGGTGACCCCGATGACGGTGTACGAGCTGCGGCCGAGCTGCAGCGTGGTGCCGAGGACACTCGGCGCGCCGCCGAACTGGCGATGCCAGAACTCGCTCGAGATCACCGCGACGTGGGCGGCCTGGGCGGCGCCGGCCTCGGAATCCGAGAAGAAGCGCCCGAGGGCGGGACGCAGCCCGGCGACGGTGAAGAACTGCGCCGACACGAGGATGGCGTCGACCTTCTGCGACCGCTCGCCGGTGCCGAGGGAGAATTCATGCCCGGCGTACGCGGCCACGCCGGTGAACGCGTGGGCGCGCCGCTGGAAGTCGACGAGCCGGGGATAGGTGCCGAGCGGCTCGGTGTAGGTGCCGAACGTCCGCGACGTGACCGTGAAATCGACGGCGCGCACGCGGCCCGGATCTTTCACCTGCGCCGGCGGCCGGAAGAAGAGCCGATCCACCACGCCGAACATGGCGCTGTTGGCACCGATGCCGAGGCCGAGCGTCAATACCGCCGCGACGGCCAGGACGGGCGTCCGGGCCAGCGAACGTGCGGCGTACCGTAGGTCCTGGAGCAGTGACTCCAGCATGGCTCAGGCCTTCGCGCCCGCGTGCTCCTCCAACACCCGGCCGTCGAACAGCTCGATGTTGCGGTCGGCGTGGCGCGCGTACCGGGGATCGTGCGTCACCATGCAGATGGTGGCGCCGCCCTTGTGCAACTCCCGCAGGAGCTCCATCACCGACTCGCCGTTCGAGCTGTCGAGGTTTCCGGTGGGCTCGTCCGCGAGCAGGATCGCCGGGTCACCGGCGACGGCACGGGCGACGGCGACACGCTGCTGCTGGCCGCCGGAGAGCTGGGCCGGATAGTGCTTCATCCGGTGCGACATCCCGACCTTCTCGAGCGCCTGCTGGACCCGCTGCCTGCGGTCCGCGGACGACATGCCGCGGTACGTGAGGGGCAGCTCGACGTTCTCGTATACCGTGAGATCGCCGATCAGGTTGAAGGCCTGGAAGATGAACCCGATCTGGCGGTTCCGGACCCGCGCCCGGTCGGCCGCCGAGAGATTCGCGACGGGCCGTCCATCGAGGATGTACTGACCGTCCGACGGTGTATCGAGGAGCCCGAGGATCGACAGCAGGGTGGTCTTCCCGCACCCTGAAGGCCCCGAGATCGCCACGTACTCGCCCTTCAACACGTCCAGATGGACGTCGGCGAGCGCATGGGTCTCGACTTCGTCGGTATAGAAGACCTTCTTGATGCCTTGCAGCTGGATGAGAGAGTTGCCGTTCCCTGCCATCGGAGGTCTCCTTGGTTAGCGCTTGATGCGCACCTTATCGACGTTATCCCACTGCGACATGTCAGACAGAATCACCGAATCGTGCACCGCGAGGCCGCGGATGATTTCGATGCTCGAGACCGAGTTCCGGCCCACCTGTACCTGAACCCGGGACGCGGTCTTCCCGTCATCGGAGATCTTGAACATCCCGATGGTGCTGTTCGGCTGGCCGTACGCCGGCCGGCCCGTGAAGAGCACATTGTTCAGTCGCTCGACGACGATGGTTCCGTCCACGGAGAGGTCGGGCCGCATGCCGGGCGCGGTGCCGTCGAGCGCCACGTCCACCGCCACCGTGCCGTTGATGGCGTTCGGGTCCGACCGCACCACATGCCCCGGGATGATGCCGTTCCGGGTATCGATGGACGCAGCCTGGCCGATCACGACGTCCTTGGCCTGGGTTTCCGGGATCTGGAGCACGGCTTTCAGCTTGGATGGCTGAACCACCTTCGCGAGTTGCGTCCCCGCCGTGACGTACTGGCCCAGTTGGAGCGTCAGGTCCGAGACGACGCCGGAGTCGGGGGCGCGGATCTCGAGTGAGCGCACCACGTTCTGCTGGAAGTCGGCGATGGCGCGGAGCCGGTCGACCTGTGACTGCTGCACCGCCAGCTGAGAGTCCACTGTGGCGGTCATCAACTCCAGACGCTGCTTCTCGATGTCGAGCCGGGCAGAGTCTTCCGCCGCGATGTCTCGTCGCGACGCCACTTCGAATTGAGATAATAGATGAATGGCTGCCAGGCTGTCCGCCTCGCTGACGTCGCGCACCGCTTTGGCATATGCGGTGCGCATGGTCGCCAGCGTCCCGGCTTGGGCCAGCCGCTGTGTCTCGAGGGTGGTGCGCAGACTCACCAGCTGTGCCCTCGCCGCCGTCAACTGCTCCTCGGCCTGCAGCGCCTGGATTTGCACGTCGGGGTTCGAGAGCAGCAGCAGCACATCCCCAGGCTTCACATGCTGGGAGGGCTGGGCCAGCACCTTGTCGACCCGGCCCGCCGAGAGCGCCGTGATGTAGCGGATGTGCTCCGGAACGAGCGTGCCCGGACCGCGCAAGTCGCGGACCATGGGACCCTGCCGTACCGAGTCCACCCAGAGGGTGCCCCGGTCCACGGGAGGGGCCGCAGGGGAGAGGCTCGAAATGATGAGGGTCAACACGATCAGCACGCCGACCCCGATACCTCCCTGGATCAGCCGCTTCCGGTTCTTGACTGGCGCGCGAGGGATGTCCATATCCGATAGGTCATTAGGCACGGGTTGTGCCAGTGGAAGGCATCCACAATTCGTTACAGGTCAGCTACTTAGAATGCGAGCCCGTGGTACCAGGCGTTCGGAGGCGGGATTCGCAATCCCAAATCCGGACGGTTTTCGACGAGGATTCGCTCCCTAGATTTTGGCGGGTGTTCCCGGTCACGGCGACCGTGGGCATGCGACCGGCACACTAACAACCCCTCTCTGTTTCATGAGGATCATCGTGGAATCACACCAGAACCCAGACGAGTCGCCGACCGGACGGCGTCCTTGGCAGCCCCCCGAGCTGACGGAGCTCCCGAAGCTCACGGACCTGACGCTGATCTCCGGGATCCCGGGTGGCGGCGGCACCGGCGGCACCGTCTTCTAGGCCGCCCATCGTGCTGCTCGGCTTCGCACTCACTCAGCACTGCAATCTCCGCTGCCCGCATTGCATCCGTGACGACGTCACCACGGTGCAGGCACTCGACGTCGGCCTCATCGCGCGGACCCTCGATGACGCGAGCCGGCTCTTCGGCGACGTGACCGCGAGCTTCACGGGTGGCGAGCCCCTGCTGCATCCGCGGTTTGCAGAGATCATCGCCGCCTGCGCGGCGCGGGGGATTGCCTACCGGTTCGTTTCCAACGGGTGGCACCTCAGCCGCACGATGCCCCTTCTCGATCGTCATCCACCGCAGGGGGTGCGCCTGTCGCTCTCCGGCGGGGACCGTGAGGTCCACGACGCCGAGCGGGGGAGAGACTCGTTCCGGCGGGTGATGCTCGGAGTCGCCGTGCTCACCAGCCGCCAGATTCCGGTCGAGCTCTCGATCGTGATCGACCGGCGCGACCGCCATCAGATCGCGGCGGCGGCGGACCTTGCGGAAGGCCTAGGGTGCGTCCGCCTTCACTACATACTGCCTCAGCCGGTACCCGGCAGTGTCCTCCGGGATTCCGACCTGCCGCCCGAGGAGTGGCTCCCCGTGGTGCGCGAGATCAATGAGCTGGCGCGACGTCCCGGGCGCCGCACCGCGATTCAAATCGACCACGGCGCGCCGTCGGACGGGCCCGAAGTCCGCTGCGACACATTCGCGCTCCGTCGCGTCTACGTCGACGCCCGCGGCCGGCTGTCCACCTGCTGCCAGCTGTCCGAATACGGGTTCAACGAAGCCGACGTCGTCGCAGACCTGAACCGGGAGTCGCTCGAGCACGCCTGGCCCCGGTACGTAGAGCGCCTGGCCGCGCAGGAGCAGGCCAGCCGGCCCGCCGGCGAGGCGCTCGATCCCTTCCCCTGTCTGCGCTGCGCCAAGGCCTGCGGCAAGCTGGGCTGGCTGTCCTCATCCCCCGAGAATTCCTGGGCTCAGGCCCTCATCCCTCTGGAGTCGACATGTTCCGTGTAGTCCGCCGGGGCCTCGTGCCCGCCGTCGCCGTTGTCGGCGTCCTGTGCTGTACCGACCGTACCCCCTTGGCACCGGTCACCTCCGGAGGAACCTCCCCGAACGCGCTGATCACGTGCACAGCGGCCGTGGCCACGAAATCGATCACCTGTACGCAGCCGTCGCCCGCCCGGAGCCCGGGACTCAAGTCCGATGTCACCCTGGGAGGGCAGGGCATTTACGTCACGCTTCGATCCACGAACGTGGTCTTCAATCCCGTTGACTCGAGCTTCAAGGCGGACATCACCGTCCAGAACCTGACGGCCCAGACTCTGGGTGACAGCGCCGCGACGGTGAGGGGCGTCCGGGTCTTTTTCCTGAATGAACCCGCCCCGCCGGTGGCCATCGTGGGGGACTCGACCGGCACCTTCACCACCACGGGCCAGCACTACTTCGTCTATCCGCAGTCCATCGGCCCGTTCGCGGCATCGGCGTCTCAGACCTGGCAGTGGAACCTCCACGGCGCGACGTCCTTCACGTTCTCGGTGCTGGTGAACGCCAAGACGGAGAGCGACGCCGGCGTCCTGCGGTGGACGCCGCAGACCACCACGAGCACGTTCACCGGGGTCTGGGGCGCGAGCGCCAACGCCGTCTACGCCGTGACCCAAGAGGGCAGCATCTGGCGCTTCAACGGGGCGACCTGGAAGGACCTGCCTTCGGGCGGGTTTGACGGTCTGCAGGGCATCTGGGGGACGGATACCACCAACATTTACGCCGTCGGTGGCAACGGAGACATCCTGCACTACGACGGGCGCAGCTGGGTGAAGCAACCGTCGGGAACGACGAACTCACTCGCCGGCGTGTCGGGGAGCTCCGGCACCGACGTCTACGCGGTGGGCGACGGTGGGACGATTCTCCATAACGACGGCACCGGCTGGAGCGCCATGACGCCCGGCGCGAGCCAGAACTTCGCATCGGTCTGGGTGGCGACGGCCAGCGCCGTGTACGCCACCGGCAGCGCGGGTGAATTGTGGAAGTTCAACGGCGTGGCGTGGGCCAAGCTGGGAAGCGTGACGGGCGGCGTGAATTGCTTCAATGTCTGGGCGAGCTCTGCCACGGACGTCTACGCGGCCTGCGCCGGCGGGGCCATCCTGCACTCCGACGGATCCACGGTATCCACGCTTCCGAGTGGCCAATCGAACGCCTTGAACGCGATCTGGGGATCGTCGGCCTCGGACATCTATGCCGTGGGGGACGGAGGCACCATCCTCCACTCGACCAACAACGGCGCCACATGGCTCCCGGTGGCGAACTCATTTGCCGGGAACCTTTTCTCGGCATGGGGCCTCAACTCGACTACGGTCTACGTGGCTGGCGAGCAGGGGACGGTTCAGACTTACAACGGCACGACGCTCAGCATATCGACGCAAGAACACGCGGACGCCCTCAACTCGGTATGGGGGAGCGGGGCCGGCAACGCGTACGCGGTCGGCGGCAACGGGGTGGTGATCCACTACAACGGCACGACGTGGACGACCACGGCCACGCTGAATGCGGCGTTCCTGAACAGCGTATGGGGCAGCGCCGCGAATGACATCTATGCCGTTGGTGCCGCTGGCGGTCTGGACACCGCGGTACTCTACCACTCCACGAACGGCACGGTCTGGGCCGCGGACTCGGTGGCGGTCACCGGAGACGGGAACCTGAATGCGGTCTGGGGTGCGTCGAATGCCTCGGTGTATGCCGTGGGCGACAGCGGCGTGATTCTTCATGGGCACGCAGGGACGTGGACCCAACAGACCAGCGGTACCACCGAGGACTTGCTGGGCGTCTGGGGGACCTCGGCGAGCGACGTGTGGGCGGTCGGTGCCCACGGGATCATTCTGCATTTCAACGGCACGGCCTGGAGTTCGACGACACAGGACACCGTGGCGCTGAACGGAGTCTGGGCCTTCGACGCGAATCACGTCTTCGTCATGGGCAACGACGGCTCCATCCTCACCTTCAATGGCTCGATCTGGAGCACCCTGTCGAGCGCTTCGGCAACGCCCTTGATCGCCGTCTGGGGCTCGTCGGCCACCGATGTCTACGCCGGCGGGGGCAGCACCCTCCTCCATTACAATGGGTCCGCCTGGACGGTCCAATCCATGGGAATTTCGAGCGCGACCTTGAGCCTGCTCGGCGTCTGGGGTTCCTCCGCCACCGACATTCTGGCCGTGGGATCCGGCGTCTATCACGGCGTCCGGTGAACGCTCGCGGGTTCGCCGCGCTTTCGGTCGCCATCCTGGCCTGCAGTGACGGCAGCGGTCCCACCCCTCCGCCGGCGCTGACGTTCGATCTCCTGCGGGGCAGCCACCGCGGCATCTACCGCGCGAAGATCGACGGTACCGACAGCCTCCGTCTCACGACCGACAGCGCCGACGACCGCCAACCCACCTCCGGTGGCGGCGTCATCGTGTTCGTCTCGAACCGGGACGGCAACGGCGAGCTCTACGCGATGCCGGCCACCGGCGGTTCGGCGACGCGCCTGACCTTTACGACGGCGAACGAGGCCTATCCCGCGCTTTCTCCGGATGGTACCAGGCTGGCTTACACGCGCGACGATGGCGGGCTCACGAGACTCTGGATTGCGAACGCCGATGGGTCGGGCCCGATCCGGGCCACGGACTCCCTGGATTTCGGCGGCGCCGTCGACGTATCGCCGACATGGGCGCCCGGCTCCGATCGTGTGGCGTTCGTGTCCACGACCACCGGCGCTGCGCGGCTCTATGTGCTCACGTTGAACGGCATGACCATCGCGCCCCTGTTCGCCGACACGGCACCCGATGTCGAGCCCTCCTGGAGTCCCGACGGGACCCGCCTGGCATTCGCGTCCGGAGCGGGCGGTGGTGCACGCATCGCCGTATTGAGTCTTGGGTCACACGCGGTCACGGTTCTGACCCCGGACACCGCGCAGTGCGGGCAACCGGCCTGGCTCCCCGACGGGCGGATCGTCTTTCTCAGGGAGAGCGGCACGCCTGGTCTGGCCTGGCTCGATCCTGCCCACCCCTCGGTGCGGCACTCCATTGATGTCGGTCCGGGGACTCCTGGACACCCCGCGCCCATTGTGCCTGACCAGTGAGCCACACTCCGAAGGTCGGAAAGAACGTGTACGCCGCCCAGCTCGCGGGAGAGGCGGTGATTCTGCATCTGGACACCAAGCGCTACTACCGGCTCAACGCCACCGGCGCCGAAGTGTGGAAGGGGATCGAAGCGGGGGAGGACCGGGAGGCACTCGCACGGCGTCTGGTCCGCGAGTTCACGGTGGAGCGGGAGACCGCGGCGGCCGAAGTCGACCGCCTCCTGGACCGCCTCCGCGAAGCGCGTCTCGTCGAATAACGTGACTCTCGCTCTCACGGCGGACGGCGCGCTGGGAATCACGGTGGATCCTGGTGCCGCCGGGTTCGCCGCCCGCTGGCTTCCGCAGGGTTTGCCCGCGCTCACCACGACGCCGCGCGCCTCCATAGCCGTGAGGACGGGCGCCGTTCCCGAACGTCCCGCGACCATGCCGACGCTTACGGTGGGCCCGGTGGCCGGCTGGATGTCCGATCGCTATCTGATTCTCTCGGGGACGTCGGCGGGCGGCGACGTCGATCTCACGAGCGGGCGGGCGGTGTTGCGGGTCCCTGAAGATTCGGGAGACGCGGGCGAAGGCGACGTGTACGGCATGCTGACCATCGCGGCGGGCGTGCTCCTGGCGGGCCTGGGGCGGGCCCTGATTCACGGGGCGGCTGTCGTGCCTCCCGGGGACGGTGCGTGGGTGCTCATCGGGGACTCGGGCTCCGGAAAATCCACGACCTGTGCCACGCTGTGCCGGGCCGGCTGGCCGTATCTCTCCGATGATCAGGTCATTCTTGCGACCGCCGAGCGTGGCGTGATGGTCGAGGGGTGGGTTCGGCCCTTCCACTTGGATCGCGATTGGGAACGCGGGGAGCGATCAGGCTCGAGAGCGGCGCGGGATGCCGCGACGCTCTTTCCGGGGCAACGCCGAGTGACTGCACCCCTGGCGGGACTGCTCCTTCCACGGATTGCCGAAAAGCATTCGACCGCGCTCGCTCCGGCGGATCCGGCGGAAGCGCTCGCAGAGCTGATTCGCCAGTCGCCCTGGGTCCTGTTGGACCGCGGCGCGGCGCCCGTGGTGCTCGACCTGCTTGCCGCGGCGGCCTCCCGCTGCCGTCCGCCGCAACGCCTTGCCCTTGGCGCCGATTCCTACGGTTCGCCGGACCGCATGACGAGGGTCTTCGCCTCCATCCCCCCGTGAGCGCCGGCAAGCCGCTTCGCCCGGCGCACGATCCAGAAGGCATTCAATTCCGCCAGCGGTAACCGGAGGAGGCGCAGGACCCGTCGCAGCCATCTGCCCGCCGGCGGCCAGGCCGTCTCGACGCGCGCCAGGAGGGGCCAGGGCGACCGGTGGTCCCGCCCGTTCCAAACCGAGTGCCAGTAGCCCAGCCGTGCCCTGCCGCCATCCAGCATCGCGTACGCCGACAGCATGATGCTCGACTTGAGCACCGATTGTCCCAGAGGTCCGGAATTTCTGGTGAGCTGATAGTGCGCCGCCGCTTCCTGCAGAAATGGATCCCCGGGCGCCCGGGAGTCCCGGATTTCCCGGGCCAGCCGGAGCATCGCGGCGAGCATGTTCCCCCGCGGATGCGCGCGCACCTGCCCTTCGAGCGCCCGGCGCCCAGCATCATCCAGGGAGGGCTCGGCCCAGCCGATGAGGAGGAGATCCCGCAACGAACCGCGCCGGAAGGGGTGCGTGACCACGGAGTGGACCAGCGCGTGCCATGCCTGGTCGATGGGGGCGGGCCTCCAGAGCCCCAGCCGTCCGGGCCGTCCGGGAACGGGCTCCGCGCGAGCCCACAGATCCGAAGCGGGAAGCTCAGTCAGGGCATGGTGCACTTCGATGGGGACGGCGAACTCCTGCCGCCGTTGGGCGAGGTGCACCGGGGAGCCCGGACCGTGCGTCAGGTACCCTCGCGAGTCCAGGAGTCCTGCGATTCGGGACGCGGATCTTGGTTCGGTCAGGATGTCGATGTCCACCAGGTCGATCCCCGCCGACGAGCCCAACGCCATCAAGCCGCCCTTCAGCACGACCACCCGCTCGCCGATGGCGGCCACCTGGCGGCCCAGCTCCTCGATCTGGGCGCGCGCGGACAGAATCCGCTGGAGTTCGACGGTGGCGGCGGCGTGCAGCAACGGTGGGGCATCGCCCTCCGTGCGCGTCGACAACGCGACGGCGCACCGCTCGGCTCTGAGAAAGAGCTTCCAGGCCTCGAGCGGGACGTCCGGTGGCGTCTTCCACCCGGCCGAGAGCACCTGAACAGCCCAGGCTCGGAGTCTGAGAGCGTCGGCGACTTGGTCGGCCATGAAGCGAAAAGTGGCCAGAACATGTTGTCCTGGCCACTTCCCGCTGCATCCCGTCTGTGCGTCTACGCGTCTAGTCTTTTACTGTTGGCACCCGCCAAAGGGATCCGGCTTCGGATGATCAACGACTACCCTGTGATCCAGGTTCGCCACATGGACGGCGATATCCTCGATGAGGTTATCGATGCGGGCCATGTGGGTGTAGTCGATCTCCTGCGGCTCGTCGGTCACCTGGTGGTAATCGGCGTGGCCCCCGGTGGTGAAGAAGGTGATCGGGATACCGTACCGGGCGTACTCGTAGTGATCCGAGCGGCAGTAAATGTTCGTCGGGTGACCGTTCGCGTCCTCGGAGTAATCGAAGGCGAGCCCGTGCTTATCGTCCTTGTTGACCTTCTCGATCAGATCGCCCAGCTCGGTCGACAGCCGCCGGGAGCCGATGAGCTGCACGTAGTTCGGGTTGCCATGCAGCGGGGTGCTGGTGGTGTCAAAGGCTCTTCCGGCACTCGCTTCGGCATCGCAATGCGGCGGATTGGCGCCTTCTTTCATCTTGCACGCGCGGCCGGTCTCGTCGGTCGCGTCCCCGCGGCCCACCATGTCGATGTTGAGCTGGGCCACGATCGAATCGCGCGGCACCGTCGGGAAGTCGGTGAAGTACTGGGAGCCGAGGAGGCCCTTTTCTTCACCGACGTGCCAGACGAAGATGATCGACCGCTTGGGCTTCACCTTCAGGCTGGAAATGCGCTCGGCGATTTCGAGGACGGACACCGTGCCCGACCCGTCGTCATCCGCGCCATTCGAAATCGAGTCGAG
Organism: Gemmatimonadales bacterium; assembly: GCA_035279865.1. GTDB lineage: Bacteria > Gemmatimonadota > Gemmatimonadetes > Gemmatimonadales > GWC2-71-9 > 40CM-2-70-7. Next base: position 3,926 of record DATEGY010000125.1, on the reverse strand, counting down.
ACGGGCGGTGCCGGGATGGGTTTTCCGGTAGGCCGCGAGGATCGAATCCACCTCGGCCTGCTCGGCCTCCGTGGCGGGTTTGTTGTTTTGTTCAGCGCCCTCGGGACGCACGACGCGCAGGAAGATCCGCATCGAGTCATGGTCCACCACCCGGCGGGCAATGCCGATGTGGTCGTTGTGGCCGCCGACCGCCACGTACTCACCCGCCAGCTTCGGATCGGAGCCGCGCACGATGCCGACGACGTTCCGGGACGGGTAGGGCATCGGCGTCACGGTGTACCGGACATCGACGGACACGTCGTTCCCCATGGCGCCCGTGGTCAACTGGTCCAGTGGCGTCGTGAAAAACTTCGCCGCCGCGTCGGTGGTGACGAAGATGTTGTCCAGGGTCGGGGGGGCACCCGTGGGATGGTAATCCAGGAAGCCCCGGGATCCGGTGAAGAAGTTGCGGGTCTGGGGCGGGAACCCCTCGTACCCGGTGATGACGACTGCCACGGCGCCCTTGACCCGTGGTCCGCGGCGTGCCCGGCGGAAATTCAACCCGCCCTTGGCGGTAAACAGCACGACCTTGCCCTTCACCACATTCGAATCGAGATCCACACGGGCGGTGTCGTTGAGGTCGCCCCCGTAGATCAGCGGCGCGGTGAACTTGGCCGCGTCTCCGATGATGCCGAAATCCGCCCCCCCCTTTAGCGTCGCGCCGCCGACCGTGATCGTGGACGTCGTGTCGAAGGTGCGGGTCTTGTAGGGAACGGTCTGGAAGTAGGTCCCCGAGTCACCCGCGGGGATCAGGCCCATACGTTTGGCTTCTGCGGCGATGTAGGTCGTCGCCTTGAAGTTGCCGAGCTGGCCCGCTTCGCGGCCCTGCATGGAATCGTCGGCGTAGATGTAGAGGCGGGACATCAGATCTTCCGCTGTAATCTCGGAATGAGTGGGCTTGGCGGCGTATTTGAGTGGCAAAGTCGGCCAGGTGATCGCCGGCATCGCCGGCGCGGCCGGCGGATTCGACGCCATCTGGGCCTTCTGGGCCGACAGCGCGGCCGGCACCAGCAGGCTCAGAAGGGCAAAAGGACGGGCAATTCGCATCAGAACTCCGAGTCGGTTGTGGGGGTGAAGGAGCACCGTTCTTACGGCGGAGCGGTCCCGAAAGTTGCCCTCAATCTCTCGACGGGGTCAGGTCCCGCGCCAGGATGCCGATACTGGCCCGTTTTCCCTTGCGTCGCGGTACGCTCATGTAGATGAGGTAGACGGCGATCCACGTGAGCCAGCTGGTGCGCTCACCGGCCGTGAGGGATCGGAGCATGAGCCAGGGCTGGTCGAAACCGGCTATCCAGACCGGGTCGTTCCCCTGGGCCAGCGCCAGAGGGCGCGCAATGACCTCGTTGGCGCGGAAGCCCCGGGCCCCTACCTGTGACAGGTTCCACACACAGGTGACTTTCCCCCAGCCGTGGTTGTCGCTGGCGCCCGTAACCAGCAGGTCATGGTTCCGGGCCAGAAGCAGGACGTCGGCCCGGTCTCCGCTCGAGAATCGCAGGGCTTTCGGGGCGCAGTTCACGATCTCGAAGCCGTCCACCCCGGCGGTGACGAATTGCTCCAGGTCCTCCCGGTGGTTCTCCCAGTACTCCGGTATGGAGGCGATGGCGAGCACGCCCTGCTGGTGCAGGGTCGCGAAGAGCTTGAGCATGCCAGGAGTGTCTTTGGAGAAGGCCTCGCGGTCGATGGAATCCGCGCGCCCCAGGGCGACGATGTGCTGGCGATAAACGCTCCATTCCACGCCCGGGAGCAGCGGAATCGGACCGCCCTGGCGCCCCGGGAACGTCACGTTGTGATCGGTGACGTAGGCGGCCTGGAACCCCTGGTCGGCGTGCCAGCGGGCGAGGTCGTCGGCGGTCCAGCCGCGACGCCCGTCGTGCGAGGCCTGGGTGTGTGAGTGGAAGTCGATGATGGTGGCGTCCGAGTCCGCGGACTCGAGCGCGGGGACCGGGCGCGGGAGCGTGACGGCCGCGCCCGCGAAGAGGAACACGATCACCGGTGCGAGCAGGACGCGTATGAGCCGGCCGCGCCTGGTGCGGCCCGCGAGAACCCCCCACAACGCGATCAGAATGATCCAGGTGCCGAGGAGGACCTGCGCCCGTTCGATGGTGAGGAAGGTGAGGGCGTCGAGGGTGTTGGAGATGGGCGCCAGGAGGACATAGAGGGCGGGGCGGGTGAGGGCGGCGTCACCGGGAACGGCGCCCGTGACGGCGTCCACGATGGGCGGGAGCGGGAAAAACGCCGACACGATCACCAGGATCAGGAGGAGCCAGGCGAGCGGATGGCGGGCGAGTACCCTCAACCGTAGAATCCGGAGTTGGTGGACCCCTGGAAGCTACCGACGCCGGGAGGAGCGCACCATGCAGATAGTTCTGGTGAACGTGGTGGGTGTCTTGATCATCATCGGCCTGGTGATGGCGGGCCGGGCCGCTGAGCGCAAGCGGCGGGAGTTCTTCGAACAGTATGCCTTGACCCACGGGTTCACCTTCGAGGCCGCGGGCAGCGACCTTCCCTCGAAGCTCGGCCCGCTGTTTCCGATTTTCCAGTTGGGCTACAACAGAACCTGGCAGTACGTCATGAAGGGGAGTCAGGGGGGAGCGCCGTTCTCCGCCTTCGAGTTCCGTTACACGACGGGCGGTGGCCGCAGTTCGACGACGCATTGGGTGGCGATGATGTGCTGGGAAACTCCCGGACGCGAGTGGCCCCGGTTCATGGTGGCCCCTGAAGATTGGTGGGAGCGCGTGAAACAGCGGTTCGGGGCCCGCGACTTTGACTTCCCCGAGGACCCGTCATTTTCTGAAGGATACGTGCTCCAGGGGGAGGATGAAGCGAAGGTGCGCGCGCTGTTCGACGGCCCGAAGCGGGCGTACCTGACGGCGATCCGTCACACGCACGCGGCCGGGGCCGGCTCCTTTCTGCTGTGGTGGCGAGTGCATCCGCTGTACGGTGCCGACAAGCTGGACACCTTCCTGCACCTGGGCGAGTCGTTCCGTCAGGTGTTTATCAAGTAGTGCTCTCCCTCGCGGGCCTTCCCGATCTCGTTCTCAGACCCCTCGCGGGGAAGTCCGACGCCGACTGGTACCGGGCCCCCGCAGGGAAATGGAATTCGGCGCAGATCGTCGAGCATCTGGCGATTTCGCTGGAGGGAAGCGGGAAGGGGTTCGACAGCCGGCGCGACAAGCCGCCGTTGGTGCGGCGACCCAAGACGGCAGCCGAACGGGTGGCGAGTTTTCTGATTCTGACGGTGGGGTGGTTCCCCCCCGGCCGCGAGGCGCCGGCCATCTCGCTTCCTGCCGACCAGGTCGATCGGAACAGGGCCGAACAGCACTTCCGCGAGGGCGTGGAGCGGTTCAACCGGATTGCGCCTGAGCTCCTGGTCAGCCGCCCGCGCGACCTGTTCGTGAAGCACCCGCGCCTCGGCGACCTCACCTTGCCGGAATGGATGCGCTTCCATCTCATCCATTGCCGGCATCACGCGAAGCAGATCCTCGCGCGGTCGGCCGGATGAGCAGGAAAAAGAAGAAGGTCCCGGTGAAGATCCGGATCCCGAACCCGGACGCGCCCGTGCGGGAACGGCTGAATACGCCGCCACACCAGCGTCACAAGTCCAAGAAGGATTATCAGCGACGACCCAAACACCGGGGTCGGGACGACTAGCGGAGGACCACGCAGCACCGGTCGGGCTGGGGATCGAGAACGGCCTTGAGCCCGGAGCCCGCCAGCCCTCGCATCACGCCGCGCAAGAGCGACAAGTTCATCCCACAGACCAGATCGCGGCACTCCATCGCCAGGGCATGAAACGGACAGTTGCGCAGACGGATGGTGCCGTCGGCGTCCCGCACCGGCTCGAACCCCTGCTCGGCGAGCAGTCCCAGAGCCGCAGTGACCAGCCT
>DATEGY010000124.1:0-64946 GCA_035279865.1 Gemmatimonadales bacterium | reverse complement strand
AAGCGGCGACCATCGATCAGGTCCGCCGCGACCGTCAGGCGATCTTCGGCGTGGTCCAGCGTCTGCCGCAGTCCGACAAAGAGCGGCTTCCCGAGGTCACGCAGACGGTGGACGCTCTGATGGCGCGCGCCGAGAACCTGGCAAAGATGCTGCACGCCATGAGCGCGGACGTCGATGGAACCAGTGTGGCCCGGCTGGACGACCGCATCGCCCAGGTGAAGGGGCAGGCGGAAGGGGCGGAGCGCGACCGCCAGCTGGCTCTGCTGGACCGGCAGCGGCAGGCATTGGCGGATCTGGTCGGACGGCGCGACGGCGTGCGGGAGCAGCTCGAGTCCTGCGTGCTGGCGATGCAGAACGTCCGGTACGATCTCCTGCGCCTCAAGTCGGCCGGGATCGGCGCCGTCCTCGGCGATCTCACCCAGGCCACCCAGCAGGCCCGGGCCCTCTCCCGCGACGTGGACCATGCCATCGCCGCGGCCGGAGAAGTCAAAGACCTGATGCGGTCGTAGGCGCCCTAGAAGGCCTTCAACTCCCGCATCGCCTGCGCCAATCCCTCCGCCTGTGGCAGAATCACATCTTCCAGCTCCGGTGCATAGGCGACGAAGGTGTCAGTCGAGGCCATCCGCTTGACCGGCGCGTCGAGCCACGGGAAGCAGACGTCGGCCACCTTCGCCGCAATCTCGGCGCCATAGCCCCAGGACAGCGAGTCTTCGTAGGCCACCAGGACTTTGTTGGTCTTCCGGACCGACTGCTCGATGGTCTCCCAGTCGACCGGGGAGAGGGACCGCAGGTCGATGACCTCGACCTTGGTACCGTTCTCATCTTCGAGCATCTTCGCCGCCACCAGGGCGCGCTGGACCACGGCGCCGTACGTAACGACGGTGAGGTCGGTCCCTTCCCGAGCCACGCGGGCCTTCCCGAACGGGATCATGAAATTCGGGCCGGGGTTCGGGGCCTTGTTGTAGGTCTGGCGGTACAGGTGCTTGTGTTCGAGGAAGAGCACCGGGTCGTCGCAGCGGATGGCGGTGCGGAGCAGGCCGTTCGCGTCGAGCGCGGTCGACGGACAGATCACGCGGAGACCGGGGATGGACGTAAACACGACGGCTCCGGTCTGCGAATGGTAGATCGACCCGCCCTTCAGGTACCCCCCGTACGTCACACGAACCACCGCCGGACACTTGAACGCGTTGTTGGACCGCCAGCGCATGGTCGCCAACTCGTTCCGGATCTGGTGATATGCGGGCCAGATGTAGTCGAAGAACTGAATCTCGACCACCGGCTTCCAGCCCCGCATCCCTAGCCCGATGGCTCGGCCGAGAATATTGGCCTCGGCCAGGGGTGAGTTGTAGACGCGGTCTCCACCGAATTGGCGCTGGAGCCCCCACGTCACCTTGAACACGCCGCCCTTGCCCTTCACGTCCTTCAATGCCTGCTCGCGGCTGGCGTCGGCCACGTCTTCTCCGAAGACGAGAATCCGCGGGTCGCGCGCCATTTCGTCCTTCATGCACACGTTCAGGAGGTCGACCACCGTGGTCGGCTCACCCTTGAACTGCGGATCGTCCTCGGTGTCGAACTGCTCCGAGGTGGGGTCCACGTCGGGAGAATAGACGAAGTCGTAGACGGTGTCGGTCTTCGGCTGCGGGGAGACGAGGGCCATGTCGGCCGCCACCTGTACGTCGTCGTCGACCTGCTTCTGGATGGCTTCGATTTCGGCCGGGGTGGCGACCCCATCGGCGAGCAGCCGCTTGGGGAAGACGGTGATGCAGTCGCGCTTGGCCTCCTCCTCGCGCTCCTTGGTCGGCCGGTAGAGAACTTCGTCATCCGAGAGGGAGTGTGAGTAGGGACGGGTCACATGGGCGTGGACCAGGGCGGGGCCCTTCCGCTCGCGGCAGTACTCCACCGCCCGGCGCATCACCTCATACGAGGCGATGGGATCGCAGCCGTCCACCTCCTGGATGAACAGGCCGGGGAACCCCGTGACCAGCTTGGACACCGAGCCGCCCGCGGTCTGGACCTCGACGGGCACGGAGATGGCGTAGCCGTTGTCTTCGACGAGGAACACGACGGGGAGCTTGAGATTGCAGGCGGTGTTCAGCGCCTCCCAGTACTCGCCTTCGCTGGTGGTGCCGTCACCCGACGAGCAGTAGACCACTTCGTCTTTCTTCACCGATAGGTCCGCCGCCTCCCGAATCTTCGTCGACCGGTACCACGCCTCGGCACAGCCCACCGCCTGGATGAACTGGGTGCCGGTCGGCGAGGACTGGCTGACGATGTTGAGCGCCTGGTGTCCCCAGTGGGAGGGCATCTGGCGCCCGCCGGAGTTCGGATCTTCTGCGGCGCCCACGGCGGAAAGCAGCATTTCGGTGGGCGTCATGCCGAGCGTCAGGCAGAGGGCCCGGTCCCGGTAGTACGGGTAGAACCAGTCGTAGCCGGACTTCATGGCTTTGCCCGCAGCGACCAGAATGGCCTCGTGCCCGGCGCCGGAGATCTGGAAGAAGATCTTGTTCTGCCGCTTGAGCTGGATCTCTTTGTCGTCGATCCGGCGGGACAGAAGCATCAGCCGGTACATGTCCAGGAGCTCGGCCTTACTGAGCTGGGACTTGGAGGACTTGGACTGGGCGCGGGACTGGGGGGTGGTCTTGGTGGCCATAGGTCTGGAAAATAGCCTAGTTGGGCTTTGCCTTCAAAAGGTCGCCGAGCCTGGGGAATGAGGCGACGGCTATCCGCACGTCCCGGTCGTGGCGCAGATCCAGGTCGTATCTCGCGTCGGCCCCCCAACGGGTTTCCACCACCCGGCGTCCCACTTCGTATCCCAGGCGCCACTGCACGGCGGAATCCACCACCGCGGCGACATGCAGGCGTTCTCTGATCCGCCTGAGAAGCGGGGGCATCAGCGTATTGCCCCAATTGGGGAGACCCGCCTCGAAGGTCGTGAGCCCCGCGCTGGTCATGGGCAAGGTGGCCGCGACACTGTCGGCCACGGCGGCCACCCACCCTGAGTCCTGTGCCACGACCCACCAGGCGGCGGGCTGGCCTTGGCTCTCATCCACGAGATCGGGAAGCACGCCTCCGCCGCCGCGGACGATCCGGCCGGCGTCCGTGTGGTAGACCTGGTCGGTGTCGGCGGCGGCGCCGGACTTGCCCGCCAGCTGGTAGTACTGCTCCACCGCGAGCCCCGTATACCGGCGCTGGATGTACCGTCCGGACGGCGAGATCACGTGGCCGATGGTCATGTGCAGGATCTCGCCGGACGCGAGGAAGAAGTCGGTCTGCATCAGCGCCTTGCCGAACGTTCGCCGTCCGACGATGAGCGCGCGATCGTGATCCTGGAGCGACGCCGCCGTGGCCTCCGCGGCGCTGGCCGAGAGCTCGTTCACCAGGACGATCAGGGGCAGGTCCCGGAAGTCCCCGTCGCGTTTGGTGCGGAACGTCGTGTCGACGTCGGCGCGCCGCCCCTTGGTGCTGAAGACGACGGTGTTCCTGGGCACAAACTCGGAGACCAGGTCCACCGCCTGTTCCACGATGCCTCCGGGGTTGTTCCGGAGGTCCAGAATGATCTGGCGGGCTCCCTGCTTCTTGAGGGCCTTGATGGCGTCGTGGACTTCGTCGGCCGACTTGGGTCCGAACTCGTCGAGGCGGAGGAACCCCGTGACCGAGTCCACCATCCGCGTCTCCCACACGTACCGCACCTCGAGATGCTTCCGCTTCAAGGCCACCGTGAACGTGTCGGGCTCGAGGCGGGGTCCTCTCGCGAAGCGCACCCGCACCTTGCTTCCTTCCGACCCCGCCATCCGGAGGCGGACCGTCTCGATTTCGAGGCCGGCGATCACGGTGTCGTTGATGGCGACCACGCGGTCGCCCGGGCGGACACCGGCGCCTTCCGCCGGGCTTTTCGGGTACACGCCGAGCACCGTCGGCTCCCCGTCGACGTCGTCGAGGCCCGCTCCGGTGGTGGCCAGGTCGCCACGCTGGAGGGAGTCGAAGCGCTCCCAGTCGAGCCGCGAGAAGAAGAGACTGTGGGGATCGAGGTCGCGGAGGACGCCGTTGATGGCGGACTTGATCAGCAGGCTGTAGCCGACCGAGTCCGGGTAGCTGTGGAAGATGTACGTCAGGACCTGGGAGAAGGTCTGGAGCTCTTCATAGGACGTGCGCTGTTGCGCCGCGCCCCGGGTGACCGGGAGCGCGACGGCCGACGCGACCAGGAGGGCCTTAGTGCAACGAATCAATGCGCTTCCGGGCATCCGCCACCTCGGTCGCCATCTGATGCGGGGCAATCGCGATGAAATGAGTCAGCGCGTCCCGGGCGTCGCCGGGCTGGTTCGCCTGCTGGGCTACGACGCCGAGGCGATAGTACGCCGCCGGGCAGCGCGGGTCCAGGTGGACGGCTTTCTCCAGCGCCAGGACGGCGTCGGCCGCGCGTCCGGCCTCCGCGTCAATGACGCCAAGATCCAGGCGTAGCGACGCATCCTCCGGATTGGCGTCGACGGCGGCCTGCGCCTCCGCCACCGCCTTGTCCCACATCTTGTACTGCCGGTAGATCTGGGCGAGGTGGGCATGGGCCATGTAGAAGCCGAGGTCGGCGTTGATGGCGTCCTGATAGAGCTGGATGGCGTCCGCCGGCTTGTGCATCCGCTCCTTGAAAATGGCCAGCAGGTACCGGAAGTCGTTGGTGTTGAGCGGAAAATTGATGACGGAATCGGAACGCTCCACGGCCGTCGCCCGCTTCATCAGGACCTCGAAATCGGTACTCGCTTTGTCGTACGCGCCGAGGTGGGCCGCCGCGATGCCGTGGACGAAGTACACCCACGGCGGGATGGAGTCTTCTGGGCTCGAGCGGAAGCGGCGAGTCCGGTAGAGATCCATGGCACTGTAGGAAAGCTCGTAGCGCTCGTAGGCCAGCCCGGCGATCCCGATCCAGCCCAGGTAGTTGGTCGTTTCATCCTCGTATCCAGAATATTCGGGCACCTGCACCATGTCCTGGGGAATCGGCTTTTCGTCGCGGGCGCGCCAGTCGACCAGCGGATCGATCAAGAGGGCCTGCACGCGGAGCCGCGCCGCGTCGTCGAGGGCCTTGGTCCATTCGGGGGGCACGCGGTTCTTCTGCTCGTCCTTGATGAGCTTCGGTTCACGAACGTACGGCAGGTCGCCCAGCCAGAGGTAGGCCGGCGCGTAGCGGGGATCGGCGGCGATGGCGGTTCGGAACGCGCGCTCTTCGTCGTCATACCGGTTCGCGAACTCGTAGTAGCGGCCCAGACGGAACTGCGTCTCCGCGTCCAGGGAATCACCTGCCCGAACGCGCGCTTCCAGGAGCGCGATGCTGTCCTTCTGCGCGGCGGCCCCGCGCGACAGGCAGGCGAATCCCACGAGAAAGCGAAAGACGGCTTGGTGCGCCCTCATCGGCGACCCCCTGCGCAGTTCAGACAGGCGTTTTTGCGGCGTCCCGGGTCGCCAATGCGGCGTTCCCGAACAAAGCGAGCAACTTCAATCTGGAGGCGCGGTTGCGAACTGCCAGGTCGCTGATGTTGCAGATCGGGACGCTGCTCGAGGCTATTTCCGCTCGAACACCACCTTCCCGGCGACGACCGTGGCACTCACATGAGTGTCCCGGATGGAGTCGGCCGGAATGGCGAAGAGATTGTGGTCGACCACCACGACGTCCGCGTACATCCCGGGGGCGAGCGTCCCGCGCTTCGTTTCCTGCGAGACCGCGTAGGCGTTCCCCCAGGTGTAGGCCCGCAGCGCCTCGGCCACCGTGATCTTTTCCGCCGGAATCCAGCCGCCTTCGTTCTTCCCGTCATTGGTGCGGCGGGTGACCGCGGCATCGATGCCCTTCAGTGGATCAGGGGTCGCCACGTCCCAGTCAGAGCCGAACGCCAGCACCGCGTGGGTGTCGAGCAGAGTCCGGAAGGGATAGGTCGTCTTGATGCGCTCCGGCCCGATGCGCTTTTCGATCCAGCGGCCGTCATCGGTCAGGTGCGACGGCTGGACCGACGCCACGATCCCGTCGGCACCGAACGTCGGGATGTCCTGCGCGCGAAGGTGCTGCGCATGCTCCACGCGGAACCGGCGATCGCGCCGGCCATGGGCCTTCCCGACGCTGTCGTAGATCGCGAGGAGCACGCCGTTGGCCTGGTCCCCGATGGCGTGCACGGCGATCTGGAGCCCGGCCGAGTCCGCCGCGCCGATCCACCGGGCCATGCTGTCGGGGGGGCTGCGGAAGAGCCCGGTGTACCCGGCCGAATCGGAGTACGGCTCGTAGAATTTCGCGGTCCGCGCGCCCGCCGAGCCGTCCATGTAGCCCTTCACCCCCGCCACGCGCACCCAGTCGTCGCCGGCGCCGAGAGCCTTCACGGAGTCGGCCACCAGGTGCCACTGCGTGAGCGGCAAGTACAGCGTGAAGCGCATGGTCAGTCTACCGGCCTTCTCCATCCGCCTCAGGCTCGCCCAATCGGTGAAGGGAACCGAGACGAACGACGTTCCGGTGAGGCCAAGGGACTCCGCATAGGTCTGCGCGCGGGCTACGGCCGAGTCGAGCCGTTCGGGTGAGGGGTCGGGAACGGCGCGGGCGATCAGGGCCAGCGCGTTGTCCTTGAAGATCCCGGTGGGCTCGCCGGTTTTCGCGTCGTGGAGGATCTCGCCGCCCGCCGGGGTCGGCGTGTTCTTCGTGACGTTCGCGGCCGTCAATGCAGCCGTGTTCGCCAGCGCTTCGTGGCCATCCAGGCGGCTGATGAACACCGGGATGTCGCGCGTCACCGAGTCGATCCACTCGCGCCGCGGCAGCGGCTGCCCGGGCCAGAGCGTATGGTCCCAGTCGCCGCCGGTGATCCACTCCCCCGGCTTCCGGGTTTGCGCGAACTGCGCGATGCGCCGGATGAATTCCTGCGGCGTCGCCGCCGTGCGCAGATCCACCGACGAGAGCTGGAAGCCGCCATCCACAAAGTGCGTGTGGGCATCGTTGAACCCGGGAGCGATCAGGCCGCCCCGTGCGTCGATCACCCGTGTGCCCGAACCCAGGAACGGCGCGAGGGACGCGCTGTCGCCGACAGCGACGATCTTGTCGCCCACGATCGCGACACCCCCCGGCTGAGGCCCGCCGGAGCTCGTCCCGGTCCAGACCATTCCGTGGGTGATGACGAGGTCGGCCTTCTGACCACAGGCGATGGCGGGCAGGAGCAGCAACAAGGAAAGGCGGCGCATCACAATCTCCCTTAGCGAAGCTGGCTGATTCTGCGGATGGTTTCGAGGGTGGTGATGGGATCGGGACCAGGCGACGGGGCGGACCCCGCGGGGGCTTTCGCCGACAGGCTGTCCCGGATGTCGAGCAACACTTCGAGCAACAGCTGTTCCCGCTGGTAGGCGGCGTCGAGGTCGGCCATGCGGCGCTCGTCCCCCGTACCCTTGGCCCGGTCGTACGCTTCCCGGTACACCGACTCCAGGTTCTCGAGGATCTTCTCCCGCGGACGGCCGGCACTCACGGCTTGAGGACCAGTCCCGCGGGGACTTTGGGGACGAAGTAGGTGGACTTCTGCGGCATGACCTCGCCCGCGTCGGCCACGGCCACGACCTGCGACACCTTCGTGGCGTTGAGAAGAACCGACGCGGCGGCCCGGCCGGTCCGTACGGCGTCGAGCGCGGCCTTCGCGTCCGGCGTGTACGTGAGAGTCGGGGTCGACGTGCCCGCACCGAGAATCTGCTTCACCACCAGGGGCTCGATGACGGCGACGTCGAGTGACCGGAGCGCCGGGCTCGTACCCAGTCCCGGAACGTCATCGAGCGGGGCGTTCGATCGCAACACCAGCAGGTATCCGTCACCGGGCAGCGCGACGTAGCACGCGGGCTGCGACGCACCGGCGTGGGCGAGCTCCGCTACCGGGTCGGGCAGATGACCGGCGGGCGTCACCTCGAACCAGAGCTTCCACTGCTCGATCAAGGGAGACACGTCCCGGCCGGCACCGTAGATCACCCGATGGGTAGGCAGGACTACGAGGCCCGGATCGTGGGCGGACACGATGAACGCCATCACACGGTCGGCTCCGGGGTTTTCCCGGGCGTAGAGGGCGGCGGTCTCGTACCGGTGGTGGCCGTCCGCGATGTAGAGCGCTCCTGCCGAAGCACGTTCCGCGAGTTGCTCGCCCGCCTTTCCGGTGACGACCCAGAGACGGTGCCCGACGCCGTCCAAGGTCCCCTGGGCGGCGGGCTTGGTCTTGGTCACCTCGAGCAGTGCCTTGGTGAGCCCGTGACCCGCGTCCGGCGCGAGCAGGAAAATCGACTCGAGCCCGGTCTGGGTTTCCTTCAGGAGTGCCAGGCGGTCGGCTTTCGGACCGGCATGCGTCTTTTCATGGGGTTTGATGCGCCTGGTGTCGTAGGACTCGGCGGAGACCGCCGCGAGCATGCCGACACGGGTGCGGTGACCCCCCGACGGGAGGGTGTAGTCCTGCGCCACCACATAGACCGATGGCCCGGGGTCGACCGCGAGGACCCCCGCCTTCCGCCACTCCATCAGGAGCGCTGCGGCGTGCGCGTATTTGTCCTCGGCCACCGCGGCTTCCGGCAGGATGAGGTGCACGATATTGTGGGGATCGCGGGCCGCGAGCGTCTTCCGGGCATCCGGGGAGATGACGTCGTAGGGAGGTGCCAGCACCGCATCCAACGACGGGCGCGCGTAGCGCTCTCCGCGAAACGGCAGGACCAGCGGTTTGAGAGCGGTCACGAACGGAGGCTCCGGTGTCCTTTGGCGAGGCCCAGGCGGCAGTCGATCAATGGATCAGCCAATATAAAGAAGGATATTTCAGTCCGCTCACCAATCTCGCACGGCTCACCGAAGAAGTAGGCGAGCTGGCCCGCGAGATCAATCACCGGTTCGGTCAGAAGACGAAGAAGGCCGATGAACCGGACGGGGATCTGGCCCTCGAGCTGGGCGACATCCTGTTCGTCGTGATCTGTCTCGCCAACTCCCAGGCCATCGATCTCGATCAGGCCTTCGCGGCGACCCTGGCGAAGGTCAGGACCCGCGACGCCGACCGCTGGACCAGGAAGGAACGTTGAGCTCCTCGTAGAGCCGCTCATACGAGACGAGACGGTCCGCCGGAAACGCTCCCTCCTCGGCACCCCGCCGTACCGCGCACGAGGGCTCAGTCAGATGCCGGCAGTTGTCGAAGCGGCAGTGGCCCAGGAAACTCCGGAACTCGGGGAAGCATGAGGCCAGGTCGGCGGGCTCGATGCCCCAAGCCCCCACCTCCCGCATCCCGGGCGTGTCCACCACATACCCGCCCGCCTTCAGGGGGATCAGCTCAGCGGCGGTGGTCGTATGCTTCCCGGTGCGCCACTTCTCGCTGATGGCTCCGATCCGGAGCTTCAATCCCGGTTCGATGGCGTTCAAGAGGCTCGACTTCCCTACGCCCGACTGACCGGCGAGCACCGTTTCGCGCCCCCGCAAGGCCCGCTCGAGCTCCTCCAACCCCTCGACCGCTTTCACCGAGGTGAAGAGCACGGGATACCCGGCGGCCTGGTAGCGGGTGGCGAGGGCCGGACCCGCGTCCCGGTCCAGCTCGGCCTTGTTCACCACCACGATCGCCGGTAGGTGGTTCGCCTCGGCGATGATCAGAAAGCGGTCGATCATCCGCGGCGTCGGCTCGGGGTCCCGTGCCGACACCACCACCAGGACCTGGTCGACGTTCGCCGCGATCGGCTGGGCCCGGCTCGCTCCCTGGCCCGCGGCGCGGCGTTCCAGCACGGACTTCCGCGGCGTGATGCCCGTGATGGCGCCGGAATCCGGGGACTCCAGATCCAGCTCCACGACGTCACCCACCACCACGCGGTCGTCGTCCTTGTGTTTGAGCTTGCCGCGGAGCGTCGCGGTGATTTCGCGCCCGTCCACATGGACGCGGTACGTGGACCCCGCGCGTGCCAGCACCACGCCGGAGCTCACAGCGCCAGGAGACGGTCGAGGTGGGCTTTGACGTCTTCCAGGGTCAGCGCGAGGAGGGGGAGCAGCGCGGCGTCGGGAGTGGCTCCGAACGCCAGGTAGTCGGTTTCGACGTGACCCACCGGCCGGTCTCCGGCCTCGGACCAGCGGATGAAGAGGAGCGCGGCGCCGTACCGCCCGGCCGGATCGGGATCGTCGTCCACGAACGTCGACACCGTGTAGGCCTGCCCATCGCTTCCCCCGAACGCCGGTGCCCGCTGGTGCACCCGCTGATAGCCGCCCAGGGTCCCATCGGGAGACGTCAATTCTTCCGGCGTAGCGACTCCCGGATCACGTTGCCGAGGATGAACCACAGGTTCGCCGGACGTTCCGCCAGCCGCCGCATCAGGTAGGGATACCAGTGGGTGCCGTAGGGGACGTAGACGCGGAGATTCCAGCCCTCTTTGCGGAGCTTGACCTGCAGGTCGCGGCGCACGCCATACAGCATCTGGAATTCGAACCGCTCGGCACCGATGCCCTTTTGCTTCGCGAACTCCTTGGCGTGCTCGATGATCTTCTCGTCATGGGTGGCGAGGCCCGGATAGTTTCCCCGCTCCATGAGCTGTTCCATGCAGGCCACGTAGTTCGCGTCGACGTCGGCCTTGTTGGGAAAGGCCACGGTGGCGGGCTCCTGGTACGCGCCCTTGCAGAGCCGCACGCGGGCGGCCAGGCCGATCATGGCGTCCACGTCCTGGGCCGTGCGCCGGAGATAGGACTGGAGGACCACGCCGGTGGTCTGCCCGAACTCGGGGTACAGGGTGCGCGTGAACAGCGAGAGCGTGCGCTCGGTGTAGTCCGAGCCTTCCATGTCGAGACGGACGAACGAGTGGTATTGCTTGGCCCGCCCAATGATGGACCGGAGGTTCGCCACGCAGAGTGCCTCGTCGATGTCGAGACCCATCTGGGTGAGTTTCACCGAAACGTTGCCGTTGCCCCCCTCGCTCTGAATGCGATCGAGCAGCTCGAGGTAGGCCTGCTGGGCCGCCTTCGCCTCCTCCGGCGAGTGCACGGATTCGCCGAGCAGGTCGAGGCTCACGGTGAGATTTGCGGTGTTCAAGTCCTTGAGTACGCCGATGGCGGAGGCGACGGTTTCGCCGGCGACGAACCGGGACGCGAACTTCTGCGCCAGCCGGCTGGACCGGACGAACCGGAAGATCTGCGGTTGCTCGCTGAGCCAGAGAAGGCCGGCGCGCAGCATCGTCGGGGAATCCTTTAGCTGATCAGGAGTAGAAAGTGCCGCCGCTCCGCGCGAGCTGCTGCAGCGCGTCGCAGGGTGTGAACCGCGATCCCAGGCGCTCGGCGAGCCGCCCCAGGTCATCCACCACACGCGCCGCCCCGAGGTCGTCGGCGTACTTGAGCGGCCCGCCGCGGAAGGGCGGGAACCCGATTCCGTAGACGGCCGCCATGTCTCCATCCCGCGGGGAGCGTACCACACCTTCCGACAGGGCCTGCGCCGCTTCGTTCACCATGGCCAGTGACAGGCGCTGGACGATCTCCCCGGCTCGGGGACCGCCGTTGGGATGCACGCCGATGAGCTGATAGACCGTTTCATCCACGCCCCGCTTCTTCCCACCCTCGTACCGGTAGAAGCCCTTTCCCACTTTCCGGCCCAGGCGGCCGGCCTTGACCATCGCCTCGAGGGGGGGCGCCGGCTTCAGCCGCTCGCCGAACGCCTGGTAAAGCACCTCCCCGGCGTGACCGGCCACATCGAGACCCACTTCGTCGAGCAGCGCGATGGGCCCCACCGGGAACCCGAACTGCACCAGCGCGGCGTCGATGTCTTCGATACTCGATCCGCCCAGGAGCACGTGGGCGGCCTCGCACAGGTACGGTCCGAGAATCCGGTTCACCCAGAAGCCCGGGCTGTCCTTCACGACCACCGGCGTCTTTCCCATCCTTCTCCCGAAGGCCACGGTAGTGCTCACCGTGGCGGGCGACGTATGCCGGGCGGGGATGATCTCCACCAGGGGCATCCGGGGTACCGGCGAGAAGAAGTGCATGCCGATCACCTGGCCGGGCCGGCTGGACGCTGAGGCGATGTCCCCGATGGGGATCGTCGACGTGTTGGTGGCGAAAATGGCGGCGGGCGGGATGACCGCCTCGACGTCCTTCAGCACGGCCTGCTTGACCTTCAGGTCTTCGAACACCGCCTCGATCACGAGGTCGGCGCGGCCGAATCCCGTGAAGGCGGCATCCCCCGAAACCAACGCCAGGAGCCGGGTGCGGTCGTACTTGGTGATCCGGCGTCTCTTGAAGCGCTCTTCCACCACAGCGCGAGCCGCGGCGATGCCCTTCGAGATGTGCACCAGGTCGGCGTCCTTGAGCCGCACGTCGACCATGGCCTGCGTCACGGCGGTGCCCGCGATGCCGGACCCCATGAACCCCGATCCCACCACGCCGAGACGGCGGACTTCGGCCGGGGGCGGAGGGTTGTCGATCCCGAAGTCCTTCTTCAGGGCCTGCTCGGCGAAGAAAATCCCGACCAGCTTGCGGGAGACGTCCGTGACGGCAAGCGCTCCGAAACCTTTCGCTTCGTGCGCGAGCCCGGCGGTGATGCCGTGCTTCAACCCGAACTCGACGGCGTCGAGTGCCGCGGGAGGGGCGGGGTAGTTGCCGTGCGTCTCCCGCTCCACGTTTTTCCGGGCCATCCGGAACACGAGCGATCGGCCGAGTGGATTCCCGTCGAGGAGGAAGCCCATGAATCCGCCGGGCCGTTTGCGATGCGGGCGCCATCCGCCGGCGAGCTTCCTGGCGGCGTCCAGCGTGATCCGGCGCAGGATCGACGGCGGGACCATCTCGTCGATCATCCCGAGCTGCAGCGCCTTCTTCGCGGGCACGGTCTTGCCGGCCAGGATGATGTCGAGCGCGGCGCGGAGGCCGATGAGACGGGGCAGCCGCTGGCACCCGCCGGCACCCGGCAGAATGCCGAGGCGGACCTCGGGGAGGCCGATCGAGGTCTTGGGGTGGTCGGTGGCGACGCGATACGTGCAGCAGAGGGAGAACTCGAGACCGCCCCCCACGCAGCCGCCGTGGATGCCCGCCACCACGGGTTTCGGGAAATCGGCGATCCGGCCCAGCATCGCCTGGCCCTCGGCGGACAGCTGCTCCGCCTCGGCGGCGGTCTTGAGCGCGACGAACTCCTCGATATCGGCGCCGGCGATGAAGTTGTCCCGTTTCCCGGACAGGAAGGCGACCGCCTTTACCCGCTCGTCGGCCTTCAGCGTCTCGAACGCCGCGATCACTTCCCGTTTCACGGACGCCGAGATCACGTTCACGGACGAGCCCGGCGTGTCGAACGTGACGACCGCAATGCCGTCCTTGATCTCCCAAGTCAGCGCGGGGCCCGCCATCAGACGCGCTCCAGCACGCAGGCGAACGCCATGCCGCCCTGCGCGCAGATCGAGACCAGGCCGAACTGGACGTCGCGGCGGTTCATTTCGTTCGCGAGGGTGGTGATCACCCGTCCGCCCGTGGCGCCGAAGGGATGGCCGATGGCGATGGATCCGCCCATCACGTTGATGATGTCGGGGTTCACGTCCCAGTTCTTCTCACCCCAGCCCTTGAAGTTCGAGAGGACCTGCGCCGCGAAGGCCTCATGCACCTCGAGCAATCCCAGGGCACTCCAGGGGATCCCGGCGCGTTCGAGCGCCTTCGGGACGGCCCAGATCGGGCCCTGGAGGAGCTGCCATCCGGGATCGACGGCGGCGACGGCGTAGGACTTGAGGAACGCGAGCGGCTTGTAGCCGAGGGCGGCGGCTGCGTCTTCGCTCATCAGGAGCACGGCGGAGGCACCGTCGGTGAGCGGCGACGAATTGGCCGCCGTGACCGACCCGTAGCGCCGGTCGAAGACAGGTTTGAGCCTGGCCATCTGCTCGAGCGTGGTGTCGGTGCGGATGCCGTTGTCGGACGTGATCGGCGCTCCCCCATCCACCGGAAACCACGGCACGATCTCGGCCCGCAGACGGCCGTCGGCGGTCCCCGCGGCGGCGAGACGGTGACTGCGGAGGGCCCACTGATCCTGGGCCTCGCGGGTGATGCCGTTTTCCTTGGCCATCTTCTCCGCCGACTGCCCCATCGTTTCACCCGTCGAGGGCTCGGAGATGGCGGGGGAGACCGGCACCAGGTCCCGGGGCCTGATCTTGGCGAGCGTCGCGAGCCGGGCGCCCAGGGACCTCGCTTTCGACAGTTCCACGAGGATCTGCGCCATCCGGTGGGTATGGAGGATGGGGATGTCGGACAGGGACTCGACGCCGCCGGCGAGGATCACGTCCGCGTGACCGCGGGCGATCTGGTCGGCGGCGTTGGTCACCGCCTGGCCCGACGAGGCGCAGGCCCGGTTGACCGTGTACGCCGGGACTTCCTTGGGAAGCTGGGGCAGCAGACTGACCTCACGGGCGATGTTCGGCACCAAGGGCGATGCGACGACCTGCCCGAACACCACTTCGTCCACTTCTTTCGGATCGAGGTTTGCGCGCTCCAGCAGCTCGCGGCCCGCGTGACGGGCGAGATCCACCGCAAGCACGTCCCTGAAGACCGTCCCGGACTTGGCGAACGGCGTCCGACACCCGGCGACGATCGCCACCCGCCGGCCCCCCGCGCCTCCTTGAAGCATTACATTCTCCCCTCGGGTCGCACTAACCCGGGAAACCTACCACCAGCCCCCCCCGGCGGGCGAGCCAAGCGGAGGCGTTTCGTTGGGAGCCGACAGCAGCTTCTCGCACCGCGGGCGCGCGGCCGCTCTCGCGAAGATGATGGAAGCGCCCGTCGATCTGCTCGTCATCGGCGGCGGCATCACCGGGGCGGCGATCGCGCGCGATGCCGCCCTGCGGGGGCTTTCGGTGGGGCTGATCGGCAAGGGCGACTTCGCGGGAGGCACCAGCTCCCATTCCTCGCGCCTCATCCACGGTGGTCTGCGCTACCTGGAACACCGGGACTTCCGGCTGGTGTTCGAGGCCAGCCGCGAGCGCCGGATTCTCCTGACCATCGCGCCGCACCTCGTCCGGCCGCTGCCGTTCCTCTTTCCCGCCTATAAGGGCGCGAGGGTTCCCGGGTGGCAAATCTTCGCGGCGCTCTGGCTCTACGACCTGCTCGCCTCGTTCCGGAACGTCCACACGCACCGCTGGCTGTCCCGCAAAGTGGCCCGGCGCATGGAGCCGGGACTCCGTGAGAAGGGCCTGACGGGCGCCGGGTTGTACTGGGATGCCCAGACCGACGATGCCCGGCTGACGCTCGCCACGCTGCGCGCCGCGGCGCTCGCGGGGGCGAATGTGGCTAACTACGTCGAAGTCACCGGGCTCTCCAAGCCCGACGGAAGGGTTCAGGGTGCGGTGGTGCAGGATCAGATCACCGGACAGACCGCCACCATTCAGGGGAGCGTGGTGGTGAACGCCACGGGCCCGTGGGTGGATGGGCTCCGCCGCCTGGACGACCCGAACGCCGCTCCGCTGCTCCGCCCCACGAAGGGCGTGCACGTGGTCGTACCCCGCGCCCGGATCGGACACACCAACGCCATCACCCTGCTCTCCCCGGTCGACGGGCGCGTGATGTTCATCCTCCCGTGGGGGGAAGTCAGCTACATCGGCACCACCGACACCGACGACCGATCCTCGCCGGATGATATCCGGGCCACCGGAGAGGACGTCATCTATCTGCTGCGGTCAGCGAACGCCCTCTTTCCCCAGGCTCGCCTCGCGCCCAAGGACGTCATTTCGACCTGGGCGGGACTCCGTCCCCTCCTGGCGCCCGAGAAGTCGGCGACCCCCGCTCAAGTGTCTCGCGAGCATCGCGTGGTGGAAAGCGCGAGCGGGATGTTGACGATCGCCGGAGGCAAGCTGACGACGCACCGGGTGATGGGCCGCGACGTGGTGGATCGCGTGGCCCAGAAGCTTCACGAGGCCGATGGGCGCGGGGTGCCGCCACGAGCGGGCACCGACCACCTGGTGCTCCCGGGCGGTGACATCGCGGACCTCGAAGTCATGGTGGAATCGGCACGCGCCCGGGACATCTCGGAGCCGGTCGCGCGCCACCTCGTGAAGACGTATGGCTCCGAATCGGCGGGTGTCGTCAACCTGATCGAGCGGGACCGCGCGCTGGGCCGCCCCATTCTGGACGGCCGGCCGGAAGTATGGGCTGAGGTGGTTCACGCCGTGGAGCGGGAGATGGCGATGCGGTTGTCGGACGTACTGATCCGCCGCACGCATCTCTTCTACGAAGACGCCGGCCACGGGAGCGCCGCCGCGCCCCCGGTCGCCCGCCGCATGGCCGAGCTCCTCGGCTGGGACCGGGGTCAGGAAACCGAAGAGATTGCCGACTACCTCACCGAAGTGCAGCGGGCTCGCGAGTTCATGACCGGCGTGGCCCGCGCCAGCCGCGTCTCCTAGTTCAGCGCCCGGAACGAACCTAGTTCACCCGCACCCGCACGCGCGGGGCGTGGAAGTGCATCCGCATCCGGCCCGCATTCGGCATGGGCATCGGCATCGGCATGGGCATCGGCATGGGCATCGGCATCCCGCTCATCAGATGGAAACGCGGGTGCGGGTGGGGATGAGGGTGGGGGTGCGGCCCGCGCTGTATCTCCATATCACTCCCCTTGTAGTACGTGGTCAACGCCTGGTCGGCCCGGTCATCGTCGATCTGCGCGAGCGCCCACGCCGCGGACTCGCGGACGTCGTCATTCGAGTCGGCCAGCGCGGCCTTGAGGCCGTCCACTGCCTGCCCGCTTCCGATTTGACCCAGCGCCCAGGCCGCCGTGCTTTGCACATCGGGCGCCTGATCCTTGAGTGCACCCACCAGCGCGGGGACCGCCTGCGCCTCACCGACCTGGCCGAGGGCCCACGCCGACGTGCTGCGTACGTCTGACACCGGGTCCTTGAGGGCGCCGGTGAGAGCGGGCACCGCAGCCTCGTCGCCGACCTGGCCAAGGGCCCATGCCGCCATGCTGCGCACGTCCTGGTCCCGGTCCTTCAGGGCCTGACTGAGGGGACGGACGGTGCTGCGATCGCCCACCTGGCCAAGGGCCCACACCGCCATCTGCCGCACCTGCGGATCATCATCCTGCAGCACGCCGGCGAGGGGCGCGGTGGCCACCGAGTCCGAGATCTGGCCCAGCGCCCACACGGTCGTCGCGCGGACGTCGGGGTCGGCATCCTTCAGGGCCGCGCTCAAAGCCGGGACCGCGCTCTTTTCGCCGAGCTCGCCCAGGGCCCAGGCGGCGGTCTGGCGCACCGGAGCCGCCGGGTCCTGCAGGGCGCGCCGCAGGGGGCTCAGCGCACTCACCACACCGATGGATCCGAGCGAGCGGGCAGCAAGCTGTCGTACGCCGGCGGAGTCGTCTTTCAGAGCGTTGGTGAGCGACGGCACGGCGTCCCCGTCGTCCAGTTGTCCCAGGGCCCACGCACTCATGGCGCGAACGCGGAAATCGCCGTCGGCGATCGTCTTCTTCAGGAGGCCGAGGGAGCGGTCACTGCCGACGATGCCGATGCCCAGAACGCCCGAGGCGCGGAGGGCCGGGTCGCGGTCGGAGGAGAGAGACGTGAAGAGGCTGATGCTGCTCGAGTCATTGTCGGCGACCTGTTGCACCGCGAGGTCGCGGACGCACGTGTTGGGGTCGCGAGTGGCGGCCCGATAGGCGTTCACCACGGCGGGCGTTTCCGACCGGCGCCCGATGCGGAGGACGGACCGCGTCAAGGGTGTGCCGATGGGTGCACCGTAGTCGCCCCACCCCTGCGTGAGGGAGCGGGCGGCCAGCTCGCAGACGGTGGTATCGGCGCTGCGGAGCAAGTCCAGCACGTGGGTGATGGTCGCGGAGTCCGCGGCGCCGGTGGGACGCGGGGAGGCTGCCGGCGCGCCCGAGGCGCGGCCGGCCATCCAGGAGAGCAGTGCCACGGCCAGGACGGCAACGGCGGCGCCAGCGGGGCGAAATCGAATCGGACGCGGCATAAGCACCTCGGGTGGAATGAAAAAGCCCGGGACCCGTGAAGGTCCCGAGCTTTGGATGCCCGGGGCGGTGCCGAGGGTTGCAGTCTACCGGCGGTTGATCTTGCCCAGAAGCCGAAGGATTTCCAGGTAGAGCCAGACCAACCCGACCATCAGGCCAAAGGCGCCGTACCACTCCATGGCCTTGGGAGCGCCCTGCTCGACGCCCTTGGCGATCATGTCGAAATCGAGGAGCAGCGTCAGCGCGGCCACACCGACGATCACCACGCTGATACCGATGCCGAGGGTGCCGCCGGCGTTGAAGTAGCTCGTGTCCACGCCGAACAGGCCCATGATCATGGTCGCGACGTAGTAGAGCAAGATCGCCAGCACGGCGATCAGCATGACCTTCTGGAAGCGCGGTGTAACCCGGATCGCGCCGGAGCGATACACCAGGAGCATGACGAACAGTGTCCCGAACGTCAGCGAAACGGCCTGAACGAGAATGCCCGGGTACGCTGTCGCGTAGGAAGCCGAGATCCCGCCGAGGGCCAGGCCTTCGAGGGCCGCGTAAAGGGGCGCGGAGATCGGTGCCCACTGCGGCTTCATGGTCGTCGCGATCGCCACGACGAGGCCGCCCAGCATCCCGCCCCACATCCAGGGGAGCGCGGCCGATGGGTCGATGGCGTTGTAGGTCTGTGTCCAGATCCAGCTCGACGTCGCGAGACAGATGAGGAGCAGAAGACCCGTCTTGTTCGCGGTCCCTTCGATGGTCATGGTCTCCGCGCCGGTCGCGACGCCGGCGGTAGAGAACGTCTTGGAATTCAGCACCGGATTGGCCATGTGATCCTCCTTAGAACGTGATCTGAATTCCCGTGGTGAGAATCCGATCCGTCTTCTTGAACCCCGGAGGGGGCAAATTGTCGAACCGGATCACGTAGCCGACCTTGATCGAGAAGACCGTAGACAACGGGGCCACGAGATCCGTCTCCGAGTTGATCCGGAGATTCTTGCTGTGCTTGAGGTCGGGAAGCAGCTCCGCCGCTTCCTGCGCGTACGCGGTCTTGTTGAAACTGTGTTTGTAGGTCGCGGCCGCGCGCGCCGCGGCGAACGACCCGGTCGCACTGCTGCCCACGTCCCGCTGCTGGTTCTCCGACACGCCGGCCTCGAGCGTCAGCAGGTCCATCGGCTGCTCCACCGCCTTCCACGCGACGCCCAGCGCTTCCTGGTACCGGGACACGATGCCGGCGAACCGGTCGCGATCGAAGGCGCCGTAAAGATACGCCGAGATGCCGTCGTGCACGCCGTGGTCCACGCGGAGCAGGAGATGGTACTGATCGTTGTTCACGGTATCGTGCGTCGAGCCGTAGATCATGGACGCCGCTTCGGACAGCACCCACGGCTGGGAGATGTAGGAGAAACTGTTGCCGAAGTTGAATGTCGTGACGCTCGTGTTGCCGCCGGTCGTCACCAGGCCCAGGCCGAACGACAGCTTCGTGGTGTCCGCGGATGGAGCCTGCGCCGCCAACGGCCCGGCGACCGAGGCGGCGACCAGGAGCAGAAGCTTCGCGCGCATCAGGATCTCCGAACGACGATGGGGTCCGTGCTCTGCGTGGGCCGGGAACGCCACCCCGTCCGTCCGAGCCAGGCCAGCGCCGCCATGATGGTCAGGTACTTGATCAGGGACTTCGCGGCCCCGGCATAGTAACTCCACCGCGCGTCGGGGCGGTCGGCGATGTGCGAGCGCAGCTGGACCACGTCCAGAATGAAGTCGACGCACAGGGGGAGCAGGAGGACCGCGGCGGTGAGATTGAGGATGGCCATCAGGGTCTGGGTCCGCCGGTCCCCCCGCACCAGGGCGACCCACACGATCAAGGCGGAGCCCAGAAGCGGGGACAGGGTGAACCCCGCGAAGAGTCCGATGGCGCCATACCGCCACTCCGCCATACCGGGCGCCGGGGGCCAGACGTTCATCACGAAATCGAAGATGGGAGTGGCGACGAAGAGGGCCCCAACGCAGTAGATGGGGCCGGCCAGCCGGTCGAGGGCCTCTTCAACACGCAGTGACATTCAGCATCCCGAAAAAGGAAACGGGCTGAAACATAATGTTCCAGCCCTCTCCCCGCGCACCGTCGCCGGACGGCGCTCTGGCTACGCGATATTCCGCTTGACCGCCACGCCGCCGATGAGCAGGAGGCCCGTTCCGAGCAGAATGATGGTGCCGGGCTCGGGAGTAACCTGAGTCAGGTATTCCTGGACGCCATACTGGCCGTTCACCGTGTTGACGTCGGTCACCACGTCCCAATACGCCAGGTTGACTTGGCCGTAGTTATGCTGCGCCGCATTGATGTAGCCCAGGACCGTGTTCCGGTCCCCCGAGCTGAGGCCGCCAAGGTTCGGCGTGCCCGGCGAGGTGATGTTCCAGATTGCGTAGTGGAGGAGTCCCCACTGGTTCTTCGACGTCGTCGCGAACTGCATGTCGAGCCAGGCGGCCTCGGAATACCAGGTGAGGTTCTTGAACCGGGTCTTGCTCAAGTCGCCGTTTAGAACCGAGAAATTCGCGTTCCACTGCTGTCCGAGGCTGATCTCGTGGTTGTAATCCACGCAGAACACGTCCATCTCAGGTTGGCCCGGCGCGCCGACCTGATGCGCGAAGTAGGGGCCGACATAGACGCCGCCGAACACCGTGTGTCCGGCGCTGTCCATCTGCAACCGGACGTTGTTTTGCGCGGAAGCCGGTGTGGCCACGAACGCCAGCGCGGCGCCGAAGGTGATCCAACGGAGACCCTTCATCCGAACCCCTCTCTGACTGGTCTGGTTTGGCGGCAACCTTCGGGCGTGAAGGCACCACCCCGCAGAGGCGATTCGCAGGTTCCGGGCCATCGGGGCCAGCTCCGGGGACTCCGAATGAGGCTCGTAAACGCTTATTTAATATTGATTTACGTTGTGTTTCAACACGTTACCAGGTGTTACCTGATGTGACGATTGTGGTCTGTGGCGACTCTGCCACGGCCCTACCGCCACCCCCTGAGGCTGCGAACGTAGTCGTGCAGCACGAGGAATTTCTCGAAGAGCTGCACGCCCTTCCGCTTCCGGCCGAACTCCCCGAAGAGCTCGCGCAGTTTCCCCCGCCGGCCCACGTAGAACCGGAAGGTCTCGGCGAAATCTTCCTGAGGGTGAGTGGCCGCATACACGCTCACATAGTCGGGCAGCGTGGTGGCGATCCGCCGCCGCTCGAAGTCCACCCAGTGCTCGTCCGCCACCCGGTACGCCTTCCGCACTTCGCCGAAGGCACGGCGGAAACGCCCGGTAGTGGTCCAGGACCAGTGATGATAGAGGAACGAGTGCCCCAGCTCATGGAGGATGAGCCCGGTGAGCATGTTCCAGCTGATCTCGTCCCGATGCCGTTTGGCGGTGACGTACCGGCGGTCGATCTCGATGACCTTGGGCGCATCCGGATCCACGCCCGAGACGCCGGGGCGCAGGAGGATCCGGTAGTTCCAGTCGGTGACCCGGCTGACCACCAGGAGGCGGCGCGCGCGCGTCAGCGCCCGCGGGATCAGGACCCGTCCGGTGGCGTCCTCGCCGCACCAGGGGCAGGTGTCCATCCAGTCGTCGACGCCCTTGTCGCAATGCGGACAGATGTTCTGGAAGTGGGTGTAACGCCAGATCTGTTCCCGCCCGCACCAGGGACACCACTGCATGGGGTACATCACACCTCCGCCGCACCCCCAATCGCAGCGGGCGTGATACTTGAACCCCTTCGGCGCCTTGAGCGGCTCGAGCGAGGATTGCCGGTCGTGGATGTTCCGGCCGCACCAGGGGCAGAACGAAAATGTGTCCGACACCATCCACCGGCAGTACGCACACTCGGCGCCGGTCTCGCGCTGCGCGTCACCCCACACGAGGGCCTTGGCGCAGTTCGGACAGTACGCCCAGAACCGCTCCAGCTCGGCGCGGCAGCGGGTGCAGCGCAGCTCGGGGTGCGGCGTCTGCCGGCGGCTCACTTCTTCACCCGTTTCATGTCCCGCGCTACGGTCCTGAGCGCCACGAGAATCACGCACCCTCCCACCACGCCGGCCACCGGCAGAATCATCATCGCCGTTTGAATGCTCTTGGTCTGGTCCGACAGGTAACCCACCAGTGGGGGTGCGAGGGCGTCTCCGGCAAGATGGGAGAAGAGCACGAACGCCCCCGTCACCGACGCCCGTACGGCGGCCGGCACGACATCGAAGATCACCGCCGCGAGGGGTCCGTTGTACCAGGTATAGAAGAAGTAAATGCCGAACAGGAGCGGTGCGAAGCCCTTCAGACTCCCTGAAAACAGGAGCCAGGCGACCAGGGGGCCGCCGAGGATGAATCCGGCTCCTGACGCGATGACACGGCCGCCGGCCCAGCGGACCTGCAGCCAGTCGCCGATCTTGCCACCCGCGAGCACACCCGAGATCCCGCCGGCCAGTGCCCAGGGGCCGAACAGGGCGCTGAAGTCGGGAACCGACAGGTGGTGCACTCGGGCCATGAACGTGGAGGCCCAGGCGATCAACCCGTTCACGGCGAACGTCACCATGGCGCCGCCGATGAAGACCCAGATGAGCGTCGGGGTGCGGAGGACCACGGTGGCCGATTCGAGGAAGTCTTCCACCGCTGACGCAGCGACGTCACCCGCCGCAGCGGTGCGCTGGATGGCTACGGGAACCAGGCGCGCCACCGTCCACATCAACCCGAGGGCGACGAATACGCCGAACACGGCCATCGAGACGTCGAACGAGAATCCGAACGTCAGATCGAGGACGGCGGCCGCGATCGCGCCGAGCGCGGATACTCCGGCGACGGGAAGGACGTAGCGGATCACGTGGCGTACGCCGGTGCGATACCACTTGAGCAAGGTGGTACGAACCGGCGCCGGTGCGCGCTGATCCACCTCGCGAATCCGCGCCGCGCCGGCGGCCAGGAGCAGGCCGGGGATGCCCATGGGGATGAACGCCCACCGCCACCCATAGCGCGCCGCGATCACGCCGCCGAGCCAGATGCCGAGGATCCCTCCCACGGCCGTTCCGACCGAGTAGATCCCCATGGCGAACGCACGCGCGCGCCCTTTGTAGTAATCGGCGATGATCGCCTGCGACGCCGGTGAGTATCCCGCTTCGCCAACTCCCGCAAAGGCCCGGCACACCGCCAGCTGGCCAAATCCGCGCACGAACCCGGCGGCGGAGGTCACGAGGCTCCAGAACCCGAGACTCCAGGCGATGACGACGCGCCGGGACTTCAGGTCCCCGAGCACGCCGAGGGGAATCGAACACAGCGAGAGCAGGATGATGTACGCCGATCCGAGCCAGCCGAGTTGCTGGTCGGTGACGTGGAGCTCGTGCTTGACGGGCTCGAAGACCGCGAAGACGACGTTCCGGTCGAGGTAGTTGAGGAGATTGATCAGCGTGAGGAGCCCCAGGACGTATCCGGCGTACGTCCTGGAGCCGACGACCGACGACGCCCCGCTGTTACGCGCGTCCGCCAGTGGCGGCCTCCGCGCGGGCATCGCGCGACTTCCGGGCCTTCTCGTAGGCTTTCATCAGATCCGCCATCATCGCGGCCCGGCGGTCATAGAGGCGCTTCAACGGCCTCGGCTGACGCTTGGCCAGCGCGTAGGACGCGAGGAGCGGCAAGGCGACCGTGTTGTCCGTGTAGCACACCACCGTGCCCGGCAGTTTGTCGGGATCGATCTTGCCCCAGCTCACCGCCTCTGCCGGGGTCGCGCCTGACAGACCTCCGGTGTCGGGCCGCGCGTCGGTCAGCTGAAGGAAGTAGTCGTGCCCCTTCTCGCTGATCCCCAGCACTTCCTGGATCTGTGGCTCCGTCTGGAGGACGAAATTCTTCGGGCTCCCGCCCCCCGCGATCAGGACGCCCGACGTGCCGTCTCCCTGTTTCGCCTGATAGACGATGGCCGCGGTCTCGTTCACGTCGGCGCTCACGTCGTACCGGAGCTTCGAACCGGCGAGCGCCTGCTCTGCGACGTTCATGCCGATGGACGAGTCCCCCGGACTCGAGGTGTAGATCGGCACGCTGCACTGATGCGCCACCCCCAGGACCGACTTCCGGGTGATGCCGAGCTTCTTTTCGCGCTCCAGGATGTACCCACCCAGGAGGTAGTGATACTCGGCCGTGCTCATGGACCGTTGGAACTCGGGGCCCGCGCTCACCTCGCGGATGTACGCGTCGGTGGAGAGCAGGACTTCGTAGTCGAAAAAGATGTCGTAGATGCGGACGACGCCTTCTTCGCGGAGGACCACGTCGTCGGCGAACGGCGTGCCCTGGTGCATCGCCAGGCCGAGACCGAAGTGGGAGTCGTGGTAGAGATTCGCGCCGGTGGACACGATCCAGTCGATGAATCCCGCTTCGATCAGCGGGATGATGGTCGACATACCCAGGCCCGCCGGTGTCATCGCGCCCGTGAGGCTCATGCCCACCGTGCAGTCGGGAGCGAGCATGCGCTCGACGAAGAGGCGGCAGCCTTCGCGCATGCGTCCGGCGTTGTAAGCCAGGAACGCGTTGTCGATCAGCTCCGCGACCGTCTCCTTCCCGGAGATCGAGCGGGGGTCGATGCGCTGGCCACGGAGATACTGAGATCGAGTCATCGGTTCATCGCTAGGGGTTGTGGGTGGAGGCCGCGTGCGCCGCGGTGCGGCGCTCACGGGCCTTGGTGATCCAGCGGACCGCGTCCGCCGGATCGTCCGTCAGGTGAATCAGGTTCAGGTCTTCGGTGGCGATCTTGCCCTCGCCCGCCACCCGGTCGCGGAGCCAGTCGATCAGTCCGCCCCAGTACTTCGTGCCCATCAGGACCACCGGAAAGTGTTTGACCTTGCCGGTCTGAATCAGCGTGAGCGCCTCGAAGAGCTCGTCCAGCGTGCCGAATCCGCCCGGGAAAACTACGAAGGCGGTCGAGTACTTCACGAACATGGTCTTCCGGACGAAGAAGTACCGGAAATTGATGGACCGCTCGACGTACGGATTGAGATGCTGCTCGAACGGCAACTCGATATTGCAGCCGATCGAGAGGCCGTTCCCCTCCTGTGCCCCCCGGTTGGCGGCTTCCATGACACCGGGGCCGCCGCCCGTGATGACCGGAAACCCCTCCGAGGCGAGCAGCTTGGCGGTGAGAATGGCCTGCTCGTACACTGCGTCGTCGGTGCGCGTGCGGGCCGAGCCGAAGATCGTGACGGCGTTCCGGACGTCGTGCAGAGTGTCGAATCCCTCGACGAACTCCCCCATGATCCGGAGCACCCGCCAGGGGTCCGAATGGGTGAACGACCGCCGCTCGTTGGCGGTGGGCGCCGCGAGGAGTCGTTCGTCCTCAGTGGTCGATTTGGGCGAGCTGCTCGATTGCTGCGACATGGTCTTCCTGCACGTTGTAGAAGAAAGGTGAAAGGCGGACGTGACCGGGCCGGGCGTCCGCGATGATCCGGGCCTGCGCGAGATGCCGGACGGCCGCGTGCGGGTCGGCGCTCGGGAGCATGACGATCGCGGAGCGGTCGGCCGGCGAGGAAGCTACACGAGGAACCCAGCCCCGCTCCCGGGCGCGGGCGATGAGATCCTCGGCCAGCGCCATGGAGGCCTGCCGGATGGCCGGGATCCCGATCTCTTCGATGTATTCCAGCCCGCCCAGCTGGGCGTGCACCGCGGCCAGCGCGGGCGTTCCCAGCTCGAAGCGGCGGGCGTCGTCGTGCCGGGTGAGCCGGCCGGGGTCGAAGGCGAACTGGTCACGATGGCCGAACCAGCCGGCGAGGGTCGGTTCGAGTGTCCGCGCCAGGGAGTCCCGTACATAGAGGAAGACGACCCCGGGTCCGCCGAGGAGCCACTTCAATCCTCCGGAGACGAGGAAATCCACGTCGGCCTCGCGTACGTCCACCGGGAGCTGGCCGACGGAGTGATAGGCATCGATGAGGCAGAGCGCACCCTTCGCGTGAGCCGCCTGGGCCACCGCGCGAATGTCCTGGATGGCGCCGGTAGTGAAAAAGACGTGTGACGTGGCCACCAGGGCGGTGCGGGAGTCGATGGCCCGGGCGATCGCGTCCACGGGGACCGTCACACCATCCGGACTCTCCACCACCACGACCTCGACTCCGTCCGGGCGCCGGGCCAGCCACTGATAGGCGACGGTCGGGAAGTCGAGGGACGTGACGACGACCTTTGGTCGGGAGCGATAGTCGAGCGCGCTGGCCACCGTGCCCACGGCCGTCGAGATATTGGGAGCGAGGGCGATTTCCGATGCCCTCGCGCCGATCAGGCTGCCGTACCGGGTGCGGAGTTCCTGGAGAGCCTCCCACCAGACGTCATACCAGGCAGATGCTCCACGCTTTTCCCAGCCGTCCAGGAATTCGGTAACTTTCCGCCGGGAACGGGCACCCAGGGCGCCCAGCGAACAGGTGTTGAGGTAGATGGTGTCCGTGAAGACCGGGAATTCGCTGCGGTAGCGCGCCAGAGACGTGGGAAGCGAGGGGTCGGGCCGCGCGGCGCGACCGCTGGCGAGCGTCATAGACCGGCAAATATACGAGGCGCATGCAGGCTCCCGCGAGTTGGTCCGCGTTCTACCTCCGCCTGACCGTGCGCGCCGTGCTTTCCCCCAGGCTCGCCGTGGATCTGCTTCGCCTCGCGTGGAGTTTCCGCGCCCGGAATTGGCTCACCCGCTTCCCCTTCCTGCCGCTTCCGCCCCGCGAATACCTGCGCTGGAGGATGTTCACGGCGTATGGCGACGAAGGAGCAATCCCACCGGTCGAGGACGTAGTCAGGTTTGCCCGGTGGCGCAGAGAGACGATGGGGCTGTGACTACGAAAGGCGTCGAGAGACAAGACGTCAAGAAACAAAGCGTCGAGAGGCAAGGCGTCGGGGTTAAGCGTCGAGCACTCGAGCTGGGCTTCTCCGCCGTGGGGATCTGTACGCTCGAGCCGAGTGCGCACGGAGACTTCATCGAGAAGTGGCTCGCGGCGGGATATGGCGGCACGATGACCTACCTGAATCGTCAGGCCGCGAAGCGCAAAGATCCGCAATCCATCCTCCCGAATGCCCGTTGCGCCGTCGTCACGCTGACCAACTACTATCACGGACCCGCACCGGCGTCACGTCCCCGGGTCGCCCAGTACGCCTGGTCCACCGACTACCACATCGTCCTCGGGAAGCGGCTCGACGCCCTGGCCGCTGAGATCGGCCGGCTGGTACCTGGGTCCACCTCGCGCGCGTACGTCGACGCCGGCCCCGTTCCCGAACGCGAGCTCGCGCAACGCGCGGGCCTCGGCTGGATCGGGAAGAACACCATGCTGATCCGCCCCGACCTGGGCTCCTTCACGTTCATCGGCGTCGTGCTCACCGACGCGCCGCTCGAGGCCGATCTCCCCTTCGAGCTGGACCGCTGCGGCACCTGCACCCGCTGCCTCGATGCCTGTCCCACGGACGCGTTCGTCGCGCCCCGCACGCTCGACGCCCGCCGGTGCATTTCCTACCTCACCATCGAACGCCGCGGCGAGTTCACGGAAGAGGAGCGGACCCGGACGGGCGAATGGCTGTTCGGCTGTGACGTCTGTCAGGACGTCTGTCCCTGGAATGAGCGCTTCGCGCCGGTCGCGGGCGACGCGGAGCTCGCACCGCGTCCGGAACTCGTCAGTCCGGCGAGCTCGGGTCTCATGGAGCTTTCCGAAGACGCCTTCGCGCGCCGGTACCAGGACACGCCATTCTCTCGCCCCGGGCTCGCCGGGATGCGGCGCAATGCGAAGGCGCTGCGATGATCGGCGACACCGAGGACCTGCGAAAGCGGCTCGAGGAAGGATTGCGGTGGGTCGATCCGCATCACCGGCTCCGCGACCGGCCCGTGAAATTCCGGCAGATCGACGCGCGGACCATCGAAATCGTCTATCGCGACGTCACCGGCATCGCCGAGGCCGAAGTCCTCGGCGTGAAGCGGATCATCGGGCGGGAATGCTTCTGCGTGGTGGAACCGCAGACCGCGGAGACGATCACCGTCCGTTTCGTCGTGCCGGTCTAGTCGCCCCCGCGGGTCTCTCCCAGCGCCAGCAGCCGGAAGTTTTGCTCCGGCAATCCCGCCGTCCGCCAGCAGGCGGCCGCCCGAACGGGAGGCTCGTCCACGGGTTCGTCCGTGAGCCGGAACGTGCCCCAATGCATCGGCACGAAGACTCCCCGGCGCTCCGAGCCGTGCGGCCGGTGCAGATCCCGGAACGCGGTGACCGACTCCTCGGGGTCCATGTGCACGGGTTTCATGAACCACCGCGGGTCGTATGCGCCGACCGGCATCAGCGCCACATCGAACGGCCCGAGCCGCCGGCCGATTTCTTCGAACCCCGCGTGATATCCGGTATCGCCACAGAAATAGATCCGCGTCGGCCCCTGCCGCAGCGCCCAGCCGCACCAAAGTGACTGGTTCCGGTCCCGGAATCCTCGCCCGGAGAAGTGCTGGGCGGGCGCGCACGCGAGCTGAATGGTCCCGGCCTCCAATTCGTCCCACCAGTCATGCTCCGTCACTTCGCCGGCGCCCCGGTCCCTGAGGAAGGAAGCGACGCCGAGGGGTGCCACCCAGCGCGCGTCCGGGTGCGCCTGCACCAGACGCCGAACCGTGCCGTCGTCCAAGTGGTCGTAGTGATTGTGGGACTGAATCACCAGATCGATCGGCGGGAGCTGGGTGATGGGAAAGCCAGGGGCTGACAGGCGTTTCGGCCCCGCCCACTGCACCGGGGAGGCCCGTTCACTCCAGACGGGGTCGGTCAGGATGTTGGTCGCGCCGAGCTGAATCAGGAAAGAGGAGTGACCCACCCAGGTCACCGACCACGACCCTGGAGCACCCCGAGGCACCTGAAACGAAGGGGCGGCCCGGGGAATGGGACCCGCGGGGGGCCGGCGCTCGGGGCGGTCGATCAATCGCCACTTGAGCAGTGCGCCGATGCGGAAGCTGAGTGGGGGGATGTCGGGGTTTCGAAAGCCGCCCTCAGGGTCGTGATGTGACGGAGTCAGCCGAGACCTCCCGCGAGCTGGCGCGCCTCGGGGTGCCGGCCCAGCGCCTGCATCGCCCAGATGCCCGCTGCCGGGCCGATGGAGAGCGCGGCCATGGACCAGCGCCACCCGATCTCCGTCGCGAGCATGGGCAGGAACAAAATCGTCACGCACGTCAAGAGGAATCCGAGTGAGGTCTGGAGCGTGAGGGCCGTGCCGACGTATTCGGGTGGCGCGAGCTCACTGACGGCCGTCGAGAACTGGGCGGAGTCGGCAACGACCGAGACGCCCCACACCAGGAGCACCGGCACGAGCAGCCACAGGGACGCCCCGAAGACGACGCCCACGAAGAGCGAGCAGAGTCCGGAGATGAGCATCGCCAGCGACGTCGTCCGCACCCGGCCCCACCGGTCCGCCAGGACGCCGCCGAGCCAGCACCCGGGTGCTCCGATGCCGACCACGACGAACGTGACGAGGGGAGCGAGGGCCGCCGAACCGCCGCGCGCGGTTTGGCTCGCGCCGATGAACGCCGCCACCGAGGCCCACATCGCGTAGATCTCCCACATGTGCCCCAGGTATCCGAGCGTCGCGAGTCGGATCGCAGGGCGCTCGAGAATGCGCGGCACCGCGCTCCAGGAAAACCGCGGAGAGGGCGCGGCGTAGGGTCCGTCATTCGGAACCCGGAGAATCAGCAAGGCGCCGATGAGCGCGCTGGCCGACGCGATCAACAACACGAGCTTCCAGGCGTCCGCAGGGATGGCCCACCGGACGAGAAACGGAACAGCCGATCCCAGCGTGAGTGCTCCCACCATCACGCCGATCGCCATGCCTCGCCCCTCCTTGTACCACCCGGCCGCCAGCTTCATACCCGGCGGGTACGCGCCGGCCAATGTCGCGCCCGTGACGAAGCGCAGGACGAAGGCAGTGGCAGCGTTCGGCGCCGCGGTGATCAGGGCGGTGGCAATCGCGGCCGCGGCTGCACTCCAGGCAAAGAGCCGGCGCGCGGACCAGAGGTCGGAGAGGGCCAGGGCGCTCGAGATGAACGCGCCCGTGACGAACCCGAGCTGTACGCTCACCGTCAGCCACGCTGATCCGCTGGAGGAGAGGGACCAGAGATGCGTCAGGGTCCCCGATACCGCGGAGGCGCTGAACCAGGGCGCCATCGCGCACAACTCGGCGAGGCACAGGAGGCCCAAGACCCGTCGCGGCGTCACAGGCCCGTCGGGTGGTCGAGAAAGACGGCGGTCAGACCGAACTTGGACGCGAGGTGATCAGCGAGGGCCCGGACGCCCACAGTTTCGGTCGCGTAGTGCCCGGCATAGATCACGTTGAGTTTGAGCTCTTCGGCGTCAAAGAAGGAGTGGTGCACGCCCTCGCCCGTGAGGAAGGTGTCGAGTCCCTGGGCGGCGGCTTGACCAATGAGGGATCCGGCGGCGCCGGTGACGATGCCGACGCGCTTCACGCGGGGAGGCCCGAACGGCAGAGACTTGGGGGTCACGCCGAGGAGGTTGCCGACCCGGGAGACGAAGTCCTCGCGCGTGCCCTCCGTTTCTCCCCACACGCCGATGGTCGAGCCGTACAGCTCTCCGAACCCGCCCTTCACCGCAATACCGAGCCGGCGGGCGAGTACGGGGTTGTTACCGACGTCGGCGTGGAGGTCGAGGGGAAGATGTGAGCTGTAGAGCGCGATATCCCCGGCCAGGAGACCGGCGACGCGGTCGTACTGAGTGCCGACCAGTGGACGGGGCCCCGACCAGAATAGGCCATGGTGCACGAGCAGGAGTTGTGCGTGAGCTTCGGTCGCCATGCGGATGGTGGCGGCGCAGACGTCGACGGCCGCGGCGATTTTCTTGACGTCGCTCCGATTGGCGACCTGGAGGCCATTCAGCGCGTTCGGGTAATCCCCGATCGCGGCCGTCGAGAGGTATTGGTCGAGGTACTGGGTGACGTCCGTGAGTCGCATCGGTCCTCTGAGCCATCAGTAATACAACATCATTACGACACCAGTAGCACCAGCGAACCCTGACTCTCGATCGGAGATTCCCACATTAGCGCTAACGTAACGCTATATGCTGATTTGATTTAGGAAATCCACAATTCGCGTTAGGTGCGCTTGTGGATATTCGTGACCTAGAAAGAGGCCGCCGCGGGCTCCGATGGCGCCCCTTCTCCCATCCGGATCACGCCGTTCACCTCGCCACCTTCCTGCACCAGCAGCCGCTTGGTGGCGATGTCTCCGTGGACCACACTGGTGGTTTGCAGCTCGACCCGCTCGGTGGCCTCGATGCTGCCCCGCACCTCCCCGCCGACGATCGCTTCGCGGGCGAAGACGTCCCCTTCTACCAGTCCGCCCTTGGCCACCAGCACCTGGCGGCCGGCATGAACCGTCCCGACGATGGTGCCTTCGACTTTCACGACGCCGTCCGCCGTGATGTCGCCTACCACGCGCATGCCACTCCCGATGATGGAGAGTGCTGAGTCTCCGTCACTTCCCCCGCGCGTTTTCTCGGTGAAGACCGCCATGTCAATTCCCCTCCTTCACCAGTGTAAGCGGGTCGAGTGACCTGCCCCCGCGTCGGATTTCGAAATGCAGATGCGGTGCCGTGGACCGCCCGGTACTTCCCGAGAGTGCGATCACCTGCCCCGCCATCACTTCGTCGTTCTCGCGGACCAGGAGCCGCGAGGCGTGCCCATACATGCTCTCATACCCGCCGGGATGCCGCAAGAGTACGAACAATCCATAGGCGGAATCCGTCCCGACCGTGATCACGGTCCCGCCGCCGGAGGCCCGAATCTGGGTTCCCACGGCCACGGCAATGTCGATCCCGGGGTGGGTCTCGGACTGGTCACCGGGCCGCACCTGCCCCCGCGTCACGTACCCCGTGACATCCACCGGCCAGTGGGAGGGCGCCGAGGGCCCCGACTCGTACACGGGGCTCGATCCGGGGACACGCGCCACGACGTCGGGGGCCTGCATCAGGTCCTGGCTCGCCGCGGCGGCTGCCGCCGCGGCCGCCGGCGTTCCCGGCTTCGCGTTCTCCGCCGCGCGCATGCCCATCATCCGGCGCAGCTCCTGGTAGCTCGCCTCGGCGTGATTCAAGGCGGACGCCAGCTCCTGCACGCGGGAGTTCTCCGTCTTCAGGCGGGTGATCTCGCGTTCGAGTCCCGGCACCCGCGCGGCGGAGCGGGTGATGGGTCCGGCGAACGCGAAGAAGAGGGCGACGAGGACGACCACCAGGACCGCCCCCCACTTCCCTGCCGTGAATGCCCAGAGGGGCAGCCGGAACTGGCGGGTGTTGAGATCGCCGTCCACCTGGACGACGATGGTCACGCCCCGTTGTTTCCCGCGCGTCATCCGTCGAAGGGGGCGCCGAGGATGAGCTCGAGCAGGCGGGCGAGATCTTCGTTCGAGTAGAAGGCGACGTGCAGCTGCCCCTTCCCTTTCGCCCGGAGTGACACGCGCACGTCGGTGCCCAGGTGACGGCGGAGCGCGTCTTCCACACGCCGGACCTCCGGGGCAGGACCCACACCTTTTTTCAGACGGGGACGGCGCTCGGGCATCCGGCCGCCGCGCACCCGGTCCTCTACTTCGCGAACCGAGAGTCCCTGCGCCACGGCTTCGCGCGCGAGATTCGCGACTACCCGCGGGTCATCGAGACCGAGCAGTGCGCGTGCGTGACCGACCGTGAGGTGCCCCTCATGGAGCATCGCGAGCACGGCGTCGGGCAGCTTGAGGAGTCGGAGTGCGTTGGCGACGGTCGAGCGGTCGCGGCCCACGGCTTCGGCGACGTCCTGCTGAGTGAGGAAAAACTCGGCAATGAGGCGTTCGTACCCGCGGGCTTCATCCACCGGCGAGAGGTCGTCTCGCTGCAGATTCTCGATCAGGGCGAGCGTCAGGACCGTGCGGTCATCCACGTCCCGTGTGACCGCGGGGATCTTTTCCCAGCCCAGGGCCTGGCAGGCGCGGAGGCGGCGCTCTCCGGCGATGAGCTCGAATCCGCCGGCGCCGTTGGGGGCCGTGCGCACCACCACCGGCTGCATCAGACCTACCTGCTTGATGGAGGACTTCAGCTCCTCGAGGGCGGCGGGGTCGACGTCCCGGCGGGGCTGGAACGGATTGGGCTTGATGTCCGCCACCAGGAGCTCGCTGAGACTGCCCTCGCGCTCGGCCTCTTCGCGTGTGGGGCCGAGGAGGGCCTCGAGTCCACGACCCAGGCGACGGCCTTTCGCAGTGGTTTCCGTCATGCGGGCACCTCCGGGAGCGATTGGGCGTTTGCCGGGGCTCCGGATTTCTCGACCCGGCGGATCAATTCCTGCGCGACGGCGAGATAGCTGCGGGCGCCGATCGACTGCACGTCATACAAGACGATGGGTTTGCCGAACGACGGTGCCTCGGCCAACCGGACGTTCCGCGGCACGGTGACCGCGAACATCCGCGCGCCGAAGTACTCCTTCGCCTCTTCGGCGACCTGCTTGCAGAGGTTCAGACGGGCGTCGTACATGGTCAACAGGACGCCGTCGATCGCCAGCGCGGAATTGAAGTTCTGCTGGACCAGCTTGATGGTGTTGAGGAGCTGGGACAGGCCCTCGAGGGCGTAGTACTCGCACTGGATCGGGATGATGACCGAGTCCGCGGCCGCCAGGACGTTGAGCGTAAGGAGGCCGAGGGACGGCGGACAGTCGATGATGACGTACTGGTATTGGTCGCGGACCTCTGCGAGCGCCTTCCTGAGCATCTGTTCGCGACCGGATTTCCCGACCAGCTCGACTTCCGCACCCACGAGATCCTGGGCGGCAGCGATGACATCGAGATAGGGGAAGTGGACGGCCGAGAACTTCGCGTCGTTCAGAGGATGACCGTCGAGAAGCACGTCGTACAGCGAGTGGGTGATGCGATCGCGTTCAATGCCGACGCCACTGGTCGCGTTGCCTTGAGGGTCGGAATCGATGAGCAGTGTTTTTCTTTCCGCGGTGGCGAGAGAGGCCGCGAGATTGACGGCAGTCGTGGTTTTTCCGACGCCGCCCTTCTGGTTTGCGATGGCTATGATTCTGGTCATTTCATGTAACTCTATATATCACAATAGTTTATGTAATTATTAGATTTCGGCATCATCGAATATAGTGCGCAGAATGATGCCCGGAAAGGGCAGTTTCACGTGAAACGGCCTCCAAGTTTCACGTGAAACACACCGATACTTTCCCGTAGCGCTGGTTTGAGCGACTTACGCGACTCGTCGGCGCCAGCGAGTCGTTTCGACTACGAGGTTGTGAAGGTCGGAAGGGGAGACACCGGGGATTCTGCCGGCCTGCGCGAGCGACTGCGGACGTACGGCCGCGAGCTTCTGTCGCGCCTCCGTCGAGAGGCTGTTCAACTCAGGGTACGGGAGATCCACCGGCAGTGCGAAGTCCGTCATTTCCGCGAGCCGAGCCGCGGCGTCCTTCTCGCGGGCGAGGTAGCCCTCGTACTTGAGCTCGATCTCCGCGGCAACGAGGGCGTCTTCGGTCCAATCGTCTGTTACTCCCGCTGCCAGGAGCAAGCTCCGAAGCGACGTGCCCGGCCTCTTCACCAGGGTCGACACCCGCTCGGCTCCCTTGAGCCCTCCGACCTCGACAGGGGCATCCGCGGGGGACAGGGAAGTCGACCCCGCGACTTCGCGGATTTTTTCCTCTTCCCGGAATCGCGTCTCCACCACCCGTTGCTCGGCGCCCGTCAGCAACCCCAGTCGCTCTGCGACGGGTGCGAGGCGGCGGAGCGCGTTGTCCTGGCGGAGGAGGAGCCGGAACTCAGAACGCGACGTGAAGAGCCGATAGGGCTCGTCCACGCCGCGCGTGACCAGGTCGTCCACCAGGACGCCGATATACCCGTCGTCGCGACCGAGGATGACCGGCTCCTGCCCCCTGATCCGTCGTACGGCGTTGATCCCCGCCACTGCACCCTGGCCGGCAGCCTCCTCGTACCCGGTCGTGCCGTTGATCTGGCCGGCGAAGAAGAGCCGCTCGACCAGTTTCGTCTCGAGCCACGGCGTGAGCTGAGTAGGGGGATAGTAGTCGTACTCGATGGCGTACCCCGGCCTCGTCATCCTCGCTGATTCGAGCCCGGGCACGGCGTGCAGGAATTCGAGCTGGACGCTTGGCGGCAGGGAGGTCGAGAGCCCATTCACGTATAGCTCGTGGGTATCCAGTCCCTCGGGCTCGAGGAAGATCTGGTGCCGGGGGGCGTCCGGAAACTTCACGATCTTGTCTTCGACCGACGGGCAGTACCGGGGTCCCCGCCCGCTGATGGCACCGCCGTAGAGTGCCGACTCCTTCAAGTGGCTCTTGATGATCTCCTTCACCGGCTCGCCCGCCCAGGTGATCCAGCAGGGCACCTGACGGGGGAGCTCGCCCTTTACGAAGGAGGAGAACCGATACCCCGCGTCCTCGCCGTCCTGGCGCTGAAGCTTGGACCAGTCGACCGTTCGACCATCGATCCGGGGCGGGGTCCCCGTCTTGAATCGTTGTGATGTAAGTCCATGTGATTCAATGGCTTGCGCCATTTCTTGCGATGGTTGATCGCCCGCTCGACCCGCTGGAATCTGGGTCTCGGTGCCGAGGTGGATCTTCCCGCGCAAGAATGTTCCGGCGGTGATGACGACGGCGCGCGCTGAAAAGCGCCGGCCATCGGTGGTCTCGACACCGGCGATCTGGTCGCGATCGAAGAGCAGGCGAGCGACCATGCCCTGCGCGAATTCCAGGTGCTCCTGCTCCTCGAGAAGAGAGCGCACGGCCCGGCGGTACAGAGTGCGATCGCACTGCGCGCGAGGAGCCCACACGGCGGGACCCTTTGAGCGGTTCAGCATGCGGAACTGGATGGTCGCACGATCGGCGGCGCGGCCCATGATGCCACCCAGCGCGTCGACTTCGCGGACGACGGTACCCTTTGCGATGCCACCGATCGCGGGGTTGCAGGACATCATCCCGATCGTGTCGAGGTTGGCGGTGAGCAGGAGGGTCCTGGCTCCCAACCGCGCCGAGAGGGCGGAGGCTTCAGTGCCGGCGTGGCCACCGCCGACGACGATTACGTCATAGTCAAGCATGGGATGAACTTAAGGCAGGGCAAAGCAAAGACTAGGGCGCAGGCGGAAAGGCTAGACGCACAGACGCACAGATGGGGTGCAGTTATCTGGGTCTGGGGACTTTCTGCGCGTGATCGCTGACTTTCCTGAGAAGTCCAAACAGCGTCTTGCTGGTCTCGGTTGCGAGAGCTTCTAGCCTCCCGAACTCGGCGGGCTCGATGTAGCCAACATCCCGGGCGATGCTCAGGGCAGTCTGAACCTCGGCCAGTGATCCCCAAGCGATATCCAGGAATCGGCGGTTGTCTCGAGTCCCCTTCCTCGTATTTCCCTCGGCGATGTTGAGTGGAATGCTGTAGCACGAACGTCGGAGCTGATCTGCCAGGGCATGCTGCTCGTGGTCGGGGAACCCGTTCGCTGCTTTGACGCACTCGACCGCGAGTCGCTGCGAGTGTTGCCAAGCCTTCAGTGTGTGGTGAGTAGGCATGCGAGAAAATGCGGTGGTAGCAAACAGGGTACATCATCCGATTTCGGCATGACGTACCCTGTTTACTCGAACTTCATCCCATCCGTGCGTCTGTGCGTCTAGTCTATCGCCGTCTGCCTGCGCACTAGCCGTCTGCCTACGCCGTCCGTATCCACCGAAGGAGCTCCTTCGGGTTCGGCCTCTTTCCGGTCATCAGAATCCCCACTCTGTAGATCCGCGCGGCAACCCAGGTGACTCCCACAATGGACACCCCGATAATGGCGACGCTGATCGCCACCTCGCTGAGAGGCAGATTGCCCGCGGCCCAGCGCACCGGCATCGCGATGGGCGCCGTGAACGGAATCATCGACAGGGCCACGGAGAACGTCGAGCTCGGATCGTTGAGCATGCCGAACATACTGATGAAGCTCAACACCAGGAGCATGGACACGGGCTGCTGGGCCTGGCGGGCCTCCTGCTCGTTGGACGACATGGCGCCCACGGCCGCGAACATGGCGGAATAGAGCATGAACCCGCCGATGAAGTAGATCAGGAATACCACCGCCGTTTCGGGCGTGATCTGCGGCATCGTGAAGATCCCGGGATCCGACCCGGGCGCATCGGCGCCGAGGGCGTGGCGGTACCGGAACACGGAGCGCCCGAGGACGCCCCAAATCACGAATTGAAAGAGGGACACGGCGCCCACGCCGATCACCTTGCCCGCCATCAGCTGGAAGGGCTTCACCGACGAGATCAGGACTTCGACGATCCGGTTGGTCTTCTCCTCCAGCACCGAGCTCATCACGTTGATCCCGTACAGCAGGATCGCCATGTAGAGGATGATTCCCATGAAGTAGGCCAGGGAGAACGACTGGGCGGCGCTTTCGTTCGTGGCCTTCCCGCCGGCGATTTTCATGGTCGCGAGATCCACTCGCACGCTCCGAGCCCGGGCGATCGCCGCCGAATCCACTCCTTCCCGGCGCAGACGAATGTCGGACGTCAGCCGCTGGAGGGTCCCCTCGATCTCGCCGATGGTGGTGAAAGCGGACACGTTCGACGCCCGGTACTCCGCCTTGCCGGAATCGACCACGGCATCGGTCAGAATGAGGAAGCCATCCAAAGTCTTGGCGCTGACCGCCTGGGTCAGGGAATCGACCAGCCCCGGAGCCTCCCCGATCCGCACCGCCTTGATCTTGGCCGGATCGAACCGGGTAACCACCGCCGCCCCGTAGCCGTTCGTGGTCCCGTCGACCACCACGATGTGCTTCAGGCTGCTCTTGCTCATCAGGAGGGATGGAACGATGAAGAGCGCGCCGAAGAGC
Source organism: Gemmatimonadales bacterium (assembly GCA_035279865.1). GTDB lineage: Bacteria > Gemmatimonadota > Gemmatimonadetes > Gemmatimonadales > GWC2-71-9 > 40CM-2-70-7. The sequence continues at coordinate 27,242 of DATEGY010000124.1, read as the reverse complement.
ACGGGGCCGAGGAGGGCCATCACCCAGAACCAGCGCTGGCGCACCCGCTCGATGAATTCCCGCCGGACGATCGCGAAGATCTTGTTCATTTGGCCTCCGGCTGCGCCGCGGCTTTCGCGGCTTCGGGTCCCACGAGATCCACGAAGATCTTGTTGAGCGAGGGCTCCGCGAGCTCGAACTTCGCGAGGCGCGCGCCCGAATTGACCAGGCCTTTGAGGATATCCTGGGCGTCGGCGCCGGTCGCCAGCTCGAGCTCGGCGTACTGGCCCGTGCTTTCCTTTTTCTTCACCAGCCTCGGATCGGCAAAGAGCCGCTCCGCATCCCCCGACGCGCCGTCGAAGGCCACGTGTACGTGACGGCCGCCGTGGGTCCGCTTCACCTCGGCCAGGGGACCGTCCACCAGCTTCTTTCCCCGGGCGATGATGCACACGCCGTCGCAGAGCTGCTCCGCCTGCTCCATGATGTGCGTCGACAGGAGGATCGTCTTTCCCTTGTTCCTCAAGTCCATCACGGTGTCCTTCAGAACCTGCGCATTGACCGGATCGAGGCCGGAGAAGGGCTCGTCGAGCACGAGGAGATCGGGTTCGTGAAGCAGGGTAGAGATGACCTGCACCTTCTGCTGCATGCCCTTCGAGAGCTCGTTCACCTTCCGCATGCGCCAGTCCGAAAGCCCCAGCCGCTCCAGCCACTGCAGCGCCAGGCCCCTCGCCTTCCGCCGTTCCACACCCTTCATCTCGGCCAGAAACACCAGGACGTCGAGCACCCGCATCTTGGGATACAACCCGCGTTCCTCGGGCAGGTAGCCGATCCGGGCCGACTGGTCCCGTCCGGTCTTCCCATCCTCCCCGAACAGGCGGACGGTGCCCTCGTCCGGAACATGGATGTGCATCAGCATCCGGATCGACGTGCTCTTCCCGGCGCCGTTGGGGCCGAGGAGACCGTAGATCGTCCCGGAGGGGACCTGCAGGGAAAGCGCGTCGACGGCCACATGGCCCGCGAAGCGCTTCGTGATGTGGTCGAGCTGGACGACGGGAGAAGCCATGGGTGTCAGGGGCCGGGTGTCGGGTGTCAGGGGACGGCCGGGACGGCCAGAACGGCGACCAATTCTACGGCGAAACGCAGCGGGAAGTTACTCGGTGCTGATGGGGGTTCCGTCAGACTGCAGGGCGGCGTGCAGAGTGTGCCAGGCGAGGTTCGCGCACTTCACCCGGGCAGGGAATTGCCTGACCCCCGCGAATGCCGCGAGCTTGCCCAGCACTGTGGGATCGGCGGGTGCCTTCGGCCCGCCCGTCACCATGTCGTGGAAGGCCTGGAACAGCTGCTCCGCGTCCCGGGACGTCTTTCCCATCACGGCCGAGGTCATCAGGGAAGCCGAGGCCCGGGAAATGGCACACCCGGAGCCCTGGAAGCCCACTTCCTTGATCACGTCGCCGTCCACTTTCAACTGAAGGCTGATCTGGTCCCCGCAGAGGGGGTTGTTGCCATCGGCATGGTGCGTCGGGTGATCGAGCGTCTTGAAGTTCCGGGGACTCCGGTTGTGCTCGACGATCGTCTGCTGGTACAACTCGGTAAGGTCCGCCATCAGCCGAACACCTTCCGCACGCCCTTCAAGGCCTTCACCAGGATGTCCACCTCGTCCCGCGTGTTGTAGAAAGCGAAGGACGCCCGGGCGGTGGCGGGGACCTGGAAAAACTCCATCACCGGCTGCGTGCAGTGATGGCCCGTCCGGATTGCGACCCCCGCCTGATCCACGATGGTGCCTACGTCGTGCGCATGGATGCCGTCCAGCACGAACGAGATGACGCTCGCCTTGTGGGCGGCCGTCCCGACAATCCGGAGGCCCGGTACCGTCCCCAGGGCTTTCGTCGCGTACTCGAGCAGGTCCTGCTCGTGGGCGGCCGCTCGCTTCCGGTCCAGCCCCTCCAGGTAGTCGACCGCGGCACCCAGACCGACCACGCCGCCGATGTCAGGCGTACCCGCCTCGAACTTGGCGGGGATGGGCGCGTAGGTCGTCTTCGCGAAGGTCACCGACCGGATCATGTCGCCGCCACCCTGGTAGGGAGGCATCGCTTCGAGATGCGCGGCCTTCCCGTACAGGACGCCGACTCCGGTGGGGCCGAACATTTTGTGGCCGGACACCGTGTAGAAATCGCAGTCGAGATCCTGGACGTCCACGACGAGATGCGGCGCACCCTGGGCGCCGTCCACCAGCACCGGTACGCCCTGCGCATGGGCCAGCTGCACCATCTCCTTGATCGGGTTGATGGTGCCAAGGGAGTTGGAGATATGCGCGACCGCGACGATCCGGGCCCGGGGCGTCAGGAGCTTGCGGTATTCGTCCAGCTTGAGCTCGCCGCGCTCATTCATCGGGATGACTTTCAACGCAGCGCCCGACTGCTCCGCCAGAATCTGCCAGGGCACGATGTTCGAATGGTGCTCCATGGCCGAGACCAGAATCTCGTCCCCGGCCTTCACCTTCAGTCTGCCGAAGCTCGACGCCACGAGGTTGATGGCCTCCGTGGTGCCCCGGACGTAGATGATCTCGCGGTCTTCACGGGCATTCAGGAAGCGCGCGACCTTCGCACGCGTTCCTTCGTACGCCGCCGTCGCCGACTCACTCAGCGCGTAGACGCCGCGGTGGACGTTGGCGTTGCCCGATTCGTAGTAATGGCTGATGGCGTCGATGACGGCCTGCGGCTTCTGGCTGGTCGCGCCGTTGTCGAGGTACACGAGCGGCTTGCCGTGGGCCAGGGTTCCGAGAATCGGGAAATCGCGCCGGATGCGGCCGACATCCCAGGCGGACGCGGAGCGGATGGCCGGCTTGGCACTCATGCGGCCGCCAGACCCTCCACGCCGAGCCGGCTGCGAATGGCGCGATCCAGGTCGTCGCGGACCGGGACAACGGCGATGCGGGTCAGGACGTCGGCCGCGAAGCCGTAGGTGAGGAGGCTCTTCGCCGTCTGGGGCGACAGCCCGCGACTCACCAGGTAGAACAGCGCCGTCGGATCCAGGGGGCCGAGGGTGGCGCCATGGGTGCACTTCACGTCGTCGGCGTAGATCTCGAGCTGGGGCTGGGAGTCCGCGCGCGCTTCGCCGGAGAGCAGAAGATTGTTGTTGGTCTGCTTCGAGTCGGTCCGCTGCGCGCCGGGCCGAACGATGATCCGCCCATTGAAGACGCCGCGGGCCTGCTGGTCGAACACCCCGTTGAAGAGCTCGTGGCTCTCACAGTGCGCCTGGGCGTGGTCGATGGTGGTGTGATAGTCGACATGCTGGCGCCCGGAGAGCACGGAGAGTCCGTTGAGCGTCAGGGAAGCACCGGTTCCGGCGAGCACGGCCCCGAGGTCGTGGCGCGTCAGGCCGGCGCCGAGCGCAATCGATGTCGACCGGAGCACACTGTCACGGCCCTGGTGGGACTGGGTCGTGGCGATGTGATTCGTCTTCGCGCCTTCGCGTTGGACGCGGATGTAGTCGAGGGTCGCGCCCTGCCCGAGGACGATCTCCGTCACGCTGTTGGACAGGGAGGCTTCGATCCCCGAATCCTCGTGGGTCTCGATCACGGTCGCGCGGGCCTGGTCACCGAGCACAATCAAGACCCGAGGCGTCGCCATGACGGCGCCCGTCCCCTCGAAGCGGTGCGCCAACCGGATCGGCGACGACACGTCGGTCTTTGCGGAGATCGACACGACCTGGACGTCGTCGAGAAACGCGGTGGCCAGGGCGGTGAACGGATTGGCCGTCAGGTCGGCATACCGCCCCAGATGCGCCCGGGCGACGTCGCCGGTCTTGGTGAGGTCGCCGACTACAAGGCCCTCCGCGCCATTCGCGTCGACCGTCCACCGGGACGTGGCTTTCCCGTAAGAGGTCTCCGCCACAGGCCGGACATCCGTGAACCGCCAGGCTTCTTGTTTGGTGGTGGGGAATCCGACTTCGGCGAAGCGGGCCGCGCCCTTCTCCCTGAGCTCGGTAATCCAGTTCACACGCCCACGTAGCCTTTCTCTTCCAGCTCCAGAGCCAGTTCTTTGCCACCCGACTTGACGATCCGGCCTCCCGCCAGGACGTGAACCTGGTCGGGCACGATGTAGTTGAGGAGGCGCTGGTAGTGGGTGACGACGACCGTCGCGGTATCAGGCCGGCGCAGAGCATTCACCGCCTCGGCGACGGTTTTCAGAGCGTCGATGTCGAGCCCCGAATCGGTCTCGTCGAGGATGGCGAGCGTCGGCTCGAGCACCGCCATCTGGAGGATCTCGTTGCGCTTCTTTTCGCCGCCCGAAAACCCGTCGTTCACCGCGCGATTCAGGAAGCTGTCGTCCCAGCCGATCTGCTTGAGCTTCCCTTCGAGCACGGAGAGGAAGTCGAGAGGGTCGAGCTCTTCCTGCCCCCGATGCTTCCGGATGGCGTTGAGCGCCGACCGCAGAAAGTAGGAGTTCGTGATGCCGCGGATGGCAACCGGGTATTGAAACGCGAGGAACACGCCTTCGCGCGCGCGCTCCTCGGGGTCCAGGTCGAGCAGGTCCTTCCCGCGGTACGTCACCGTGCCGCCCGTGACGGTGTACGCCGGATGACCTGCGAGGACCGCGGCGAGTGTGCTCTTGCCCGAGCCGTTGGGTCCCATGATGGCGTGGACCTCGCCGGCTTTGACCGTCAGGTCGAGACCCTTAAGGATCTCCTTCTTCGCGTCGGCGGAGACGGTCGCCCGAAGTCCCTTGATTTCGAGCATCACGCTTCCCGCTTCACTCTTCCCGCTTCCCTTGCTCACCCAACACTCCCTTCAAGTGAGATGCCGAGGAGGTTCTGGGCTTCGACGGCGAACTCCATCGGCAGCTCCTTGAACACTTCCTTGCAGAATCCGTTGACGATGAGGGACACAGCGTCCTCCGCCGAGAGTCCCCGTTGCTTGCAGTAGAAGATCTGATCTTCGCCGATCTTCGACGTCGACGCCTCGTGCTCCATGATGGCCGACGCGTTGCGCACGTCGATGTACGGGAACGTGTGTGCACCGCACCGATCCCCGATGAGCATCGAATCGCACTGCGAATAGTTCCGGGCGTCCTCGGCACCCTTGAGGATCTTCACGAGGCCGCGGTACGTGTTCTGTCCCTTCCCGGCCGAGATGCCCTTCGAGACGATGGTGGACCGGGTGTTCTTGCCCAGGTGGATCATTTTGGTCCCGGTGTCCGCCTGCTGATGATTGTTGGTCACCGCCACCGAGTAGAACTCGCCGATCGAGTTGTCGCCCTGCAGGATGCAGCCCGGATATTTCCAGGTGATGGCCGAGCCGGTCTCGACTTGAGTCCAGGAAATCTTGGAGTTCTTCCCGCGGCAGGCGCCCCGCTTGGTGACGAAGTTGTAGATCCCGCCTTTGCCGTTCTCGTCGCCCGGGTACCAGTTCTGGATGGTCGAGTACTTGATCGTCGCGTCGTCGAGCGCGATCAGCTCGACCACGGCGGCATGCAGCTGGTTTTCGTCGCGCACCGGCGCGGAGCACCCCTCGAGGTACGAGACGTAACTCCCCTCGTCCGCGATGATGAGCGTGCGCTCGAATTGTCCCGTGGAGGACGCATTGATCCGGAAGTACGTCGACAACTCGAGCGGAGAGCGCACACCCTTCGGGATGTAACAGAAGGAGCCGTCCGAGAACACGGCGGAGTTCAGGGCCGCGAAGAAGTTGTCACTCGCCGGGACGACGTCCCCGAGCCATTTCTCGACCAGCGCGGGATGGTTCTTCACGGCGTCCGAGAACGCGCAGAAGATGATGCCGTACTTGGCGAGCTCGGCTTTGAAGGTCGTGGCGACCGACACCGAGTCGAACACGGCGTCCACCGCGACTCCACTCAGCCGCTTCTGCTCGGCCAATGGGATCCCAAGCTTGTCGAAAGTCTCGAGGAGCTTGGGGTCGACCTGGTCCAGGGAGTCGAGCTTCTTCTGCTGCTTGGGCGCCGAGTAGTAGCGAATCGCCTGGTAGTCGATCGGGGCGTGATGGATGTTGGCCCACGTCGGCTCGGTCAGGGTCAGCCAGTGCCGGTAGGCCTTGAGCCGCCACTCCAGCAGGAACGAGGGCTCACCCTTCTTGGCCGAAATGAGCCGGATGATGTCCTCGTTCAGCCCCAGGGGAACGTCTTCCGACTCGATGTCGGTGACGAACCCGTACTTGTAGGGCTGGAGGACCTGGGCTTCGATTGACGTCATAAGTGATTTGGCAGCCTTAAGTTGCGTTGCGCGCGATGCTTAATCCTACTTGAATACTCGGGATTCGGCAAGCCTTCCAACTTCAGTACGCGTCACGGTTTATCTCCCGCACCAATCGCTCATAATCCTCGCGGGTGTTCAAATCGTCGATGACGGCGGGGTCATCGACCGGCACCTCCCTGACCTCAGCCACGTGAGTGTGCAACACGGCACGGGCGCCGTCCTTCGTCGCCGCGTCGCTGGCTTCCAGCTCGGCGAACGCGGCGCTCCCCCAGATAATCGGGTGGCCGCGTCGGGCCCCGAAGCGCGGGACCACCGCGAATGGACTGTTCCGCCGAAAGACGTCCACGAGCCGTTCCACGGTGTCGACCCGGACATGGGGCAGATCCACGGGCCAGACCAGCACCCCAGTCGGTTGGATGGTATGAACGGCAGCGAGTCCAGCGCGAAGCGAGGCGATCGGGCCTCCCTCGATGTCCTGATTTTCGATGACCAGGCAATCGTGCTGACTCAGCAGGGCCCGGATGTCCTTCGCCTCATGACGTGGCCCCACCACCACCAAGCGCGTCTTCAAGTCGAGCGCTTCCAGTGCCTCGAGGATCCGGAGCACGAAGGGCTCCCCCCGGAAATCGAGGAGGGCCTTGGGGGACCCCATCCGGGAAGAGCGGCCGGCCGCGAGCACGATACCCGCCAGTGACATGGACTTACGTTACCCCGTATTGCACCAGCCCGCCAAATCGCCACATTGGTGGCCCCCATGACCGTGCGCCGGATCCGCCAACTTGGCGACCCGATCCTCCGGGCCCGCTGCCAGATGGTCGAAAAGCCATCCTCGGCCGCGGTGCGCCTGGTCATCGACGACCTCCGCGATACCCTTTCCGAAGCCCGCAAGAAGTTCAAAATGGGACGGGCCCTGGCGGCCCCGCAGATCGGTGCGCCAATCCGCGTGGTCTTCGTGCAGATCGGGAAAGAGCGGTGGAACATGATCAATCCAGAGATTACCGACGTGGGGCCCGACGACTTTCAGGTCTGGGACGACTGCTTTTCTTTCCCCGAGCTCTATGTCCGGGTCACGCGCGCCTACCAGGCGACGCTGACGTACCAGGATCTCCAGGGAAAGACGCACACCATGCCCCTGGAAGGACCGATGGCTGAGCTGATGCAACACGAGATCGACCACCTGGACGGCATCCTGGCCGTGGACCGGGCCTCCGGTCTCGACCCCTTCGCTTTCCGGGAGGAGTGGGAGAAGCTTCACCAGCCCGCAGACCGTTACGGTCCGCCATCACCCCGTGAGATGCTCTGATGATTCCTGCGTTGAACGCCGCCCTTCTTCTTCTCATCCAGCAACCGCACGCCACTCCCCAGATCCCGATCGCGATTCGTCCCTGGCTCCTCACCACCCCTGTCTCCACCGACACGGGAGCCGCGAGGCTGACGCGCGATTATCTGGGAGGAGAGAGCGCTGCCTTCCCCGATTCGTCGGACACATGGCGGCCGGTGACGATCCCGGCGAGCGGGATCGACGACCTCGGCAAGGAGTTCGGCGGCGCCAAAGAGCGCACCGTGGTTTACGCCTTCACGTATGTCTTCGCCCCCAAAGACGAGAGCCGCACGCTGGTTCTGGCGAGTGACGACGACATCCTCGCCTGGCTGAATGGCCAGCGCATTCACTATCACGACGTGCCGCGCGGCGTTGATCACGACCGCGACACCGTCGAGGTCCGTCTCGCCAAGGGATGGAACGCGCTCCTGCTCAAGGTGGTGAATCGCGGCGGGGATTTCGGATTCGGCGCCTGGGTCGTGGGCGATTCGATACGCGCGACCAACCGGCGTCCATCCGATGCGCAGCCGGGGAACCTCCCGGCCTCGACCGTCGCGGCCGGCCCTCTGCGTTTGTCGGGGCCCGTCACGTGGTCGCACGACACGCTGCTGGGAACGGGGAGTGCGACCATCACCACCTGGGGCAAGAATCCACCCAGCTCTGCCGTCGTCTCCCTCTCGGCCGGTGGTCAGGCGCTCAGCTCCGACTCAGTCGCCGGTCTCGTCCCCGGGACGCCCAAGACCCTCGCGCGTCCGTTCGACCTCGCGACCTTGAGTCGCGTCGCCCTCGATACCGCGGCCACCCTCGCGACCCGAATGGGAGTCTCGACGGACGTCCGGATTGCACCCCTCGATCCCGCGGCCGTCCTCGCACTCCTCGACTCCCGCATCCAGTTCGCGAACTGGAATGACCACAGCACCACCCTCGAGACCAGGGTTACGGTCCCGCCGGCCTTCGCGGGCCTGTCGGTCGACCTCCTCGCCGCCGAGTTCGGACCGACGGCGCAGTACTCGATCAATGGCAAGGCACAGACGCCGGGCGCCGACGGCACCCTGCCGCTCTGCTCCCAGTGCGCGGCGGGAGACACCCTCCACATCACGATCGTCCGCGATTCGACCAGACCCTGGTGGGACCATCCGCGGGCCCGCGTGCGGGATCGGTCGTACTCGGACTTCGCCCTCGACCTCACGCTCCTGCCGGCGCTCGGCGACTCATCGGGCTCCGTCCCCTGGCCCGACGCGCGCGCCTGGCTCACGGCCATGATGACGCCCGACAAGGCGACGTACCGGTATCTCGAGAAACAGGCATCGCAGAGTTTCGCGGCCGACTCGAGTCTCTTTGCGCGCGACACGATCCACCTCGTCGGCAACTCGCACATCGACGCCGCCTGGCTCTGGCGCTACACCGAGACGGTGGGCGTGGTGGAAGCCACGTGGCGGACGGCGCTCAAGCTCGAGCAGAAGTTCCCGTCCATGACCTTCGCGGCGAGTGCGGCCCAGTACTACGACTGGCTGGCTCAGCGTGCACCGGGACTACTCGATTCGATCCGCGCCGCCGAGCACGCCGGGCGGTGGGAAGCGGTGGGCGGTTGGTGGCTCGAGGCCGATCAGAACATGCCGGGCGGAGAATCCCTCGTCCGTCAGGGGCTCTACGGACAGCGGTACTTCCAGAAGCTCTTCGGTCACCGGTCGAAGGTCGCCTGGACCCCCGATTCCTTCGGCTATCCGTGGCAGATGCCGCAGATCTGGCACGAGCTCGGGATGGATTTCTTCGTCACCCAGAAAATCCGCTGGAACGACTCGACCACGTTCCCGTACGACGCCTTCCGGTGGAAGGGCCGGGACGGCACGACGATCTTCGCGTACAACCCATACGGCTACGACCACGATCTCGATGGGGCGACGCTCGCCCAGCAGATGCGCCAGGACAACGCCCGCACCGGCTCCGCCCACCACATGCTCGTACTCTACGGCGTCGGCGATCATGGCGGCGGGCCCACCGCGGAAATGCTGGACCGCCGGGGCGATCTGGGCCGACTCCCTGCCTTCCCCGTGCTGAAGGATGACCGTCCCACCCAGGCACTTTCGAGTATCCGGGGCGCGCGGCCGATGGACAAATGGCCCCTGTGGAACGACGAGCTGTACCTCGAATACCACCGCGCGACCTACACGACGCAGAGCTGGATGAAGCGCCGAAATCGTGAGAGCGAGACCCTGCTGGGCACGGCGGAGTTTCTCGCCACCGTCGACCCCGCCCCCTATCCGAAGGATTCGCTCGAGCACGCCTGGCGGCAGACGCTGTTCAACCAGTTCCACGACCTGCTGCCGGGATCCGGCATCCATCCGATCTACCTCGACGCGATGGCGACGTATGACTCCGTCGCCGCGGCCGGCACGGCCATTCGGGATCGGTCGGTCCGCGATCTTGCTGGACGGCTCGATACCCGCGGTCGCGGGGTGCCGGTGACGGTGTTCAATCCCTCGTCCTGGGCGCGGACCGGATTCGTCGCGGTGCCGCTGACCGACGCCCTCCGCGGCCTGTCGGGCTCCCTGGTGGCCGCGGACGAGCGCGGGAAGACGCAACCCGCGGTCATCCGGGGAGATTCCCTGCGTTGCCGGGCCACGGGCGTACCATCGCTGGGAGCAACGGTGTTCTGGATTCGCGCCGGGAGAATTCCCGACGACCGCTCCTTCGCCGGCTCCCGGACGCACCTCGAGAACGAGTTTCTGTCGGTCGACGTGGACCCGAAGACCGGTCAGATCGTCCACCTGTACGACCGCAAGGCACATCACGAAGCCATCGCCGACAGCGGCCATGCCAACGTGCTCCAGCTTCTGGTGGACGAGCCCGCCCAGTGGGACGCCTGGAACACGGGGTTCACGGGCAAGCTGTGGACGATCGACTCGGTGAAGGCGCTCCGGGCGGGAGGGGATGCCGTCGAGCGCTGGATCGAATTCGAAAAGCCCTGGAACGGCACGCGCATCACCCAGCGCATCGTGCTGCGCCGCGGTGAACCGTTCCTCGAGATCGACAACCAGATCGACTGGCATGAACGCCACAAGTTCCTGAAGGCGGCCTTCGACTGGAACGTCACCGCCGACAGTGCGACCTACGAGATCGGCTACGGAGCCATCGGCCAGCCCACGCATCCGTCCACCCAGGCGGAGCGGGCGAAGTACGAGCACCCGGGTCATCGCTGGGGTGACCTGTCCGACTCGGCATTCGGCGTCAGCATCCTGAACGACTCGAAATACGGCTGGGACACGCGCGGGAACCGGATGCGGTTGTCCCTGCTCCGCTCGCCCCTCTGGCCCGATTCGCTGGCCGACCGGGGGCAGCAGCATTTCCGGTACGCCATCTATCCACACGCCGGAGGCTGGCAGACCGGCCTGACTGAACGGGAGGGACAGGCGTTCAATGTCCCGATGATCGCCGTCGCGACCGAAGCGCACACCGGGGCCGCCGGCCGCTCATGGTCGGTGGCGGTGCCTTCCGAGCCCGACGTGTACATCACCTCAGTGAAGCGCGCCGAGGATGTGCCGGGGCTCGTGCTGCGGGTGGTCGAGTGGCACGGGAAGGCCACCACCACGACGATCTCGTTCGGGCGCGCCGTGAAACGGGTGCGGCGCGCGAACCTGCTCGAGGATCCGGGAGCCGCGCTCCCGCTCTCGGCGGACGGCCGGAGCGTGTCACTGACCCTGCATCCCTGGGAGATTGCGACCCTCCTGGTGGAGTAGAGGAAGAAGCAGGTCCTTCGCGCCTTTGGCGCTCAGGATGACAACCGTGCTCGCTCGTCATGAGCAGGACTAAGGGCATGGGATGCAGGTGCGCGCCTGCTGGACTGCGGAGTAGATTCCGAGCTGACAGGGGTGCCTGCACGGTGCAGGCTGAGATCACACCCTCAGAACCTGACCCGGTTAAGACCGGCGGAGGGAGTCAGTATGGACAGTGTTACGCAGATGCATGTCGCCCGCCAGGGCACGGTCACCCGCGAGATGCAGCGTGTGGCCGAGCGGGAAGAGCTCGCCCCGGAGACGATCCGCGACGAAGTGGCGTCGGGCCGTCTCGTGATCCCCGCGAACGTCCACCATCTCGCCAAGCAGCTCGACCCCATGGCCATCGGCAAAGTGGCCAAGGTCAAGATCAACGCGAACATCGGCAACTCGGCGGTCACCTCGGACATCGAGGGGGAGCTCGACAAGCTCCATCACGCGGTGCACTACGGCGCCGACACCGTGATGGATCTCTCCACCGGCGGCAACATCGACGCCATCCGCCAGGCCATCATCGACGCGTCTCCGGTGCCGATCGGCACCGTGCCCATCTATCAGGCGGTGCAGGAAATCGGGAAGGTTGAGGATCTCACCGCCGATGACTTGATCGGCATGGTGGAGCACCAGGCCCAACAGGGCGTCGACTATGTCACCGTGCATTGCGGCATCAAGCGCGCCTATGTCGGGCTGGCCCTGGGCCGGGTGACCGGGATCGTTTCCCGCGGCGGCTCGCTCCACGCCTACTGGATGACGCACCACAACCAGGAGAATCCGTTCTACACGCACTTCGACAAGATCCTCGAGATCGCGGCGAAGTACGACGTCACGCTGTCACTCGGCGACGCCCTCCGGCCCGGCTCGGTGGCCGATGCCAGCGACAAGGCCCAGTTCGCGGAGCTCGACACCCTGGGCGAACTGACAGAGCGGGCCTGGGCGAAGGACGTGCAAGTGATGATCGAGGGACCGGGGCACATCCCGATGGACCAGATCCAGATGAACGTCGAACGCCAGAAGCGTATCTGTCACGAGGCGCCGTTCTACACGCTGGGGCCGCTCGTGACGGACATCGCGCCCGGATACGACCACATCACGAGCGCCATCGGAGCGGCGATGATCGGCTGGTACGGCGCCGACATGCTCTGCTACGTCACCCGGAAGGAGCACCTCGGCCTGCCGAACGCGGAGGAAGTGCGCGAGGGTGTGATCGCCTACAAGATCGCGGCGCACGCCGCGGACATCGCCCGCGGCCGGAAGGGTGCACGGGACCGTGATGACGCGCTGTCGCGGGCCCGGTACGCGTTCGACTGGAAGGAGCAGTTCCGGCTTTCACTCGACCCCGAGCGGGCGCAGGAGCTCCACGACGAGTCCCTGCCATCCGAGTACTTCAAGAGTGCGGAGTTCTGCGCGATGTGCGGGCCGAAGTTCTGTTCCATGCACATCACGCGGGAGATCGAGCGGAATTTGGGCGTTCGGGAGCCCCAAACGCGGCAGGAGCCGGTCGGCGCGGACTGATCTCTCCCTTCTTTTCTTGATAGGGAAGGCGCGCTTGTCATCCTGAGCGAGCGCAGCGAGCGAAGGACCTGCTTCGCTCCCACGGCAACGGATGTTCGAGCGCGGACGGGCACAAGCAGGTCCTTCGCTTCGCGCGCATTCGCGCACTCGCTCAGGATGACAAGCCGCCTCGTCGTTTAGAAAAAAAAGAAGGAAATCCCTCGCGCGATCAGCATCGGGCCCGTATTTTGAGCCCCCGATGTCCGACCTCCAAACCCGTCTCCAGGAAGCGCTGAAGTCCACCTACCGCCTCGAGAAGGAGCTGGGCGGCGGGGGGATGAGCCGGGTCTTTCTGGCCGAGGAACTGGCGCTCGGCAGGAAGGTCGTCATCAAGGTCCTGCCGCCGGACATGGCGGCGGGCGTCAACGTCGAGCGGTTCCGTCGAGAAATTCAGCTCGCCGCGTCGCTTCAACATCCTCACATCGTTCCGCTGCACGCCGCCGGCCAAACCGGCGATCTCTTTTACTACACGATGCCGCTGGTCGAGGGGGAGTCGTTGCGCGCGAAGCTCTCCCGCGAAGGGGAGCTCCCGATCGGCGAGGCGGTCCGGATCCTCCGCGACGTCGCCGACGCGCTCGGCTACGCCCACTCCATGGGCGTGGTCCACCGCGACATCAAGCCCGACAACGTTCTGATTTCCCATCGCCATGCCGTCGTGACGGACTTCGGCGTGGCCAAGGCGGTCGCTGCCTCGAGCGGCTCGTCGACGTTGACGTCCCTTGGCGTCGCCCTTGGCACCCCCGCCTACATGGCGCCCGAGCAGGCCGCCGCCGATCCCCACGTCGATCATCGGGCCGATATCTACGCCGCCGGCGTCCTGGCGTACGAGATGCTCGCCGGGCGACTGCCCTTCTCGGCGTCGACCCCTCAGCAGATGCTCGCGGCGCACGTCACCCAGGCGCCGGATTCGCTCGTCGCGCACCGGTCCACGGTCCCGCCCGCACTGGCCGCCCTGATCATGCGGTGCCTCTCCAAGAAACCCGCCGATCGTCCGCAATCCGCCCTCGAGCTGGTGCAGCTGCTCGACGTCATCATGACGCCCTCGGGCGGAATGACGCCGACCGGAAGCACGCCCGCGATTTCGTCGGGTACCGAGGCGGCAGTCCGCCGCGCCCATCCGGTGCGCGTCGCGACCGTGTTCGGCGTGGGGGGCGTCGCCGTATTGGCACTCGTCTACTTCCTCATGCAGAGGCTGGGACTCCCTACCTGGGTATTCGCGGCTGCCGGCGTGCTGCTCGTGGTCGGCTTGCCGATCATGCTCGTAACCGGCGTGTTCGAGCGTCGGCGCGCGCTGGCGCACACGACCGGGTACGTGCCCACCCACCCGCTGGCGAAGTGGTTCACCTGGCGGAGAGCGATGGTCGGCGGCGGCCTCGCCTTCGGTGGCCTCGCGGCGGCGGCGGCGGTCTACATGACCCTGCGCCTGCTTGGCATCGGGTCGGTCGGCACGCTGATGGCCAAGGGACGGCTCTCAGCTGAAGACAAGATCGTCCTCGCCGATTTCGAGAATCACTCGGCCGACACGACGCTCGGGTCCACCTTGACCGAAGCGTTCCGGGTGGACCTTTCGCAGTCCCGCACGGTGCATCTGCTCGACACGCGACAGGTCGCGAGCGCGCTGCAGCGGATGCAGAAGCCCCCCGGCACCCCGATGACCAACGCGGTGGCGCAGGATCTCGCTCAGCGCGAGGGGGCCAAGGCGGTGGTGACCGGTCAGATCTCGGCGGTCGGAAAGGCATACGTCCTGACGGTGAGTGTGGTCTCCGCGGCGGACGGCTCGGTGCTCGCTGCGCTGCGGGAGAATGCGGACAACGACGGCGCGCTCCTCGGTGCCCTCGATCGCCTGTCGAAGGATCTGCGTTCTCGAATCGGCGAATCGCTGACGACTCTTCGCGCGTCGGATGAGCTCGAGCAGGTCACAACGTCGTCTCTCGAGGCGTTGCGGAAGTACTCCCAGGGGGTGCGGCTGTCGGGTCAGGGGGAGGACGAGGCGGCCGTGCCGGTGCTGCAGCAGGCGGTGGCTCTCGACACCGAATTCGCCATGGCCTACCGGAAGCTGGCCGTGGTGCTTGGGAATACGGGGGCGTCCATCCAGCAGCAGGTGGACGCGGTCACCAAGGCCTACGACCACCGTGATCGCCTGACCCCGGCGGAGCGGGACCAGACCGTAGCCTACTATTTCCAGCTGGCGGACTTCGACATGCCGAAGGCCATCGCCGCCTACCGGGACTTGCTGGCCATCGACTCCAACTACTATGTGGGCCTCAACAACCTTTCGATCCTGCTGATCGCGCGGCGGGAATACGCCGCCGCCGAGAGCCTGCTCAATCGCGGCATCGCGGTCGGGTGCGGCAATTGCTACCAGCAGCTCATTCAGGTCGCGCTCGTGCTGGGTCAGGATTCCGCTGCCCGCACCCTGACCGACCAGTATCAAAAGGCCTTCCCCAATTCTCCCGTGGCACCGGCCCAGTGGTTCTGGATCACCACAGCGGAGCGGGACTACCCGGGAACCGAGCGGGTGGTGGCTCAGCTCCGGAAGGACTACGCGGGCAGCCCGTTCGTCCAGGAGAACGTGCAGCAAGGGATGACTGCGGTGCGCGGCGCGCAAGGGCGTCTGGCGGAGGCGCTGCAGGAAAGCCGGAAGGTCATGGCGATCGCCGAACAGCGCGGGCTCCCCGGCGACTACATAAACGCCGCCATCGGCCAGGCCGCCTTCGACGTCTATTATCGTGATCGCCCCGCCGATGCGCTTCAGAAGGTCGGGGCCGCGCTCTCGCGGCATCCCCTCACGTCGATCCCGGTATCGGACCGGCCCTACAGCGCCCTGGCTCAGGCTTATGCCCTTACCGGCCGCGTGGAGCAGGCCAAGGAGCTGATGGCTGAGTATGCACGGCTCGTGCCCGAAGGCCTCCGACGCGCCAACCCGGGGCGGCACAACGGGACGGCCGCGATCGCCCGCGCGGAGCACCGGTACGCGGACGCGCTCGCCGAGGTCCGGGCGTTCCGCGACGAATCGGGATGCGCGGTCTGCGGACTCTGGGACCAGGCCACCCTCTTTGATCAGATGCATCAGCAGGATTCGGCCCTGGTCTACTACGATCGCTATCTCACGACGCCCGACGCCTTCCGGATCTGGGATGACGGATGGGAGCTGGGACCGTCGTACAAGCGGGCCGGCGAGCTCCATGAGGCGCGCGGCGATCGTGCGCAGGCGCTCGATAACTACAACAAGTTCGTGGATCTCTGGAAGAACGCCGACGCCGAGCTGCAACCCGTCGTGCGGGATGTCCGGGGCCGCATCGCGCGGCTCGCGGCGGAGCGCTAGCTCCGGGCGACCTTAATCCCGCTGGCCCAGATGTGCCCCTTCAGGTCCGACCATCCCGTCAGCAGGAAGTACATCACCCCGAATGCCAGCACGCGCTGCGGCTGCTCGACCCACAGTCCGCTCGAATGGATCTGCTGCGCGGCGATTACGGTGGACGTGATGCCCAGCCGCGGCATCGGCATGACGATGGTGACGAACGCGCTCACGAGATACAGGAGGACGGAGGCGATCCAGCTTCGCTGGATGAAGGCCTTCTGGTCGTCGTCCGGGACCTGACCGAAGAGGACGCCGAGCATGCGGTTCAAGGTCTGGCCCCAGAACATCGTGATGGGCCACCAGGTCTTGAAAGCGAGCGCGAAGGCTCCGGCGAACAACGAGTAGAACAGCCCGAACCCGGCCAGGGCGGTCGCCTGCGCTCCACGGTTCGCCCGCGAAATCATCACGTTTCCCATGAACGCCGAGCTGTGAACCACTACGAATTCCATCATCATGACGAGCATCAGGAACCGGAGCGTGTGCTCCCCGAACGTGTTGGGCGCGATCCAGGTGATGAGAAAGACCGCCGCGAAGCAGAAGTCGGCGACGGCGTTGATCCAGGTGGCCAAGCTGTTCATGCCTGGGGTGCCGGGAGCACGCGGGCCAGAGCCCTGAGGAGCTGTCCGTCGGGGGTGGTCCCGTCGGGAGCCTCCGCGAGAACGACCGCGAACCGCCTCCGGAGGAGGGGGTCCCGCATGGCGTGGGAGGCGAACTGGAGCGTCAGGGGGATGAACCAGGGAGCCTGCCGCGCCCCGGCTCCGGCCCGGGCGACCGCCGCGTACTGCTCGAAGATGGCGAGAATGAAGGCCGGTTTGGACCGGAATTGCCGGTAGATGGCGCCCTTGGTGAAGCCCGCCGCGTCGGCCACCTGGTCGAGAGAGGCCAGCTCCAGGCCCTGCTCCGCAATCAGCTTCAGCCCGGATTCGAGGAGGAGCGTCCGCGTTTCAGCGCGGCGCTGCTTCTTGACAATACCCATGGGTATCTAAGATACGGCACAGTACCCACTACCGAAACACGTCAGGGGGAGACGTACGGAAAAACCGTCAAACCGGCTCACGAAGGGTACCCAATGGTATCTTAGATACTCATCAGTATCTCATTCTTGAGGTATCTCGGAGACAACCACAAGCGCGCAACCCAAAGGGCTTGACTCGGATAGACCCCCTTCTACGTTTGGGGTTCGCCACGCCACGAAGCCCTGAAGGAGAGGCCGTAGATGCCGTACGTCATTACCCAGCCCTGTATCGACCTGAAGGACCGGTCCTGCGTGGACGTCTGTCCCGTGGACTGCATCTACGAGGGCGAAAAACAGCTCTTCATCAATCCCGACGAGTGCATCGACTGCGGCGCCTGTGAACCCGAGTGCCCGGTGACCGCCATCTTCCCTGAAGAAGACGTCCCTACCCAGTGGAAAGAATTCATCGCGTTGAACCGCGAGATCTTTCAGAGCGACAACCCGCCGGGAAAACCCCAGCGCAAGGGTGCCTGACTCTAGACGCTAGAGAACGGTCTTCAGGAAGTCCGCAATCAAGCGGGTCGTCACGAAGGGCTGTTCGAGAGGGGGCAAGTGTCCGGCACCAGCGATGGTGGCGAACCTGGCCCCCTTGATCTTTCCCGCCATGGCGGCGCTCCCCTCCGGCGTGCTGATCCCGTCCGCCTCACCCGTGACCACCAGCACCGGAAGGCGGAGCTCCGACAGGACCGGAGTGGAATCCACCCGGTCCCGCATCGCCTGCAGAGCACCAACCATCCCCGACACGGGAGTCCGCTCCATCATTTCCCGAACCTGCGCCTCGACCTCCGGGCGCTCGGTCATCGTGGCCGGGGCGAGCAGCACCGGCAGCATCTTGTCGGCCACGGCCCTCGCGCCACCCTCTCGGGCCAGGACGATCATTTCTTCCCGTCCACGCCGCCCCTCCTCCGAATCCGCTTCCGACTTGGTGTCGCACAGGATCACGGCGCGCACCCGGGACCGGTACCGGCGCAGAAGCTCGAAGATCACGTACCCGCCCATCGACAACCCGCAGACGGCCGCGGCGGCCACGTCCAGCGCGTCCAGGACGGCGATCACGTCGTCGGCATAACGCGCCATCGAGTAGCCGGCGGCCGGCGCGCTCGACTGGCCCGCTCCCCGGAGATCCGGGGCGATGCGCCTCCAGCCCGGCAAGGTCTTGAGCTGGTGCCGCCAGAGATCATGATCGAAGGGAAACCCGTGCACGAGCAGCAGCGCGGGACCCGCTCCCCGCTCCTGAACCGAAATGTCCACGTCATCCACCGGGACTCGCACGGTCCGGCTCACTCGCCAGGCGCCGCGTAGGTGTGCCAGAACACCACGCGCCGGCTCCCCGCACGAACCACGTCAGGCACGATGGCCAACGCCTTCCCTCCATAGGTCGAATCGATCACGAGACCCGATGCCGCGCCCCACTGCCGCGCCTCCTCTCCCGCGGCGGACGGGTATCCGTAGCCATCTCCGATTCCGTTCAGCACGGACAGTCTCAGGGGCGTGGGGACGTGCGGAAGTGGGATGCTCCGTGACTCCAACAGCCTCCGCGCGCCACGCACCAGATTCCCCACCCGCCAGTGGTTCGCCACGACGCGCGGCGCCACGCGCACCGCGATCACGCGCGTCGGCCATTGCAGCAGGGCACATCCCAGCAAGAGCCCGGCCGCCGTACCGCCCGACCCGAGGGGAGTGACGATCGCATCAGGCGGCGACTCGAGTTGCTCGCCCAGCTCCAGGACCGCGAGAACGTGTCCTAGAACTGCGTGGGGCGTCGCTCCCCCGCCACTGATGTACACCCGCGGCCCCAACCGCCCCGCGGCGATCCAGGCCCGGAGCAGGGCAACAGGGAATTCCACCCAGGAGCGCGCCGCAAACACGCGCGTCGACACGGCGCCAGAGGCCCGGGAGGTCCGCCCTTCGGCTTCGTTGTGCCCCTGGGGAAATTGCGCCAGCACGGCCTGGGCCCCGAGGGCACGGGCGTGCCGGGCGGTGGCGAGGCAGTGCGTCGACCCCCAGCCACCGATGGTCACCACGGCGTCCCCGGAGGCGAGGTCCGAGAAGAGAAACTCGAGGCCGCGGACCTTGTTCCCTCCGTAAACCCCCGACGACCGGTCCTCGCGCTTCACCCAGAACGCATCCGCGCCGACCCGGGCGGCGAGCGCGGGATGCAATTCGAGGGGCGTGGGCCACGTTCCCAGAGAGCAGGGACGGAACGCCGCACGTATCTTTCGGGCGAAATCCGCGGTATCCAATGCTCAACGCCTTTCACCGCGAGTGAATCCATGCGGGTAGCTACCGACTACATCAGACACGCCGCGCGGGCCGCGCGCAAATGCGCCGGTGACCCGCTGGGCGGCGCACCCGAACCCCCCGATCCCGAATTCTACAAGACCCTCGCCAAGGCGCTGGAAGAGATCGCGGCCGGACTGGAGCAGCTGGGCAAGGCGGATCAGCATTAGCGACGCGCGATACATCGCCACCCCGGAGGCGCTGACCCAGGTGGTCACCGCCTTCCGCCGGGAGTCCCCGGTGGCCGTGGACACGGAGGCGGCGAGTTTCCACCGTTTCGTGGACCGCATCTATCTCGTCCAGTTGTCCACCCGGCGCGCCACCGCGATCATCGACCCCGTGGCGATCACCGACCTCTCGCCCGTGGGCACACTCCTCGCCGACCCGGGCGTGGAGAAGATCTTCCACGACGCCGACTACGATCTCCGCACCCTCGACCGGGACTACGGCTTCCGGGCCGTCCGCCTCTTCGACAGCCGCGTGGCCGCGCAGCTCGCCGGAGAGCCCGCCATAGGCCTCGCCGCCCTCCTCGAGAAGTACCTGGGGCTGAAGCTGTCCAAGGCTCATCAGAAGGCGGACTGGTCGCAGCGCCCCTTGACCCCCGGTATGCTCGAGTATGCGGCCGCCGACACGGCGCACTTGCCCGCATTGCGCGACGCGCTCGAAGCGCGCTTGCGGGAGCTGTCCCGCTGGGACTGGGCGACGGAAGAATTCGCGAGACTGGAAGGACTGCGGTGGACCGTGCCTCAGGATGACGGCGCGGCCTTTCTCCGCATCAAGGGCGCCAAGGCGCTGCGCCCCCGCCAGCTGGCGGTGCTCCGGGAGCTCTCCGCCTGGCGCGAGGGAATTGCCCGTCGCGAAGACAAAGCCCAATTCCGGATCATCGGCAACGAGTCACTCCTCGGCGTCAGCCGCGCCCTTCCCCGGACCGCCGACGACCTGGCCCGCGTGAAGGATCTCCCGGCATCGCTCGCCAAGCGGCACGGGCCGGCGCTGCTCGAAGCGGTCGAACGGGCGCTCCTGGTTCCGGAAAGCGAACTGCCGCGTCTGGTGCGGCCGCCGCGCCCTCCGCATGACCCGTCCTATGATGTGCGTCAGGAGAAGCTCAAAGCGGCGCGCAACGCCCGGGCCGCCGAGCTGGGGATCGACCCCGGGGTCCTCTTGGGACGGGTCGCCCTCGAAGCCGTGGCGAGAGCCCATCCAACGGATCGCGCCGGGCTCGCCCGTATCGGGGAGCTCCGGCGCTGGCAACTCTCGGTAGTCGGTGACGCCCTGCTGCAGGCGACGGCCCAGGCCTCCTAAAACCCCATCATCGCCCGGATCTTCGGTTCGATTTTTTCGGGCGTCCAGTACGGCTCCCACACCAAGTCAACGTCGACGTCTTTGACCCCCGGGATGGGCTTCAGCTGTTCGTAGATGTCGTGAATGATCTGGGGTCCCGCCGGGCAGCCGGGCGAGGTCAGCGTCATGGTGACCCGCACGTCACCGTCCCCGGGGTCCACGCCGTAGACCAGCCCCAGGTCGATGATGTTCAGATTGAGCTCAGGATCTTTTACCGACCGGAGCGCCGTCTTGAGCTGCTCCTCGGTGAGCTGCACATCCGTCATTCCACTCCTCCCGCCATCGCGAACCTACCCGGGAACGGTACCCCGAGGCAAGAAGTTCCTACCGCGCGCGGTCGCTCTCCCGGGCCGCGGCGTCCGCCAGGCGGCCCCGGACCGTCTTCAGGACCGTGAACGGCTTCTTCGCCCGCGGCGCGAACGCCCGGTTCGTGAGCAGGATGACGAAGAGATCGCGGTCGGGATCGATCCAGAGGGACGTGCCCGTCCATCCCGTATGTCCGAAGCTCCGCGGACCGAAGAGGCTTCCGGCGCTCGACACCTCCTCGTCCGTAGGCACCGCCTGCCAGCCGAGGGCCCGGTGGTCGGGGCCGACGTCGGCCTGGGGCGACCGGGTGGTGAACAGGCGCACCGTCGTCTGAGACACGAGGGGCTTACCGTCGGAGCGCGTGCCGCCGCGGAGCAGGAACTGCGCGAAGCGGGCGAGGTCCTCTCCGGTGGAAAAGAGACCGGCGTTTCCGGAAACGCCGCCCGCCTTGGCGGCGGTCGGATCGTTCACCACGGCCGCCACGGGATGACCGTGCCAGATTCCGGTCGGCGCCGTGCGGCGCGCGAGCTGTGGGGACGGCCGGTAGCGGGTTTGCGCGAGTCCCAGCGGGGCGATGACTTCGTTCGCCACGAACTGGTCGAGCGGCTCCCCCGACAGGCGGTGGATGACCTCCCCGAGGAGCACGAAGTTCAGGTCGCTGTAGACGACCCGCGAGCCGGGCGCCGTCCGGGGCGTCTCCGCCAGCACCGTGCGAAGCAGCGCCGCCCCATCCGGAAGCGCCTTGAGCACCGGGACGGGCAGATCTCCCCGCAGCCCGGACGTGTGAGTCAGGAGCATGCGGACGGTGACGGCGGCGGTGCCCTTCCCGTTGAACTCGGGCAAATACGTCGCGACCGGGACGTCGAGCTTGAGCTTGCCCCGGTCCACCAGGATCATCGCCGCCGTCGTGGTCGCCACCGCCTTCGTGAGTGACGCGAGATCGAACAGGGTGGAGTCCGGGCGGTCTGCCGGAGCGCCTGGCGACCAGGTCAGCCGCCCGTACCCTTTTTCGTATGTGATCTTGTCGCGGCCGCCGATGACCAGCACTGCCCCGGGATAGGCGCCCTGCCGGATCCCCGACAACACGACGGAGTCGTACGGGCTCGCGGGCGTCTGGAGCGCGAGCAAGAAGGGGAGTAGCGCGAGCACTAGGCCCAGATCCCGGGGATGGCGCGGGCGCACGAGGGACAACGCCCGTCGCTCCCGATCCGCTGAGCCTTGATCGTGTATCCCTGCCGCTCGATCAGGAGGTCCCCGCAGTCCGGGCAGTACGTGTTCTCCCATTCTCCGACGGCACCTGGCCGGTTCCCGGCGTACACGAAGCGGAGCCCGGCCGCGCTCCCGATTTCACAGGCCTCGATCAGCGTCTCGGTGGGAGTCGCCTTCGGATCCGTCATCCGGTAGTCCGGGTGGAAGGCGGTCACGTGCCAGGGAATGTCGGGAGAGACCGAGGCGATCAACTCCGCAGCCCGAGCGAGCTGAGCCCGGTCGTCGTTGAATCCCGGCACGATCAGGGTCACGACCTCGACCCAGAAGCCTCGGGCCTTCGCCGCGCCAATGGTGGCGGTCACATGCTCCAGTACGCCGCCCAGCTCCCGGTAGCGCGCGGGGTCCATCGCCTTCAGGTCCACTTTGTAGCAGTCGGTCCACGGGCGGAGAAAGTCGAGCGCTTCGGGTGTGGCGTTGCCGTTGGAGATGAAGGCGGTGCGGAGACCCCGGGCTCGAGCCAGGCGGAACACCTCGACGGCCCACTCCGCCGTGATCAGCGGCTCGTTGTAGGACGACCCCACCACGCGCGCCCCGTGCCGCAGGGCGAGCCCCACGAGTGCCTCCGCGCTCACTTCGGTGGGCGGCACGCCGGCGGACGGGTCGCGCAGGGCCTGGGACGTCAGCCAGTTCTGGCAGTAGCCGCAGTGAAAGTCGCACCCCAGCATGCCGAAGGTCAGCGTGTCGCTCCCGGGCAGGCAATGGAAGAACGGCTTCTTTTCCGTGGGATCGCATTGCAGCGCGGCGACGTACCCCGCGGGCACCCGCAGCTCCCCATCCCGGTTGAACCTGACCTTGCAGATCCCCCGGCGGCCGGGCCTCACCAGACAGCGGTGGCCGCAGGCGACGCAGCGGACCGCTCCGTCCGCCTCCGGGAGCACCAGCGTTCCCGTCACGGTCCGGCGGTCGAGGCCGTCGGCGAGGGTTGGACCCGGGTCGGCGGACGATCCCGCCAGGAGCGGGAGGGGTCCGCGGCTCACCGGACGCTCCCGGGGCTCAGCTCGTACAGGAGCTGCGCGGTCCGTTCATCCCGGGCCGAGAGGTCCCGGGCCATCGTGTGGCCGAACATGACGTCGGTCGAATCGCTCGAATGATTGAGACCGAGCATGTGACCGACCTCGTGAAGCGCGACGACGCGGACGTCATCGACGCCCATCGGGTGGTTCGACGGATCGAACGTGGCGATGGTGACGACGGCGGACAGCACGTGGCCGTCACGGTCCCAGGTGAGGTCGGTCTGCCCCGTGCGGTCGATGTCGAACTGCCGTCGCCACCGGAACACCACCTCGGCGCGGCTCGAGTCGTCGACGTATTCGAAGCGCACCGGCAACTGGACCTGGTCCCAGCGCGTGATCGCCGACCGCACGGCATCCAGGAAGGCGGGCTGGAAGTTCTCGACGGTATCGGTCGTGAGGTAGATCCGGACCGGATCGCGGTACCGGTGGTCCCAGCGATGCAGCGCCGAGTCCGAGCTCTCCTCGACGATTTCGTTCAGATAGGTGACGCCGACGCTGGCGCGGATCTGGCGGCGGGTCTGCGCCCGGGCCAGTTGATCGTAATACCCCTGCGGCTCATTCATCACCACCGTATCCATGGGTGAGACGGGAGCGGCGGGCGTGGTGTCCCGTCCCGAGTCCACACGGGCGGTGAGCTGGGCACCGAGGGAATCCCGTTTGTGGGGGACCGGGACGGCGGGCGCCTGCGCCGCCGCAACCCGCGCGCGGGACGGCCGATGACGGACCACGGTCCGCCAGAGCACCAGGAACACGAGCGCGCAGGCGACGATGAGAACGGGCGAGGGACGCCGGTCGGCCATGGGCGCAATATGTCGGCGCGCGTACGCGCGCCGCTAGCTTCGGCCTAGGAGTCTCTCTATGATTGTCCTCGGCCTATGCGCCCTCGCTCGTGATAACTCTCCCCGCCAGGATGTTGATCCGCCGCCGCTGGTGGGTGCTTCTCGCCTGGGCCCTGGTGGCGGCGGTGCTCGCGCCGAGCGCGGCGCGGGTGCAGGACGCCCTGGCGGTCCGCGGGGGCTCCGACGAATCCACTGAGTCCTTCCGGGCCGGTGAGGCCCTCAAGGCCGCGCTGCCGAACCCGATCGCCGAATATGTCGCCGTCGTCGTCCGCGGACCGGTCCCGGTGAGCCATCCCCGGTTCGTCCGCGTCCTCGACTCGCTCAGCGCCGTCCTCCGCCGCAAGTACTACATCAAACAGGTCGTCTCGGCGCAGTCCCTCGGAGAATCGACCTTCGTCAGCAAGGACCGGCACACGACGTTCCTGATCGCGGCGATGGAGACCGCCGAGACCGACAACATCAAGAACAACTTCGTCCCGGACATCCGGACCACCCTCGCCGCGACGGTCGCCGCCATTCCCGGAGCCGGCGCGTTCGACGTGAAGCTCACGGGCGACCCGGCACTCGACTACGACATCCGGACCATCTCGGCCGAGGACACCCAGCAGGGGGAGCACCGCGCGGTGCCGATTTCCCTCGTGGTGCTGGTCATCGCCTTCGGAGCGCTGGTGGCGGCCATCCTCCCGATCATCGTAGGCGTCCTGTCGATCATCATCGCCCTCGGTCTCATCACCATTGTGGCGCATTTCCAGACGATGTCGGTCTTCGCCCTGACGATCACCAGCATGGTGGGACTCGGGGTGGGGATCGACTACTCCCTCCTGGTGGTGACCCGGTTCCGGGAGGAGCTCAATCGCGGCCTGTCTCCCGCGGACGCCGCGGCCCGCACCATTCAGACCGCGGGCTCGGCCGTCATCACGTCGGGGCTCACCGTGGTCGTGGGATTCGCCGCGCTGCTCGTCACTCCGTTGATCGAAACGCGGTCGGTGGGGATCGGAGGATTGCTGGTGGTCGCCATCGCCATCGGCATCGCGACCACGTTCCTGCCCGCCCTGCTCGCCATCCTCGGCAGGAGCATCGACCGGCCCAAGTGGCTGGCCCGCCCCCTCGCGCGCTTTCACGCGCCCACCGGCTGGGAGCGCTGGGCCCGCTGGCTCGGACACCGCCCCTGGCGGGCGATCGCGCTGGGGGGCGGGGTCATCGGGCTCCTGATGATCCCCTTGTCCCAGATGAAGATCGGCCTGCCGGCTCGGAACTGGTTCCCGTCGGAGTCCGAGTCGGGCGAGGGTCTGCAGGAGCTGGTGACGATGGGCGTCTCGGGGATCATTCAGCCGACGCGCGTGGTCATCGCCCTGCCGGCGGGAGAGTCCGCGCTGTCGGCGCGCCGCCTCCTCGGCCTCAAGGCGCTCGGTGACGCCATCCTCAAGGATCCCCGCGTGAAGCAGGTCCGCGGCGTGGCCTCCCTGCAGCCGCACCTCTCGAGTCTGGCGCTCACCATGTTCTACGCGAATCCGGACTCGGTGCGGCGACGGCATCCGACGTTCTTCAACGCCTATCTGAGTGCCGACTCCCGTACCACGCTGGTCGATGTCATTCCGGAAGATTCGGTGACGCTGACCGGACTGATGCAGATGGCCACGCACGCCCGGGCCGTCGCCCGCCGGGGCATTCGCGGACTCGACGGCGCCACGATCCTCGTCGGCGGGTTCGCCGCCACCAGCGTCGACCTCCAGAACGATCTGCTGTCGCGCTTCCCCGGCATCGTCGCGCTCATCCTGGGCGTCACGGCCGTGATGCTGTTCGTCGCGTTCAAGTCCCTCCTCGTGCCCTTGAAAGCGGTGCTCCTCAACTGCCTATCGGTGGGTGGAGCTTTCGGGATCACCGTGCTCGTGTTCCAACGCGGGTTTCTCGGCTGGCTGTTCCGGCTGGACGGCCCCACCGAGGCGATCTTCGTGGTGGTGCCCGTCATCGTATTCGCGGTGGTCTTCGGACTATCGATGGACTACGAGGTGTTTCTGTTGACGCGGGTGAAAGAGGTGTTCGACAAGACCGGGCGGAACGATCACGCCACCATGGAAGGGCTGTCGAGCACGGCGTCCACCATCACGTTCGCCGCCGCCATCATGGTTCTGGTATTCGGCGTATTCGCCTTCTCCCGCGTCCTGGCGGTGCAGTTCATGGGGTTCGGGCTCGCCGTCGCCGTGCTCCTGGACGCGACCCTCATCCGGATGGTCCTGGTCCCCGCCATCATGCACATCGCGGGGCGGTGGAACTGGTGGCCCGGCGTGCGGGCCCCGAAAGACCCTCCCCCCGGTCACTGACCGGCGTCCAGCAGCGCCTCCAGCCGGCGTTTCGGCTCCCCCCACAAGTCCCAGTGCCACGCTTCCACCCGCACGCCGGTGCGCGGGTCTTTCAGGGGCTTGTATTGCAGCCAGACGGGGTCGAGGCCCAGGCGGTCACCGACGGCGAGGAGCGGCTCCCGGCGGGCCGAGACGAGGTGGATCATCGGCTCGTCGTGAATGCGGTGGCGATGCAGCCAGATTCCACCGTCCATCGCGTACAGCATGCCTTCACGCCGTCGCGCGAACGTCCTGATCAGCCCCGTCAGGAGCAGGCGGCCACACCCTCCTGCGTGGCGGCGCCCACGGGTGTGGCGGAGCCCATAAAGAGGTAGCACTTCCGCCCCGTACCCGAACTCGAGGCCGTCGCGGACCAGCCCACTTTGGTGGCCTCGTTCACGACGATGGTGCCGCCGGCGCTCGGGCTGAAGTTGTTCATCAGGGGCAGGCTGTTCGTGTACGACGCGCTGTCGTAGAAATACGCTTCTTCGGCGGTCGCCAGGTTCCGGAGGTCGGACTTCATCTGCGCTTCGTAGGATTTTTGCTTCGTGCTGGTGTAGTTGAGGATCGCCATCGTGGCGAGAATCCCGATGATGACGATGACGATCATCAGCTCGATGAGCGTGAATCCGCGGGGCGCGCGCA
>DATEGY010000123.1:0-13581 GCA_035279865.1 Gemmatimonadales bacterium | reverse complement strand
GCCGATCAAGCCGGCATCCGAGATGGTGTGGTGGGGCGCACGAAAGGGGCGGCGGGCCACCAGGGATTCACCGAGCGGGAGCACGCCGGCGACGGAGTGGATCTTGGTGGTCTCGAGGGCCTCATCGAGACTCATCTTCGGGAGGATGGTCGGGATCCGGCGGGCGAGCATGGTTTTCCCCGATCCCGGGGGGCCCACCATCAGGAGATTGTGCGACCCCGCCGCCGCCACCTCGAGGGCCCGCTTGGCGTGCTGCTGTCCTTTCACATCCGAGAAGTCCACGTCGTCACGCGCGCGATCTTCGAACAACCGGTCGACATCCACCGCCGCCTTCGGCAGGTCCGCCCGCCCGTCGAGGTAGTCCGCGATTTCGGCCAGCGTCCGGGCACCGAAAACCTGCAGTCCACTGACGACGCCGGCCTCCGGGAGGTTCTCCTGCGGCAGTATCAGCGCCTCGAGTCCAGCCGTCCGCGCCGCCAGGGCGACGGGAAGCGCGCCGCGCACGGGCCGGACCGCGCCCTCGAGGCCGAGCTCACCGAGGACGGCAATCCGGGCGAGGCGTTCGGGTGAGATCTGTTCGGTGGCGGCGAGGATGCCGAGCGCGATGGGGAGGTCGAAAGCGGAGCCTGACTTCTGGATGTCTGCCGGGGCCAGATTGATGGTGCAGCGCTTGAGGGGAAACATGTAGCCGGTGTTGGCGATCGCGGAGTACACGCGGTCCCGGCTCTCCCGCACTGCCCCCTGCGGCAAGCCAACGGTGACGAAGGTGGGGAGTCCGTTGGCAATGTCGGTTTCGACGTCGACCAGGTAGGCGTCGATCCCGAGGACCGCCGCGGAGCGCACGCGTGCGAGCATCGGGACAGGGTACAGACCTGCCGCTCAGGAGTGTAGCCGAAACAACGCCTGCAGGTTCCGAACAACGCAAAGCCTGAGTTGTGGCTGAGTTGATCGTTGGTTGATCCCAGTCCCCGATGGTGATGAACGATGCGGACGTCTCAGTCTGCAACTGCCGTACCACCACCATTCTGGAGACTCCTCATGCCGTCGTTTTCCGTACTGCCTCGTTTGTTACGACCATCCCTCCTTATGACTGCGGCGCTCCTCCTCTTTGCGACGCAGAGCTGTCGCGTGGAACAACTCACGACCGTCGGCTGCGAAACGAATCCTGATTGCAACACGGGCGGCGGCGGCGGGGGTGGAGGCGGTGGCAGTGGTGGCGGAACACTCCCGACCGATCCGAATCCGGCCGCCCCCGGCTACTGGATGGGTTCGACGGTGACGCCGGCCACCTGCATCAGCGCGTACGGGATCGGGATCGCCGATGCTGACCAGGACGATATGGACGATCACTGCGAGGCCCTACTGGCGCTCCAGTTCCGACCCGCCATGCGCTTCAGCACCTACGATTGTGATACCGGAATGGAGCCGTACTTCGCGGCGAAGGCCTTTCCCAATGAAGGAAATGTCGTGCGGATCGCATATCTCTTCAGCTACTACGAGGATTGTGGGCTGCCGGACCCCCCTCCACACGATGCCGAGGACGGACTGATCACCGGGCAGGACGTCTGCGGGTTGACCGTGAACGCAGGCCAATTCTTCGGGCTCAACGGAGTTCTCTTCAGTGTTTCCGACGACGGCCTTTGCAATGGCCACGCAGGCGACTCGGAATTCTTGATTGAAGATCTACGGTATGACCCGACCAGCTCTCACTGGTACTTGGCCCGTGGATACTTCTCGGCCCATTGGCCCGGGAACCTGCTTGGATCGTGGTCTTCCGATGTCACGACCAGTCAAATAGAGTATCCCGACAAGTACGCTGGATATCCCCGAGTTTGGGTTGGCGTCGGTAAGCATTCGAACTATCCGACTCGCCATGCCTGTAACGTCGGCGCCATCCTGCAAGCGGACAGCTGCAGTTCCAACCCGGATGTCGACACGCGCATTCGGTCAGCAGCCGTGTACAACGTCGGGTCTCAATGGGCAAACATGATCAATCAGGGTTCGTGCGTCACCGGCGGCCGTTTGGTGCAGACCTACCCGTGGCTGTACGGCACTGAATGCTTTTGGGTGCCCGGACGCAACTTCCTGGGTTGGAACAAGAATGGGTGGGGGGATCCACCGACACCGTACTACACGATCCTCATGACGGAATTTGAATGCTACTCGTACGGCCCTGTCACCGTGGGTGGGATCACGCTCGCCGCTGGGCCCTGCACCGACTGGGGCCCCCGCGACGGCCCGCTGCCCCCGAACGTTGCGTCAAAAGGAGACTAGGACATCTCGCCGGGGTCCTCCCTGCGGTGCAGTCGTGCCGCAGGGAGAGCGCCCGGAACTATTCGCGCACTACGGCGTACCGTGCGGCATCCTCGAACTTCCCGTTCTTGCAGTACAGCCCGCGGTGAATCCCCTCGAACTGCATCCCCGCCTTTTGCATCACCCGTCCCGACGCGGGGTTCCGGGTGAAGTGCGCCGCGTGAATGCGGTGCAGATGCAGGTCCTCGAACCCGAAGCGGATCATCTCCACCACGGCCTCCGTCGCGTACCCCTTCCCCCAATGCACCGGCGCAATCCAGTAGCCCAGCTCCCCCGACTGGTGCCGGGCGTCGCGCGTGATGTCGATCACGCCGCAGAGCCCGTCGCCGGACACGATGGCGAAGACGACCCCGGCCCCCGTGGCCCAGGCAGCCGGATGGGTCGCGATCCACGTCGCCGCCCCGCCCTTCGGGTATGGATGAGGAATGTTGAGGGTCGTGTCGGCAACCTCGGGCAATCCGGCCAGCGGCTCCAGGACGGGCGCGTCTGTCGCCGTGAACGGCCGCAACGTCAGCCTCCTGGTCTTGAGGGTCGGCTGATTCATCTCGTGAGCAGCGGGTGATACTTGACCCAGGGACCGATCGCCGCTTTGTACTGCTTCGCCATCACGCGATTGATCTGCGCCAGATGCGTGAGATCGTGTACCGCCCAGGTCGCCAGCAGCTGCGCCAGGGTCACCGTCCCGAGCTCCGGATGCTCTCCGGTGAGCGTCAGCTGGGCCGGCGTCAGCTTGAGGTCCCGGAGCACGGCGAGGTTCGCCTTCCGGAGCGACGCGAACCGGTCGAGGCGGCCGGCCAGGGTCTCGCGCGCCCCCTGGGAGCGGAACCGGTCGAACGGCACGAACCGCCGGTCCGGACCCTGAGCCAGAATGATCTTGAGGCGGGGAATCCAGTCCGTCTCCTCGCCGTCGATCAGGTGCCCGACGACGTCGAACGGGCTGAACGTGTCGGGGCCTTCATTCGAAACAGTCCAGCGCTCGGGCAAACCGTGCAGCAGTTCCCGGACCACGGCGGGCGTCCGCTCCAGCATCGTGATGGTCTCTCGCAGATCGAATTCCATGCTAGTGCAGAGCCTCCAGCAACCGGTCGATGTCGTGGATGTCGTTGTAGACCGACGGCGCGATCCGCATCCAGTACGGCGCCACGCGCACTTCAACTTGTGCCTTCTGAAGTTTCCTGGTGATCCCCTCCGCGTCGTGATGCGCGAAGGTCACGATCGGCGATGTGCTGCCCGCCGGGGTCTGCGGCGTGAACCCCAACCGCGGCAGCTCCGACTGCAGCCTGTCGATCATCGGCTGCCGGTGCCGCTGGATGTTCTCGACGCCGAGGGACTGGATATAGGGAATGGAGACGCCGAGCGCGGCCAGCGCCGTATAGTCCATCGTCCCGAGCTGGAAGCACTCCGCCGCGGTGGTTCCGGGCGTATAGGTCAACACCTTCCCGTGCTCGGGATCGAACGGCGACTGGTGGATGTCCGCGTCAGGGGCCGACTCATAGCTCCAATGCGGCCGATGGATGCGGTCCAGCAGCTCTTCCCGGACGTACAGGAAGCCGATCCCGAAGTCCCCCATCAGCCATTTGTAGGAGGCCGTCGCCGCGAAGTCCACACCGGTCGCGCGGACGTCGAACGGTACGGCGCCGACGCCTTGAATGACGTCCGCGTAAACGTACGCGCTGTGCGCATGCGCGAGGTCGCAGACGGCCTTGAGGTCGTGCTGAAACCCGTTGTACATCGCGACCAGCGACACCTCAATCAACCTGGTCTTACCGTCCACCACGCGCTCCAAGTCGGCCATCTCGATCCGTCCGTCCTTCGGCGTGACGACCCGAAGGTCGAGCCCCTGCTTCTGCAATTCGTAAAGATGGACCAGGGCCCCGTCGAAATGCAGAGCGTCCGTCACGACGTTGTAGTCCCCGCCGCCCGGAATCCCCAGCGCCTCGACCACCAGATTTTCCCCGGTGCTCGTGTTGGGAATCAGGCTGAGCTCCGAAGGCCTGGCATTGATCAGCGATGCGAACGCGGCGCGGGGATCGCCGTTCGGCCGCGAGAACTGCGCGTCGGTCGCCGGTGCCAGGGTCGATCGCCGCGTCGCCACCTGCCGGCTCGCCTCGGCAGCGGCCCGGGGCATGGGGTGGGTATAGGCACCATTGAGGTAGGTGAAGCCTTCGGTGATGGTGAAGTCGTCTTTGCGCGGAAAGGCCGTTCTGAAGCCCGGCAGGGACACCGACCCGCCGGGCAGCGACGCCCCGACGGCGATCGCCCCCATCCCCTGCAGCCACTCCCGTCTCGACACCGGCATTGCAATCCCCTCGACTGGTCAGTGTTTGGAATCTACGTGGGTCCGAAAACGGCGCCCGGGAAACTCCGGTCGTCGCGCCGGACTGGCGAATCGTCGCCCTCCTGACACCCGGAGCCAAGCCGGCCGCGTAGGTTGCCGTCAGTCCACTCCGCCACAGGAGCCACCATGCATCGCGCACGCCTCACCGCCCTCGCCATCGTCCTCCCCGGGTTCCTCGGCGCCCAGGCCTCGACGGATTCCCCGGCCGCCCGCGCGTCGGCGCTATTTGCAGCGAAGGACTACCGGGCGGCGGCCCAGGCGTACGCACAACTCGTGAAGGCGGACTCGACCAAACCGCGGTACTGGTACTACCTGGGGACCTCGCGGCAGCTCTCAGGCGACATCGCCGGGGCCGAGCCGGCGTACCGGAGGGCGATCGCGGGCGGCGCCGGGATCCCAGCGCTCTACAATCTCGCCTCCCTCTTCGCGGCCACCGGTCGCCTCGACTCCGCGTCGGCCTGGCTGCACAAGACCATTCAGGCAGGGTATGCGAATGCCGCGGCGCTCGAGTCCGACCCGGACTTTGCCGGCCTCGTCAAAGACGCGCGCTACGGACAGCTGAAGGAGGAGATGAAAGTCGCGGCGGCGCCCTGTATGTCGCGGGCGGAATCCCGCAAGTTCGATTTCTGGGTGGGCGAATGGGACGTGACGACGCCGCAGGGACAGCCCGCGGGTTCGAGCAGCATTCAGCTGCTGCTCGGAGGCTGTACCCTCTTCGAAAACTGGCATTCGCTGGCGGGAATCGACGGCAAGAGTCTGAGCAGCTACAACGCGGGACTGGGGCACTGGGAGCAGTTCTGGACTGATCAGACGGGGCGCGTGACCGAGTACCGCGAGAGCGAGTGGGTGGGCGATACCCTGCGCTTCACCGCCCACGCCACCATACCTGCCGGAGCCATGACCCTGCTCATGAGCTTCGCGAAGATTGACGCCAACACGGTCCGCCAGTGGGGCGCGGTCTCCATGGACGACGGAAAGACGTGGACCAGCCCGTGGGACCTGTACTACCACCGCAAAGCTAGAACGTGAACGACACGCCCAGGTGGTAGAGCACGAGGTTTGCCGACGTGCGGATGGGCGTCACCGTGAACGTCCCATCCCCGTTCGATTGGACGCTCGAGTTGTTCAGATACGTCGCGCGACCGTTGTCCTGGTACCGAGCCCCCAGATCGAGCGCTACCCGGCCTCGGCGCCCCACGGTCATGAGAACCCCGCCCCCCGCTTCCCATGAACCGGTGAAGTCGTCCTGGAGGGTGTTGCCGTTGTATCCGTAGCACCCGCAGCCGTAGCGGTCGTTCACGTCGGTGGAGAAGTACGAGAAGCCCGCCGTGGCGAGTCCGTACAGGCGCACGCTGCCGGCGCCCAGCGTGACCTGCGGGCCCGCGCGCAGCGTCCCGATGTACGACGTGGTTTCGAGGGCGCAGCCGGAGTAGCAGTTCCCGCCATGGAAGAGCATCGACCCTTCGAGACGTACTCCCAGTCCGCTCCGCGTCACCGGTACCGTCAGGAAGCCGTCGAACCCGCCGACGCTCTTCACGAACTGCCGGAACTGGCCCTGCGGGATCCCGAACATCAGGGTCACACCGGCCTGGGGACCGGCCGACGACTCCACTTCGCGCAGGCCGCGATACTGAGCCTGACTCGCGGATGCGAGACCGGCCACCAGGAGCACCGTCCAGAACGCCGTACCACGGAGCACGCGGAACATCGGTACCTCATGCTTGGGGACACCCTACAAAGGGCAAGGCATGTGCCATGGTCCGGGCCGCTCCATTTCTAGCCTTTCCGGCCTTGGTTGACCTCCGGCGAGGACACCTGCGAGTTTCCGCGACCAGTTCTCCAGGGACGGAATGTGAACCAGATCACGTGGGACGACTTCGCCAAAGTGGAGATCCGGGTGGGCCGGATCACCGAGGCGTCCGATTTCCCCAACGCCCGAAAGCCCGCCTACCGGCTCAAGATCGACTTCGGCGAGCTGGGCGTGAAGTCATCGAGTGCGCAGATCACCACGCACTACCGGCGGGAGGATCTAGTGGGACGGCAGGTGCTCGCGGTCGTGAACTTCCCGCCCCGCCAGATCGCGAATTTCTTCTCGGAGGTGCTGACCTTGGGAGTGGTGCAAGGCGAGGGGGACATCGTCCTCATCGGACCGGACCGGGAGGTCCCCCTCGGCCTCAGAATCGCCTAGGCGTTGAGCTGGCTTCGCTTGTAGACCGCGGTCTTCGCGATCATGTCGTGGAAGGCCTGCTTCGCCCCGGCGAGCACGAAGAAACAGCCGATGAAGATGGCGAGCCCGCCGAGATTGCCGATGGTCTTGAGGATGCCGATGCCCGTGACCACGGCGAGGATGGTGAGAATGTAGGAGCAGTTCTTGAGCGCGTAGCGCTCCAGGAGCTGCCCGACGCCGGCTTTGGTCCCGTCCTGATTGCCGACCTGAATGCCCAGCGCCAGCTTGCCGAACGTCCAGCCGGTGAAGCCTTCGATGAGATTGTACACCAGTCCGATCACCGCCGCGGCAATGACGATACCGATCACGGCGCCGATCATCCCGCCCATCGCCATGCTCTTCGTCGCGTCTGTGTCACCCGCGCCCATCGCGGCGCCCGCGCCGGCTCCCAGCATGCCGCCGATGGTGCTGCCACCGAGGAATGCCAGAATTCCCACGATCACACAGTCGATCAACCACGCTCCCAAGCGCATGCCGAAGCCGATCCGGTTCTCCACGGGGACTCCCGGGTTGGAGGGACGGACCCAATTTAGGGTGAAACGGCAAAACGGGTGAGAGTTACCGCGTCAGCAAGGCGTCGGGCGCCGCCGCCCCATACCGGGCGTCCACGTACTCCTCGAGGATCTTGAGGAAGTCCGCCACGATGGTGTCACCCCTCAGGGTGACCTTGAGGGCGCCGTCCACGTACACGGGCGCTTTGGGCTCTTCGAAGGTGCCCGGGAGCGAGATCCCGAGGTGCGCGTGCTTCGACTCCCCGGGGCCGTTCACCACACACCCCATCACCGCCACGCGGAGCTCTTCGGAGCCCGGATACCGGGCCACCCACCGGGGACGCTGTTCGCGGAGGTAGGTCTGGATCTGCTCCGCCATCTCCTGAAAGAACGTGGAGGTGGTCCGCCCGCACCCGGGACAGGCCGTGACTTGCGGCGTGAAGGCACGCAGCCCCAGGGACTGGAGGACCTGCTGGGCGACCTGCACCTCCTCGGTGCGATCGCCTCCCGGCCGGGGGGTGAGGGAAACGCGGATGGTGTCCCCGATGCCCTCGGAGAGGAGAATGGAGAGGCCCGCGGTGCTGGCGATCACGCCCTTGGTCCCCATCCCCGCTTCGGTCAGCCCCAAGTGGAGGGGATAGTCGCACGCCCTCGCGAGACTCCGGTACACCGCCACCAGGTCCCCCACGCCGGATACCTTCGCCGACACGATGATCCGGTCATGCGGCAGGCCGCACGCCTCGGCCAGCTGCGCCGACCGGATGGCGCTCTCGACCATGGCCGCCATGGTCACGTCCTTTGCGTCCTCAGGGACGGCCGACTTGGCGTTCGCGTCCATCATCTCGGTCAGGAGCTGCTGATCGAGACTCCCCCAGTTCACGCCGATCCGGACCGGCTTCCCGTTGGCGATGGCGACGTCGATGATGTCCCGGAAATGGTCGTCGCGGCGCTTGGCTCCCACGTTGCCGGGATTGATCCGGTACTTGGCGAGCGCGGCCGCGCACAACGGATACTTGGTGAGCAGGAGGTGACCGTTGTAGTGGAAATCGCCGATCACCGGCACGTCCACCTGGGCCACGATGTCGGGCACCGCCTGGGCCGCGGCGTCGTTATTGACCGTCACCCGGACCAGCTCCGAGCCCGCCTGATGGAGGGCGCGTACCTGGGCCACCGTCGCCGTCACGTCGGCGGTGTCCGTATTGGTCATGGACTGGACGACGATCGGATGGGACGAGCCCACCCGGACCCCGCCCACCACGGTGGTGACGGTCTTGCGACGACCCGGTTCGCTCATGCGGGAAATCTAACGCCGGGACGGCAGCGCTACGGGGTAGGCCGCTTCTTCGACGTCGCGCTGGAGGTGGCACTTCCCGCAGGCGCCCGCCGCGGCAACGCCGGGAGGGTCCGTCTGCCGGGCTGGGCCGCAGGCGTCGCCTTGGCAGGAGCCGGCGACTGCTTCATGGGCGTCAGACGCAGGGGCGCCCGGACGGCGACAGGGGCCGCACCGCGGAACGGCGGGGCGCCGAGGGCCTGGCCGACGGGCTTGCCGTAGAACTGCAAAGCGGTCAGCGCGGAGAGATGGGGCGAGTAGACTGTCCCCGTACGGGGGTCGGGTTGCGCGTCCTGCGGATCATCCGAGAGCCCGCCAACCGACAGGCGGAAGTCCGTTTCGTCCCTTCCGTCGAACATGTCCACAAACTGATTGTTCGTCGCTGCGACGAAGATGCGGTTTCGGACCGGGTCGACGCCGAGCCCTGTGGGGGTCCCGATCCCGCCCATGAAGTGCGATGCGCCAGTCACCGGATCGATGACGGCAACAGCGCCCGCCACTGGCACAGTAGCGTAGATAGTGTCAGTGACGGCATTCACCGCGATGTCGCTGATGGTCGTACCTGCGGCGACCAGAATGGTACCGACCTCCACGTTGGCCGAAGGGTCCACGACCTTCACGTACCCCGAGTCCATCGCAACGAAAAGCCGCTGGTCATTCGGATTGAAGACCAGGCCTTGCGGGACTCGCAGTGAATCCGTGTTCAGCTTGACGATGTCGGCAGTCACCACGCTGTCGCCCGCTACGTCGATCGGCATGACGGCGACTTCGGTGGTGCACAGGCCCAGGCTGCCCGGGCAGTAACGCGCCGCGACATATACCCGGCCCAGAGGGTCCGCGGCAGTGATCCCATACGGAGAGCTCGTGGGTGGCAGGGTGATCGTCGCGGAAACGGTGTTGGTAGTGGCATTGATCACCGACACCGAGCCGCTCGTGTTGTTCGAAACGTAGACCTTATCCGCCCCGCCCGCGTGGCTGACGGTCAGCCAGATCGGATTGAATCCTACCGTCACGCCGGCCACGATGCCGTTCTGGGTATTGTCGCTGACGTAAACCGTCTGATTGCCCTGGCTGGTGTAGAAGGTCTTGTTCGTTACCGTATCAACGGCGGCCCGCGAGGAGCCGAGGGTACTGATCCCAGAGCCCACCACGTTATAGACTAACGGGTTGAAGAGCGTCCCCTGCCCAAAGACGGTGTCACCCGGCGCGAGCTCAAGGAAGGGCCGCGTTACACCGACCCAATTGAAGCTTCCGAATCCACTGTAGACCCCGCTGTCGAACAGGACCCGGAGGGAGTCGGCCGCCGAGTCGAGCTTGACCAACCCCGGGAACTGGGACGTGATCTGCCACTGGAGCGGCGGCTGTGTCGCGAGCGCGGTCCCGCCGGAATCCGCGACGAGCGCGTGGAACGCCACCGTGTCGCCGATGCCCGTCGAGACGGTGTCCGGGGTGACGCCGATCTGGGCCGCGATCTGCCGGACGATCACCGTGGCCGTGTCCGTCGAGTCCGTCAGGAACGGTCCCGACAGCCTCGACACCATCAGCGTTCCACTGCCCGTGTCCTTCGCCGTGATAAAGGCCGACATGCTGGCGATCCCGCGCGCACTATCGAGCGAGATGGGCCCCGTCGTGGACCAATTGAAGAAGAACTGGCCGTTCGGGCGCATCCCGCCACCCGCCGAGTCGAACAGTTGGGCGGTGGCCACGCGCGAGCACAAGAGGTTCCCGGGCCCCAGCGGACAGATCGAATTGAACTGCATCGTGTCAGGCACGATGCGAACACCCACGGGCACGAAGCCCGTCTCGATGACGACCGAATCTTGGAACTGGGTCACTGAGTTGCTGTAAATGGCGTGCAGCTGGAACGGCGCGCCGACATCCGCGGTGTCTACGAAGAAGATCGTATCGCCGGTGATCTTCGTGACGCTGCCGAGATTGCGGGGATTCTCGGTCCCCGGCAGGGTGTCGAAGTACAGGCTCTGCGGGGTTACGGGGTTCCCGAACGAGTCCGCCGCTTGAGTCAGGATGGCGCCCACGTGTCCCGACGCCGTGAACAAGGCGGTATCGAGTGTCGCGCTCACTTTTCCTTCGGTACGACTCGGGATGTACTGCCAGTGCGCCGCGGCCACCGGACCCGGGAACACGTTCACGAAAATATCTGTCGTGATCCCGCCGAGTGATGCCTGTGCTGTATCGAACTTCGCCACCGTCCCCGGGGACCAGACCGCCCCCACCCGCCCGCCGATGTCCGTGGGCGAGCTGCCCGCGACGGTCCCCGACGCCGACGAGGCTGCATTCCAGGTGATCGTCTGGCCAGCGACACCACGGAGATGAACGTCCACTGCGCGCACCCGGATGGAATCGGGCAAGGACCCAGGCCCCGCCTGAATGCTGCAGCAGAAGACCAGTGAGTCGCCGACGGGCATCAGTCCGGCCGGGGCACCCACGGGGAAGTACGGCGCAGGGGCGAATGGCGCGTAGGCGATGCCGCTCTGCGCCGTATCGATCAGGGTGCGGCCGAGCGAATCCGGCGAGCCGAAGGCGATCCGGCCGGGCCCCGCCACGTCCCCCCACCAGTTATTGACCGCCACCACCGAGTCGAACGTCCCGTTGCTGTTCAAGATGGCGGACGAGCCCGACGACGAATGGTAGGCGTAGATGTCCGACGAATCGACCGTCAGGGCCGGGCCGTGCGAAGCGGAGAAGATGTAGAAGTACCGGTTCTCATAGAACTGCGAATGCGACACCACCACGCCGCCCGGGGATCCGGGCGCGTTGGTCTGAATGGCATAGTAGAGCGAGTTCCGGACGGTGATGCTGTCAAAGACGAGGTTGGCGGTCGGCGTCCCGATCACGTGAATCGCGCCGACCGGCTGCCCGTTGCAGTCGATGATGAAGCACGGCTGGAAATACCCTGCCCCGTCGACGGTCACGTTCCGGAGGCTCGTGTCCCCGGGAGTCGCGAGGTACGTGATCCCGTGCCAGTGCCCGCCCGTGCCCGGCGTGAAACTGAAGAGAATGGGCGCCGTGTCGGGCGCAATCGCCGACAATGACGCGGGTCCGTTCAGCGTGTCCCCGACGATGATCGCCGCCGACGTATCGAACGCGACCGTGTCACCCTTGGCGAAGGCCAGGGTCCCGCCACCCGACACCGCGAGGGGTCCGAGCGCCCGCCAGACCACCCCCGGGACGCGCGGCACCGTCACCGACTGGCCCACGATCGCCCCGCCCTGGAGCAGGATGGTGTCGCGGACGTTCCCCGTCCATGCGTTGGGTGCCGGATAGATGGCGGGGGTCGCGCCGATCCCCATGACCGCGGAATACCCGCCGCTGTTGCTGAAGCGGCTGTTGGCCACCGAATCGGCGGATGACAGGACCACGTCCGGGGGCACGAAAATCCCCAGACCCGAAAGCGCGCTGGAGAGCGAGGTGTCGCCGACGAGCCTGACGCCCGGCGTCTGGTAGGCGAACCCGAACCCGGCGCTCGTGGAGACGTTCGTGCCGTAAATGTGCACGCCGCCCCCCGACCCGGAAATGAAGA
Source organism: Gemmatimonadales bacterium (assembly GCA_035279865.1). Lineage (GTDB taxonomy): Bacteria > Gemmatimonadota > Gemmatimonadetes > Gemmatimonadales > GWC2-71-9 > 40CM-2-70-7. Next base: position 1,341 of record DATEGY010000123.1, on the reverse strand, counting down.
TGCTGGCCGCGTTGTTGGGTGACACGGTGCTGCCGTTGACGGACAGCGCCCCGTTCCGGATCACCAGTTCGCTGGCCGTAGGATTCCGCACCCAGATCCCCGCCCGCCGGCTCGAGTAGCCCCCCAGGGAGTCACCGGCATACTGGATATGAAGGCCCACGACGGTGTCCGGCCCGGCGAGCCGTCCGAACTCGAGGCCCGTCCAGTAGCCCGGGTTTCCCGTCACCGCTCCGGTCAGCAGGGCCCCGTTGGCCGTTCCTGTGGACAGGGTCTTCAGCAGGCCCTGCCGTGTGCCCGCCGAGTCCCCGATCACGAGACCCGACTGCGCGGCGAAGGTGATCACCACATTGGAGTCGAGCGTCAGCGTCTGTCCGGTGGCGGAGCCGATGGACAGGAGTCCCGTGATCTCGTACGTCGCGGCGGGCGGCTGCCGGACCAGGGTGAAAGCGGCGACCGTCGAATCCGGATTCCCACCGCTCACCACGACCGCATCAAATCCGTTTTGCGCGATCGAATCCTGGAGCCCGAAGTGCGGGAGGCTGAGGCCCTGGATGGCGACCGCAACGGTACCATTGCCGACGAACGTGTTGGCGATCGCCCCGGCGAGGAACGGGCCCACGGCTCCCACCGGTCCCATCGTGAGTCCGAGCGTCCCCGCGCCGCGGACGGACGTACTGTCGAGAGTCAGCGTCCCGCCATTCAGCGCCTCGATGCCCGCACCGCTCACGGTATCCACCCGGCTCCGGCGGACGGTCAGGGCGCCACCCCACAGCTCGATGCCGTCATTCTGGCACGCGCGCACATGGAGGCTGTCCACCGCAAGTGCGGCGCCGGTGTTGTTCGCGCTCAAGAGACAGGACCGCGCCGTCGGGAACGCGCGCGTTCCGCCCGCGCCTTCGATCAGAACGTGGGTCCACGTCGTGGCCGCAAGGAGCCGCTGGACCTCGATGCCTTTCCAGAATCCGGGCCGGATCGCCGTGGAATCGACCGTGAGGGCGATCGGTTGCGCCGCGGTGCCCGCGAGCGAAAGGCCGCCCGCCTGCCCTGCCGCCGTATCACCGACCTGGAGACCCGAGGCGGTGTCGAACTTCACGACCGCGCCCGGCTGAATGGTCAGCGTCGCCCCGTTCGCGATCTTCAAGTACCCGTGCACGACGTGCGGGCTCGCGACGGCGGTCCACGTGGAATCCGCGAGAATGTTCGCGACGTGCACCGTCGTGTTCACGCGGATGGTCGGCAGGGCCGAGCTGACGGGCGTGCCGCCGATGGTGGCGCCGACCGTGACCGCCGACCCGGCGTTGACGCCCGTGAAGATGGCCTGATAGGTCCCGTTCCCGAGGT
>DATEGY010000122.1:0-5134 GCA_035279865.1 Gemmatimonadales bacterium | reverse complement strand
CTCACCATTGGCGTAGCGGACGCTCACGCGCCCTTCGTCCGCGGTGTAGCTGAACCCTCCGGCGGCGCTGATATAGTCCGAGAGACTCTGCCCCTGCGCCCACAGGACGCTTCCCGGTGCGTTGACCGCGCCATTCACTTTGACGGTGGGTTCAAATTCCGGAATGAAGATCGAGTCGTCGGGCTGGAGAATGATGTTCGCGCGGGAACTGGTATCCCGGAGGGCATCTGATAGATCGACATTGATCCGGCCTACGCCATTTGCGTCCCGGACGAAGCGGATGCCGTCGGGGTACGCCTGCGGCGTAAGTCCCCCGGCTCTGACGACGAGGTCGGCCAGGTGGTCTGTCTTTGACTTGAGCGAGTAGGTACCCGGGAACTTCACCTCGCCGACGATGGTCACCGTCCGCTGCAGCTCGAAATCGGGCTGACGGAAAATCAACACGTTGTCGTAGGGCTCCAGCGACACCTCCGCCGCCCCAGGCTTCGGGAACGCCAGGCCGGGCGCGCCGATGTAGTGGCCGGCCGAATCGCGCTCGTACAGATACGTCGAATCGAGCGGCACGCGCACCGTCGTCGCAAGCTCACCCTGGGTCCGCTGCACCGGCAATCGCGCGATCTCGGCCTCAGAAAGATCCGCCCCGACCGTCGGTCCCCGGGCCAACAGCACGAGGTCCCGCAGCGTCATCCCGGGGTGCCAGGCATACGACCCCGGCTTCCGCACCATCCCCGCGATGCCGACGAACAGGCTGTGCTCGAGAGATCCGATCGTATCCACCACCACCGAATCTCCCGTGGCCAGCGCGAGCGCCGGCACCTTCATGGTGCTGTCCGCACCAACCAGGAGCGGGACGTCGATCGTCGTGCGATACAGCGGTCCCGGGAGGGACCTGGGGTAGGGAAGAATCCGGTAGATCGCGAGGCGCTTCCGTGCCGCATTCGCCTTCAACCCGCCCGCATCCTTCAGGAGATCGGCCAGCGTCTCGCCGTCTTTCAATTCATAGATCGCGGGCCTGATCACACCCCCCGTGATCTGCGCCCGCGTTCCGTGCACGCCCACGAACACCACGTCCCCCGTCTGGAGACGGATGTCGTTCCGGGAATCCCCCTTCAAGAGGTAGTCGTACAGATCGAACGTCGCGACGGTCTTCCCGCCTCGCTGCACGTTGATCATGCGCAGATTCGCGTTGGCCGTGACGCCGCTCGCCACATACAAGGCCGACAGCACCGTCCCCAGGGCACTGATCTGATAGGCCCCGGGCTGGTTCACCTCGCCGACGACGTAAACCTGATTCGCCCGGACGTTCGCCACGGAGAGCGTGAACTGGGTGCGCGCGCCGGCACCGCGGCGCACACCGGAATAGACCTTCCCCAGGCGCGTGTACAGGATATCCCGCAGCTGATCGAGCGTCTGGTTCGCGACATAGATCTGCCCGACCTGGGGGACGACGATGAATCCCTCACGGGTCACGGGCAGATCGTAAGAAAGCTCGACCTCGCCCGTGAGAATCAGGACCAGCTCGTCTCCCGGCCCCACCTGGTAGTCGGGCGGCACCGGCCCCGAAAGAAGGGGCAAGAAGAGCGTCGCCGTCCGCGAGAACACGTCCACCCCGAACACGTACCGGCCGGTGGCCAACGACTCCGCCGCCATCCGCGCCGCCCGGGCGATGATCCCGGTGTCCACCGCCAACGTGCCCGCCGAGACCACCAGCGGCGGGAGGCCGAGCGCCTGAATGGCGCCCAGCTCCTGCGCCCCGGGGTTCAGCGCCTGATTCGCCGGCTGCCCCGGCATGTAGGAATCGAGGAGGTTGGGCGCATAACCCGCCGCCGAGAGCCGGGCCCGGATCTGGTCGGGCGTCATCCCCGAGGACTGCAGCTTCGCGGTGATCAGATTGGCCAGACTGGGATTCGCGGTCACCGCCTGCTGAAGGACTTGCGCGGCCTGGCCCGGAGGAGGGAGGGAAGGGACTTGGGCGGCCAGCGAAGCACCGCTGGCAAGACAGACGAGGCTCGCCAGCGACAACAGGCGCAGACAGCAGGCAGCAGTCCGATCGCGGAAGGGCAGCATAGGTCGCGTAAGTTCGGGGCTAAGCGAATGACGGTCAAGGGGTTAAAAGCAATGGCGCAGTTTGGCAGTACGGCAGTCCGCTCCGAATCGGAAGGGACTGCCGTCTGCCTGACTGCGCATTTCGGGTCAACCAGGCGTTCGATTGGTTACGTCGCGGGGAGTCGAGCTGGCATCGTTTCGTCATGCACAAGTACCAGTCCCTCACGGCCTGGAAGCGGGCCCACGAAGCGGCCGTACTGGTCCTTCGCTCCACGGACCAGGCGTATCATCCGCGATCCCGATCGGCGTTTGACCAGCTTCGGCGAGCCACGATCTCCATTGAAGCCAATGTGGTCGAGGGATACGCGCTCGCGACTCCCGCGCTGTTCCGCCGTCATATCCGCATTGCCCTCGGATCGGCGGCCGAAGCCGAGTGCTTGACACGCATGATTCAGGAGATGGAGTACCTGCCGGCGGACACGGGGAGGCGACTGCTTGATCTCTTCAGCGAAATCATCGCGTGCTTGGTGGGCCTGTTCCGAAAAGGGCTGCCCTTCGAGAAGGGATCTTCCCGTTGATTGGAGCGGACTGCAGTCTGCCAGACTGCGTCGTTACATGAGTTTCCGATAGACGTCCGCGGTCTGGTCGGCAGTTCGTTGCCAGGTGAATGACCGCGCCCGCTCGGCCCCCTTTTCGATCAGCGCCTCCCGCAAGTCGTCGTCACTCGCCAGCTCGTGCAGCGCCGCGACATACGCCGCGGGATCCCGCCCCTCCACTATCACCGCCGCCTCTCCCCCCGTCTCCTTCAACCCGCCCGCGCCACTCGTCACCACCGGCAACCCCGACGCGAACGCCTCGAGCACCGGGAAGCCGAAGCCTTCGTATAGTGAAGGGAAGAGCAGCACGTCGGCTGCGCGATAGGCCCGGCGGAGCGTCGTTTCGTCCGCCCCCGGGACGCTCCGCACATAGCGTCTCAAGCCCAACCGGTCGACCATCTGCTCCTGGTCCCCCGTGAACCGGCCGCCGACCTGGAGGAGATAGACGTCCGCGTCATTCCGCAAACGCGCCACCGTGTGCAACACCAACGGTACGTTCTTCCGCTCCACGGTACTGCCGACGTGCAGCACGACGAACGCATCCTCCGGAATCCGCCAATCGACCCGGCCGCGCTCTCGGCCCCCCGGAGCCTCCCGGAAGAACGCGCGATCCACGCCGAAGGGCACGACATGAATGCGCCTGTCGTCCCCCAGCCAGGTCGCCAGCTCCTTCCGCAACCACTCGGTGCCGACGATGAACGCCTCCGCCTGCCGCAGCGCCTTGAGCGTGCCCCGCAGCAGCCGGTTCCGGATCGCCTCCCGCCACCCATCCTCGGGAGACCGCAGCACGATCACCGGCATGAGGTCGTGCACGGTCACCACCACCGGACGCTTCCGGCAGCTGTTCAGGAGATGGGCATACGAATGATCGAGGATGTGGACGACCGACGCCTTCCGGGCTTCCCCCCGGAGACGCCAGGGATAGAAGAAGTGGCGGGCCGCTACGCGGTGCGGGGCATAGAGGGGCCCCGGGAGCACGATCCGCGAGGGATCCACGTCCTGATTCCACCACCGCTGGAACTCCCCCGACGTCCGCCCGCCCCGATCATCCCGCTCGCGCGTCAGATCCCCGATATGCGCCGCGAGCCGGACGTCGAACCCCGGCCGGGAGCTCTCGAGCCAGTCGTGCAGGCGATGGGCGTACTTGTCCATGGCCGCCAGGCGCTCGAGGGGGAGATCGGGGACCAACAGCACTCGGCTCATGGCCACACCAAGAGGCGCAGACAGCAGACGGCAGTCCGCTCCAGGAAAAGGGAGTGACGTGCTGCAGCGATCGGACTGCTGTCTGCCGACTGCGTCACTTGATCACCTCTTCCCAGAACTTCCGCGTCTCATCCGCCACGGCATCATCACTGAATCTCGCCAGCGCCCGCGCCCGCGCCGCCTCGGCGTACGACCATCTGGTCTCCGGGTCCGCCATGCCGCCGATGGCCCGGGCCAGCGCGTCCGGATCGTCGGGCGGCACCACCAGCCCCGCATCTCCGATCACTTCGGACACGGCCCCAGACGCGCTACCGATCACCGCCACCTCATTCGCCATCGCCTCGGCTACCGTGTGGCCGGTCGGCTCGCTCCACGCTTCGGACGCCCGCGAGGGCTGAATCAGCACGTCCAAGAGGGGCCACGTCTTCGCGACATCGGCGGGCGATACCGCGCCCACCCACCGGATCCGCGCCGCGAGGCGACGGGCGCTCGCCAGCGCCTCGAGCTCCTCGCGCGCCGGCCCATCGCCCACCACCGTCAGGCTCCACGCCAGCTCCCGGTGCCGCGTGAGCGCCTCCAGCAAGGTATCGAGCCCCTTGCGACGCACCAGTCGCCCGACGAACCCGAGCGACATGCCTTCATGATCCGTGTGCTCGGGGTGCGTGGGGGCCTTCACGCCCAGATGGGGAATGATGGTGACGCGCGTCGAATCCCGGTCGGCCCGCACGAGCGCGGCCGCGCCCTCGCTGGCCGCCAGCACGCCCCGCACGTGGCGGAGCACGCGCCGCCGCTTCCACCGGGCCAGGAGCCCCCGCTCCCCGGTGCGGTTTCCAGGCACATTGTCGGCCACGCCGATCACCACGGGGATCTTGAGGCGCGCCGCCGCCTTCACCACCTGGCGGGTGACCTCCGTGCCCAGCTCTTCCTCTATCTGGATGAGCTCGGGCCTCTTGTCCCGGAGCAGGGTGCCAAGCACCCGGCGCGCGAAGCGGTAGCGCGCGGGATCGCCCGGGGCCGAGACCTGCACCGGAAAGACCTCGACGCCGCTCTGGCGCTCCCAGCTGGTCTCCACCAGGCGGCCGAGGACGGGCTCCCGCCAGCGTTGCGGGACCGCGATGGTGACTTCGAGGCCGCGGGCAGCCAACGCTCGCGCCTTCCCGCGGTTGTCGCTCGATACATACCGGTGAGACACCAGCAGTACCCGGTGCACGGAACTCCTGTCGCTTGAATTGGTTCGTGACCCCAACGATATTCAGCGCTTCGTAAGGGCCCTTAGCTCAGCGGTTAGA
>DATEGY010000121.1:0-4756 GCA_035279865.1 Gemmatimonadales bacterium | reverse complement strand
CTGGGATGCCGTGAACGGCAAGAAGGTCTGGGGGATCACAGAGAAGTACCCGGTGTGGAGCGGCTCCGTGTCCACCGCCGGAGATGTGGTCTTCTACGGCACCCTCGATGGCTGGTTCAAGGCGGCGAACGCCTGGACCGGCCAGGTCCTCTGGAAGTTCAAGGTGGGCTCCGGGGTGGTGGGGTGTCCCATCGTGTACAAGGGTCCGGACGGCAAGCAGTATGTGGCGGTGTATGCGGGGATCGGGGGCGACTGGTTTCTCCTCTCCGGCGATGTTCGCTCCGACGATCCCGCCGACGTCCGCCCTCCCGCGGACTTCGCCAAGGACCTGGCACGTCACACGAGCCAAGGTGGCATGGTATGGGTATTCGGTCTGCCTTGATCCGGGCCGTCCTGGCCGTCCTGGCCGTCCCGGCCGTCGTGGTCGTCGTGGCTGCGCTGGGTTGCAAGCCGGTGGCCCCCGCCAATAGCGGGCGCTACGTCCCACCGGTCATCTCGTATCCGCAGCACGTGAACGTGGCCGGCATCCCGCCCGCTGCGGGGACGCTCACCAATCCCTACGAGCCCGATAGTGCTTCAGTGCGCGAGGGTGGTCAGACGTTCACGGCGATGAATTGCGACGGCTGTCACGGGGGCGGGGCCACCGGATGGGTGGGACCGAGCCTGGTAGATGGCAGGTGGCGGTATGGCGGAGAGGACGGGGCGGTCTTCACCTCGATCTTTTACGGCCGTCCCCGCGGCATGCCGTCCTACGGGGGAAGTCTCTCTCCGGCCGCCATCTGGAAGATCGTCACCTATCTCCGGGCGCAGCCGGTTCCTTCGGACGTCCCCACCGAGCGATGGTAACCGAAGCCTGCATCCCGAACATCGGGCCCAGGGAGCGTCGCAAGCGCCTGTGGGCCGGGTTCGTCTACGTCGGCTTGGCGATCGCGGCGCTCCTGATCATGATGTCCCGGCACGCGCCCCCTGGGTACCGGTTGCTGCTTTTCCTGCCCTGGTGGGGCGCGGGTGCGGGAGTCTTTCAGTATCTCGAGAAGACGTGAATCCGCCTCGCGGCGCGCGGTCTGCGCGACCTGGACCACGGAGTCGAGGCGATCGGAAACCGGGATGAGGTCAGCCTGATCACGAAGCAGGCGGGCAAGGTGTACGTGAAGACCACGGTCGCGGCCCTGGCCTTCACACTCTTAAGCTATTTCATATGAACTAGTTACCTGATGCCTGACACCGGATCCCCTGCCCCTCGTAGTGTTGTCAGTCCCTAACCAGAGCCTATATGCTGAAGCCAGTCCTGCAGCTCGCCGCGGTCGGCGTCGCCGGCGTCGTACTCTTCAAGCTCGCGGCGCTCCTGTTCCTGCCTCTCCTCGCGATCCTGTTCAAGGTCGCCCTCGTGATGGCACTCGTGTTCTTCCTGATGAGGCTCCTCAAGAAGAGCAACAAGAAGGACGGCGAAGCTCCGGCCACCTGAACTCCGGGGCATCGTCCCGGGGACAGTTTCAAAGTCCGTAAACGGATATCCGGTCATGGCGCCCGTGGGTAGAATCCATCCCATGGGCGCCGTTCGTTTCACCTTCGTCACGAGTCCCATCGGGGACCTCTACGTCGCGGCCAGTGACAAGGGGATGACCTGCCTCTTGTTCGACCAGTACGCCCACGGTCCCGACCGGACCGGCTGGGTGCCTGACGACGGATCGGAGATTCTGGCGCAGGCCCGCCGCCAGCTGGGCGAATACTTCGACCACCACCGCACGGTGTTCGACCTCCCGCTCGACATGCAGGGCACACCCTTCCAGCTCCAGGTCTGGAAACAGCTGACCCGGATCCCCTACGGGTCGACCACGTCGTACGGCCACATCGCGAAAGCGCTGGGGAACCCCACCGGCTCGCGCGCCGTGGGCGCCGCGAATGGCCGGAATCCCGTCGCCATCGTGGTCCCCTGTCACCGGGTGATCGGCGCCAGGGGGGACCTCACGGGCTTCGGGGGCGGGATGGCCCGGAAGGAGTGGCTTCTGAACCACGAACGAGGCGTCGAAGCGTTACTTTAGCGGGCCATGCGGGTCGCCCTGATTGTCGTTGGATCTCTCGTCGCGCTCGTCGCCATCGTGGCGGTCATCGGTGCTTTGCTTCCGGTGAAGCATCAGGTGACCCGCGAGGCCACCCTCAAGATATCCGCAGACAAGCTCTTCGCCCTGATCAGCTCGCCCCTGGACTTCCCGAAATGGCGGACCGGCGTGAAGAGCGTCGAATTGCTGCCTACGGGTGGCGGCCCCCCGAAGTGGACCGAAGTCACGTCCGACGGGACCATCACATTCGCGGTGACGCAATCGATTCCCGGAGTGGAGTTGGTCACGACCATCGCCGACAAGAGCCTGCCCTTCGGCGGGAGCTGGACGTACGTGCTCGCCCCGGCGGGCGGGGGCGGGGGATCCGACTCGACCACGCTCCGCATCACGGAGGATGGCGAGGTCTACAACGTCTTCTTCCGGTTCATGTCCCGCTTCGTCTTCGGCCACGCCTCGACCATCGAGCGCTATCTCAAGGACGTAAAGCGGCGCGTCTGAACGAGAAGGTCCCCGGTTCGTCGTGGTCGCTGCAGTTTGAGTGCACGGTGAGTGTGCCCACCAGCAGGGACCCCTGATTCGCCTCTGATCCCTGGCCCGTGATCTCCCCGCTGCAAGACTTTGCCGGATACGTGAAGGTCAGCCGCCAGGACACCATCAGGCCCGGGTGATAGACCGAGATCGGCCCGGTGATGGCGCCCGCGCCCACATCGGCCTGGCCGATGAGGGAATCGCGCGCGGACGTGAGTGAAAACGTCATCGGAAAGCGCTCATGGTCTTCGATCCGCAGATCGCCGGCCCACGGTCCGGCCACGTCCCGCGACGTATCCTCCACCTCCGCCGAATCGAGCGCGAACGCGTACACAAAGTCGCCGAGCACCGGGGGACCGAGGTGCAGCCGGTCGTGGCCTCCAGCGGCGATCACGATGTATTGCCGCCCCCCGACGGAGTAGGTGGCTGGGAGGGCGTGCCCACCCACCGGAAGTGGTGAGTCCCAGAGCACCTTCCCCGTCGTGATGTCGTAGGCCCGGAGCCGGTTGTCCAGCGTCCCGCCGCTGAAGGCGAGCCCCCCGCCGGTCAGGAGAACGCCCCCCAGGGATGGGGAACCGGTATGCTGACCCTCGAGGCCGGGGATGGCGCCGTTCGGCACCCGCCACTTGACCCGATCGTGGGCGAGGTCGAATCCGACGAGCTCGCCCCAGGGGGGAGCATTGCACGGCGGGCCGTTCACGGCCAGCAGGTTCTGACGCATGGACGCGTATGGCGTCCCCCGCTGGGAACCGAATTCGGTGTCGGGGTGGCGCGCGCGGACCGCCGCCAACGAATCGCGGGGAATCAGGGTGACCGCCATCGCGATCTCGTTGACCGGTGCCACGAGAATCCCGTCTGCCTCATCCACCGACACGCCCGACCAGTTGAACCCGCCGATGTGCCCCGGGAAATGAATCGATCCCTGCAGGGACGCTGGCGTGAAGATCCCCTGATACCGGAGGGAATCCATCCACGCCTGGCAGAACGCCTTCCCCTCAGGGTTCACGCCGAACGCCTGTGCCGACGAGAGCGTCTCCGGGACGAAGCGATAGGCGGGAGGGGGGAAGGGCTGGGTGGGGGACGTCACCTCACCCGGAATGTCGGAGTGCGGCACGGGGCGTTCCACTACCGGGACCAGCGGCTTGCCGTTCCGGCGGTCGAGAATGAAGAGGTGGCCCATCTTGGTCGCCACGGCGAGCGCGGGGAACGCGTGGCCGTTCTTGTGAAGCGTGAACACCACGGGCTGGGCCGGCACGTCGTAGTCCCAGAGATCATGGTGCACCGCCTGAAAGAACCAGACCACCTTGCCGGTCGATGCGCGGAGTGCCACGACCGAATTGGCGTAGTGATCCTGGCCCGGCCGGTCGACGCCGTAGAAATCGGGGGAGGCGCTGCCCACGGGAACGAAGACCAGATCCCGCGCCGGATCGGCGGAGATGATACTCCAGGCATTCGCCGCGCCCGTCTGGGGGCCCGCGGGGAAGGGATCGAAGCTCCACCGGAGTGCGCCCGTCCGCGCGTCATAGGCGCGCACCACGCCACTCGGCGCGTTGGCGCGGACGTTGTCCGAGATCGACGACCCCACCACGAGCAAATCTCCGATCACGGCCGGCGGACTGGTCACCTCGTATTCGCCGGGGTAGGCCGGAGGGTTGCCGATGCCCTTCACGAGATCGACGGTGCCGGAGTCACCGAATGACTGGACCGGCTTGCCGGTCGCGGCGTCGAGCGCGATCAGGCGGGCATCGACGGTCGCGAGGAAGACCCGGGCGCCGTTCGCATCTTTCCAATAGGAGACGCCCCGATTGGCGAAGTCGCCGTAGTCCCGGGTCAGATCCACCCGCGCGTCGTACGTCCAGCGCTCCGCGCCGGTGGCGGGGTCGAGCGCGGACACCCGGCCCAGCGGCGTCGAGACGTACAGAACGCCGCCGGCCAGAATCGGCGTCGCCTCGAAGCGACTGCTCATGTGCATCAGGTCGCCGGTGCGGTAGACCCAGGCGAGCTTGAGCTTCCGGACGTTGGTGGAATCGATCTGCATCAGGGGCGAGAAACGTGAGCCGCCGGCGTCATGGCCATAGGCGGGCCAGTCGGACTGGGCCTGCACCGCCAGCGGGAGCGTCAGAGCGCTCAGGAGCACAGTTGCGAGCCGCATGATCATCTCGAGAGTA
>DATEGY010000120.1:0-2709 GCA_035279865.1 Gemmatimonadales bacterium | reverse complement strand
TCTCGAGAGTAGGATTTGCGAGCGCGGGCTCTCAGCCCGCGCGAACGAATTTCGCCCGCCGGGCCCCTTCCCACCACCGCCGACCCCCCCCCCCCTCCGCCCGCCCCGGAAAGCCCCAATTTCCGGGCACCCGCCGCTAGCGTTCCCGCCTCGAACACACACCTGGAGCCCTTTCGATGCCCGCACTGCTGGTCCTGGGCGTTCTATCCGCCCTGCATGGTCCCGCGCAATGCACGGCCCTGCCGGGAAACCCACCCGCTGCCACGTGGCTCGCCCGGGCGCGCACGGCCGTCGGGATGGGCCGGGTGGGAGACCGGGTGCTCGAGCTCCACGCGGTGCAGGGGGAGAATCAGGACTACGAGTCGGACCGCAGCTATCCACCGTATTTCGCGTCGTTTCAGTCCGTGGAAGGATGGCTCGACCTGAACAGCGGCGCCGAGCGCTACTCGACGAGGACCACCTTTCCCGGGCTCGACGGCCTCGCGGGCCGTGCGGTCATCGAGAACGAGCGGACCGTCGTGGTGGTGCGTGACTCAGGCGCCCAGCCGAATGCCGAAGTTCGCGGAGCCGCGCTGGCGGCGCGCGGCCTGAACCCGTGGGCGGTGCTTCTCGACTGGTCGAAGGACCCCGACGTGAGAGTGGAGAACCGCTGCCGGTACCGGGACTACGACCGGGTCGTGCTGGTCCGGCAGGGACCGTACGGTACGGAGCGGCTCTTCCTGACCGGGGGAGCTCTCCCGGTGAAACTGGACCGCACCGAACCGCATTACCTCTGGGGACAGCAGCACGCCGAGTACCTGTACTCGACCTGGATCCTGTCCGACAGCATCGCCTTTCCCGGCTCGGCCATCCGCTCGGCGGACAGCCAGGTGGTGATGAACCGGACGTACGGCCTGATTCACCTCACACCCCGGGACAGTGCGCCGTCGCTCTCGCTCGACGCACCCGATCTGTCCATCAAGCTGCCGCGGTTCCTGCAGGCCATCGCGCCCGACACGCAGCGCATCGACGCGAACACCCTGGTTCTGCACAACCCCGGATACAACGAGACCATCACCCTGGCGCGCGATACCGTCTTCATCTTCGATGCCACGCAGTCCGACGACAGGGCCCGGCAGGACTCCGCCCTCATCGGGCAGGTCTTCCCGGGACCGCACCCCGTGGTGCTCGTCGTGACGGATCTGGCGTGGCCCCATGTCTCAGGAGTGCGGTTCTGGGTCGCGAGCGGGGCGACCGTCGTGTCGCACCGGGCGAGTCGGGCCTTCCTCGAGCAGGTCGTGGCGCACCGATGGACCCTCGCTCCCGACAAGCTCGAGCGTCACCGGGCCGGCGCCCGTCTGCGCTTCCGCCCGGTGTCCGACTCGCTCCAACTGGCCGGGGGGGCCATCTCGATCCACGCGATCTACGGCGTGGCGAGCGAAGGTGCGCTGATCGCATACGTCAAGAACGCCCATTTCCTCTGGGCATCGGACTACATCCAGGATCTCACCAATCCCACGATCTACGCCCGCGAAGTCTGGCTCGCAGCGAAGCGGGCGGGATTCCAGCCGGAGCGAGTGGACGCCGAGCATATCCCCATCACGCCATGGGCCACGATTCAGCAGCTCGTGGGAGGCCTGGACGTCGAGGGCCGGGACGAGTGACCTTGGGGACCGATGCGTGCCTCCTGGCGTACCCTCTTGATGGCGCTGGCGTGCTCCACCGCCGTGGGTTTGGCCGCGGCGGGCCAGCTCGCGGCGCTCACCCGCTCGGAGTCCCACCCGGTCTCGTTTCCATTAGCGCTTCTCATCGACTTGCCGGTCTGGTGGTTCTGGGGTCTGGTCACACCCCTGGTCCTGGCGCTGAGCAGGCGGGCCCCGCTCCGTGGCGGGAGGGTGGCACAGACGCTCGGAATTCACGCTGCGACCGTGGTGGGTCTGGCCGTTCTGCACGCCGGGATCATGGCGGCGACCGTAGGTCCCTTGTTTCCGAGCGATGGCGCCCCCACGCCGTTTGGCGCCAGGTTCGTAGACACGTTGCTCAACCGGGCCCTCTCGGACCTCATTGTGTACGCCGCCATTCTCGGGATCGGCTACGCCGTGGATACGGCCCGCCTGCAAGCCGAGCTGGCTGGGGCGGAGCTGCAGGCCCTGAAGATGCAGATGCACCCGCATTTCCTGTTCAACACGCTCAATACGGCGGCCGTGCTGACCGAGGAAAATCCGGCGTCGGCCAAAGAAGTCCTGGGTCTATTGGCGGACCTGCTCCGGGCGACGCTCGACCAGTCGGGCGTTCAGGAGATCAGGCTCTCGGAGGAGCTCCAGCTGCTCGAGACGTATCTCACCATCGAGCGGACCCGTTTTCCCGATCGCCTGTCCGTCGATTTTCAAATCGATGCGACCGTTACGGACGTCTGGGTGCCGAACCTCGTGCTGCAGCCGCTGGTGGAGAACGCGGTCCGGTATGCGATCGCGCCCCGGGCGCTCCCGGGACGGATCACCGTGGGCGCCCGGCGTTCCGGCGACCGGCTGGTGCTCACCGTGGCCGATGACGGGCCCGGGATCACTCCCGGCCGGAACGGCGGGGGGCTGGGGCTCTCCAACACGCGCGCGCGACTCGAGCGATTGTACGGGACGGCGGGACGCCTGGAGCTCACGCCGGGGCCCCGTGGGATCGGGACCGTGGCGACGGTGACCGTGCCCTTCCGAGCGGGCGAGTCGTCTCAGTGAC
>DATEGY010000119.1:0-5240 GCA_035279865.1 Gemmatimonadales bacterium | reverse complement strand
GCGAGCGGCCGTCACGATGCGTTGGGCAGCGCCGCCCGGCTGGCACTGGCCCGGGCGCAGAAAGACCCCGCGGTCGCCCGCGCCATCCAGGTGCGGCAATCGCAGGACTCGCTGGGACGGTACCTCGCCAACGACTCCATTCTGCTGGCGCACCGGCTGGCGCAGTCGGCGTCCCGCCACTCGCGCGGCGCGCGGCTCTCCCCGGCCGATCAGAAATCGTTCGCGGCGGATTCCACCCAGCTGGCGCAGTCCTTCGCGAACGACGCGGCGCTGCGGTCGTCTCTCACCAGCAAGGCTGCCGCCGACACCGGAGCCGTGAAGGCCGCGTACGCACCCGCGGTGACCGCGTACCAGAACCTGTTGTCGGCCTACCCGGGATCCCTCGACGCCGCGGTGAACCTCGCGGCGATCTACGCACAGAGCGGGCACCCGGAAATGGCGGCGAATGCGTTCGATGTGGTGGTGGCCCACCCGGACCAAGTGGATGAGAGCGCCGTTCTGGACGCCGCGCAGCGGATGGGGAGCGGAGGCCTGGGCACCGCGGCGATGAAGCTCTACGGGATGCTGCTCAAGCAGAACCCGTACGACCGCTCCGCGCTGGCCGGACAGTCGGATGCCCAGCTTCGGATGCATGACGGCCCGGGCGCCGTTGCCTCCGCGCTGAAGGTCATGGCCCTCGATCCGTCGAACCAGCTGGCCACTCGCGCGCTGGGGCAGGCCTACAGCCTGGCGGGATCGGCCGATTCGGCCAGGAAATACATGGCGCGGGCGGACACCGGCCTCTCATTCGACATCACCGTGACCCAGTTCCAGCCCGATGACGCCGGAGTGACGTTGTCGGGGATTGCGGCGAACCTGAAGGGCACGCAGTCGGCCCCGGCGAAGCTGACCTTTGAGTTCCTGGACGCGAAGGGTGCCGTCGTCGCCACCCAGACCGCCCAGGTCGCGCCGCTCGCGGCGGGAGCCAACAGCCCGTTTGAGATCAAAGCTGCGGGGAAGGGGGCCATTGCCTGGCGTTACCGGTTGAATTGAGCGATATTTAGGGGTTCCGAAGTCCAGGCGGGAATTGAAGTTGCGCTCCCTGGGGTGAGAAACTCCTTGAAGTGAAGGGTCGAACGTGATTCGTGTGCAAGCGGTGGCGCCTGACTCCCTCGGGGCCGCGCTTGGGCTGGTGCCCGGTACCGAGCTGCTCGCCATCAATGGGCGTCCACTGGAGGACTTCCTGGACTGGGAGTTCCTCACGGCGGACGACTCATTTCTCCTGCACGCCCGTCACCCCGGCGGCGAAGAAGTGGAGTACGACGTGGAGCGGCCCGACGAGCTCCCGATGGGCGTCACGGTAGACCCCCCCCGCATCCGCCGGTGCGCCAATCACTGCGATTTCTGCTTTGTCGACGGCAATCCCGAGGGGCGCCGGGACGTCCTGTACATCAGAGACGACGATTACCGGCTCTCGTTCCGGTACGGCAACTTCGCGACCCTGACCAACCTGAAACCATGGGATGTCGCGCGGATCGTGGAGTACCGGCTGTCACCGATGTACGTGTCGGTGCACGCCACGGATCCCGTGGTCCGCCGGTGGCTGCTCCGGAACCCCGAGGCACCGGCCATCGTCCCTCAGCTCCGGGCCTTCCTGGATGAGGGGATCACGTTCCACACCCAGATCGTGCTCGTCCCAGGCGTGAACGACGGGCCGGAGCTCGAACGGTCTCTCGGGGACCTCTGGAGCCTGGGCCCCGGCATCCTGTCCGTGTCCGTCGTGCCCGTCGCCCTGACCGAATACAGCAAGCATGCGCTGGTCCGCGAACCCACCCGGGAGGAGTGCCGGAGCGCGCTCGGCATCGCGGAGCGGTACGCCCGGCAGGCCCAGGAGGAGCGGGGGCATCCGTGGTGCTACGGTGCTGATGATCTCTACCTCCAGGCGGGGCATGAGCTGCCTCCCGCCGAGTGGTATGGAGATTTCGAGCAGCGGGAGAACGGGGTGGGCGCGGTCCGGTATCTCCAGACCCGCATCGCGGCCGAGGTGGAAGGACTGGGCGGCCAGGCCGGGCGCAAGGTCGCGGTACTGACGGGCAAGGCCATGGGTCCCTTGATGCCGCAGGTCCTCGAGCCCCTGGCGCGGGCCACCGGCGCCGAATTCGAGATTCTCGTCCTGGACAACACGCTCTTCGGCACGACGGTGACGACGGCGGGACTGCTGCCGGGCTCGGCGTTCCGGGCGGCACTCGAACACCGGCGCGACCTGGATCTGGCCCTGCTGCCCGCCGAGTCCGTCAACGACAATCTGCTGTTCATGGATGACATGAGTCTGGAGGAGCTGGCGGGGCACGTGCCCATGCCTGTGCGCCTCTCCTACGACTTCGCCGACATCCTGGCCGGCGATCCGGTCGCCGCATGAGCGCCGCCACCGTCGCCATCATCGGCCGCCCCAACGTGGGGAAGTCCACCCTCTTCAACCGGCTGATCGGACGCCGGGAGGCGATCGTCGACGCGCAGGCGGGCGTCACCCGCGACCGCCATTTCGCTCCCGCGGACTGGAACGGCCGGCGCTTCTGGCTGGTGGATACGGGCGGTCTGATCTTCGATACCGGCGATTCGATGAACCGGGCCATCCGGCAGCAGGTGGAGCAGGCGGTGGCGGAGAGTGACGTGGTGCTCTTCGTGGTGGACGTGTTGAACGGGGTGCACCCGGCCGATGCGGAGATCGCCCGCTACCTCCGAAAGACCCAGCGCCCGATGATTCTGGTCGCCAACAAGGCCGATCATCTTCCGAACGATCAGCGCGCGCTCGCCTTTTACGAGCTGGGCCTGGGCGATCCGTTCCCGGTGTCGGCCGCCGTGGGGAAAAGCAGCGGGGACCTGCTGGACCGGGTAGTGGAGCTCCTGCCGGCGGACGGAAACCTCGAGACGGAAGCCGCGGTCCACGTCGCGGTGGTCGGGCGTCCCAATGTGGGCAAGTCGAGCCTCGTGAATGCCCTGGTCGGCGCCGATCGCGTGGTCGTGGCGGATGAACCGGGCACCACCCGTGACGCGATCGACACGCCCGTGCTGCACGAGGGCCGCCAGCTGGTGTTCATCGACACCGCAGGGCTCCGCAAGCGGACCAAGGTCAACGAAGACCTCGAGTTCTATTCGACCCTCCGGACCGCACGCGCCATGGAGCGCGCCGACGTCTGCGTGCTCGTGGTGGACGCCGCCGACGGGATGCATGCACAGGATCTGAAGATCGTCGGCGACGCCTGGGAGCGCGGGGCAGGGGTGGTGGTCGCCGTGAACAAGTGGGACCTGATCGAAGAGAAAGACTCGAATACCGCGGTGCGGGGGCAGAAGGAACTGATCGAGAAGGCGCCCTTCCTGGCGTTTATCCCGTTCGTCTACATCTCCGCCAAAACCAGGCAGCGCGTGCCCAAGGTCCTGGACCTGATCCTCGAAGTGGCGGACGCGCGGCAGCGCCGGATCGGCACCGCGGAGGTGAACCGGGTCCTGACGGCGCTCCTCGATCGCCAGCAACCCCCACAGCCCGTCGGGGAATCCGTCCGGCTCTTCTACGCTTCTCAGATCGGGACCGCGCCGCCGCGCTTCGCCATCGTCGCCAACCGTCCAGAAGCAATTCCGGAGTCCTACACGCGGTATCTGCTGAACGGCTTCCGGGACGCGTGGGCGTTCACGGGCGCACCGCTCGCCATCAAGTTCCGCCGCAAGAAGCGTGAGCGCCGGTGAGCGTGCCGATCGCCATCCTCTGGCTGCTGGCGGCCTATCTCGTGGGCGCCACGCCGACCAGCTTCATCGCCGGCCGGCTCGCGAAGGGGGTCGACCTGCGCGAGCAGGGCAGCAAGAACCTCGGCGCGACCAACGTCTACCGCGTCCTGGGGTGGCGATGGGCCATTCCCGTCGGGTTGATCGACATCGCGAAGGGCGCCCTGCCGGTGGCCCTGTTCGGCTCCTGGGCCCATGGGGCTCCGGGCTTCCCGGTGTTTCTCGGACTCGCGGCCGTCCTGGGCCACATCTTCTCGCCCTACGTGGGCTTCAAGGGCGGGAAGGGGGTTGCGACCGCGGCCGGGATGTTCCTGGCGCTCGCCCCCATCGCAGTGGTGATCGCGCTGCCGGTCTGGGCGCTTTGCCTCTGGGCCACCGGGTACGTGTCGCTCAGCTCCATCGTGGTGGCCATCGTGTTCCCCGTGCTGGTCCTGCTCACGACCCATGGCGCCGCGCCGACTCTGATCGCGAGCATTGGACTCGCCCTGCTCATCGTCTACTCCCATCGCGCGAACATTCGCCGGCTCGTGGCGGGCACGGAGAACCGCTTCCGCACCCGCAAGGAGCTGACCCCATGACGCGCGTCGCCGTGATCGGCGGCGGCGCATGGGGCACCACCCTCGCGGATCTCCTGGCCCGCAAGGGCGAGCCAGTGACGCTCTGGGCCCGGGAACCGGAGGTGGCGGCCCAGGTGAGTCGCGAGCACCTCAACGGCATGTTCCTCCCGGGTTGTCCCCTGGCGCCCTCGCTCACGGCCACGACCGATCTGGCCACCGCGATGAAGGACGTCGAGGTCGTCGTCTCCGCCGCTCCGTCGCACGCGGTCCGGTCCGTCATGACCGAGGCCCTCGCCGGCACGTCCAGCCGCCCGGCCATGGTCAGCGTCTCGAAGGGACTCGAACCTGAGCGCCTGATCACGCTCTCCTGTCTCCTGGGGGAGATCTCGCACGGTGCGCCGGTAGCGGTATTATCGGGGCCCACCTTCGCGCTCGAGGTCTACCGCCGCCAGCCGACCGCGGCGGTGGTCGCGGCAAAGGACGAGGAGCTCGCGAAGCGCGTGCAGGGATTGTTCACGACCGGCACCTTCCGGGTCTACACCCACGGCGATGTGACCGGCGTCGAGCTCGGCGGTGCGCTGAAGAACGTCATCGCGGTCGCCGCCGGCATGGTGGATGGCCTGGGGTTCGGATTCAACACGCGCGCGGCGCTGATCACCCGGGGCCTCGCGGAAATCACCCGACTGGGATTGGCCCTCGGCGCGGAACCGATGACGTTCGCCGGACTGGCGGGACTCGGAGACCTCATCCTGACCGCCACGGGGGCGCTGTCGCGCAATCATTCGCTCGGCGTCGAGCTGGGGAAGGGCAAGACCCTGGAGCAGGCCCTGGCAGGGAAGCAGTCGGTGGCGGAAGGGGTCGGCACGGCACGGGCGGCGGTGGCGCTCGGCGAGCGGCACCAGGTCGACCTGCCGATCGCCCGGCAGG
>DATEGY010000118.1:0-2190 GCA_035279865.1 Gemmatimonadales bacterium | reverse complement strand
GACGTGCCCCGGGCGCTTCCCGCGGTGCGCGGCCTGACACCCGCGCGCGGCCGGTTGGTGCCGCTCATTCACCTGGGGGCGCTCCTCAAGAATCAACCTCCCCCCGTCGAGCGGGGCGGGGCGATGGTGCTGGTGACGCTCGGCGGCCGGCTGGTGGAGCTCGAAGTGGACGACGCCGACGAAGTGGTGCGCGAAGCGCCCCTGCCGGTGCCCCCCGGGGAATCGCTGCCCTGGGCCTCCGGGATGGGGCGCCGGGACGGGGACCTGATCCCCATCCTCGACCTTGAAGCACTGGGAGAACGGATTCAATGACCGCGGGCGACGACGTCCAGCTGGTGACATTCCGGGTGGCCGGCCAGGACTTCGCCTTCCACATCTTCCAGGTGGAGCGGATTCTCCGGTACGAGCGCCCCGCGCCGCTCCCCAAGGCGCCGGAATTCCTGGAAGGCGTATTGCGGTACGAGGGCGCGGCCGTTCCGGTGATCGATCTCCGGAAGCGGCTGGGCGTTCCTGCGCCCGTCCGGGACGACACCCGGACCGTCATTCTCGAGTACGACGGCGGGAAGATCGGCCTGGTGGTGGACGTCGTCACGGAAGTGCTGCAGGTCGGCGCCGAAGAGGTGACGCCGCCCCCGAGGATCGTCAAAGGGCTCGCGGCCGCCTACGTCACCGGGCTGGTGGTGACGGGTGGCCGGACCATCATCGTGCTGAACACGACGCAGCTGCTCGCGTCGAAGGAGAAGGTCGCTCTGGAGGCCGTCCTGACCGCCAAGGCGGGCACCTGATGGCCGACTCACCGGTCGTCCAGCTCCGCGCGCAGTACGACGCCATCGCGCGCAAGCTCGAAACCGCCGGCGCCGCCGCCGAACGGGAGGCGGTGAAGCGCGAGATCATCGCGTTCTTCAAGCTGGTGGACGGCCTCCTGGGCGACCTGGGCCAGCTCAAGGAGGATATCCGGCAGCTGGTCGAGAAATACAAGCAGGTGTCGGCCTCCACCGCCGAAGCGTCGGCGCCCGAATTCACGGGGACGCGGCCCGCGGTGCATGCGGATCACATCGGCGCGTCGACCTTCATCGAGAAGGGCTGGAGTCTGATTTCGCTGGGGGATCACGCCGGCGCCATTCAGGCGCTGCAAAAGGCCCTCAGCCTCTCGCCCGGGGAGACGCAGGCGGAATCGATGCTGGGCTGGGCGCAGATGCTGCATGAGGACTATGACGACGCGCTCGCCACGTTTCAGAAGGTCCTGATGAAGGAGCCGGCGAACGCACTGGCGCGCATCAACGTCGGCTACATCTGTCTGAAGAAGAAGATCTTCGGCGAGGCGATCGAGCATCTGTCCAAAGCCATCCGCCTCGACAATGACAAGAAGGCCACGCTCTACGCCCACTTCTATCTCGGTCTCGTGTATCTCCAGCGCGAAATGCAGGAAGACGCGGTGACGTTCTTCCAGAAGACCCTCAAGCTCGGCCCCAATCTGATCGAGGCCTACTACGAGCTGGGGCGCGCGTTCTGGTTCGGCGGGGACCAGGCCCAGGCCAAGCAGGCGTGGCAGGACGGGTTCAAGGCCAACAAGTTCAATCCCTGGGGCAAGCGCTGCCAGGAAATGCTCGAGGCGGTGGGCCGGGGCGAGGAGCCGCCGCGTCCTTAGCGCTCCTGGCCCTGTTGGCCATCCTGCATCAGGGGCCGCAGGTCACCGTCGTCGGAAACGTCACCGTGGTCTGGTGGCCGCCGCAGGGGAACCTGGCCGCCATGCTGGCGGAGGAAGCCGACCGCCCGGTCGCCTTTCCCGGCATCGATCCCCAGCCCGACCGGTCGCTCAGAATATTTCTCGCTCCCACCCGCGCGATCTACGACTCACTCACCCGCGGACGCCTGCCCGCCTGGAGTGAGGGGGCGGCGTTTCCGGGCTCGGGCGCCGTCGTACTCTGGTCCACCGGGTCCCCGTCGGAACTGCGCGTTTCGCTCCGGCACGAGCTGGCGCACGTCGCGCTCCGCCGCCGGGTGCGGCACGCCCTTCCGCTCTGGTTCGAGGAGGGCTATGCCGCGGTGGCGGCCGGCGAGTGGGGGCGGATGCAGGCCTTCCAGCTCGACTGGCATCTCCTCGGCGGCGCGGCCCTGGAGCTGGACAGCGTGGACCGCGCGTTGCGTGGACGCGCCGGCGAGGCCGCGGGGGCCTACGCGCTGGCCACG
>DATEGY010000117.1:0-4345 GCA_035279865.1 Gemmatimonadales bacterium | reverse complement strand
GTCTGAGCGACTCCCAGGCGGCCCGCAGGGCCACCGGATGCCTTCGTTTGAGCAGATATAGCCCCACCAACAGCCCGATCCACAGGCCGTACCCCCAGGCGACTTCCACCCGCCAGTGCGGCACGATGAACTGCACCAGCCATAGTACGAAGATTCCCGCCGCTTCGAACCACTGAAACTCGAGTGACAACAGCACGAGCACCGCCACGCCGCTCTGGAGCAGCGTGATCAGGATCTCGAGCTGCTGCTCGCCGTCGAAGTGAAACGCGCTCCACGACCCGGTGGCCTTCCAGTGCGAGTACCCGTACACGAGCGGAATCATCGGCGCGAGCACGGTCCACTGATTGATGTTTGAGGACACGAGATTCATCAGGGCCATCGGCGCGTGGGACACCCGCCGCGCCCAGGCAAAGGCTGACAGCTTTTCGGGGAACTCGGACAGGAAGGGTGCCACCCACTGCACCAGGACGAACTGGCTGACGCCGAGCATCCCTGCCACCGCGAGCATGGATTCGAGAAACGGGTGGGCGGTGAAGAAGAGGAGCGCGCCGCCGACCAGGAAGAGCCCGATGATCGCCGCCGGGCGCCGCCACCCGGGCTGCCGGTACGCCCACTGGGCCACCGCCGGCGCGTCCTCCACGTGCTCCACGGATTGCGGCGGGTGGCGGAGCAGGGCCGCGAGGTAGAGCGCGTAGAGGGCGAGGAGCACCACGGCATCGACCCAGCTGATCGTCCCCTTCACGAGAATGACGACGAAATACAGGAGGCCGGGGATGAGGCCGACCACTTCGGTCCCATGCTCCGTGGCGAGCTGGATGGCCGGGAGCCGTTCACTCCGATGGCGCCCGTACCACGCGTAGACGCCGTAGATCATCGGCCAGCCGAGTCCCAACAGGAGCCGGATGGCGCCGGTGAGGTTGGCGATGGCGAGGTGGGCTCGCTGGGGGTCCTTCCCGGCTTCCCAGGCGATCACCGATTCCACCGCGAATTCCGGGAGGGTCTGGAGCCACGCGAGGATGGCGAGGGCCAGCCCCTGCGACATGAGGAACTGAGCGGCCTCCGCGCCCCAGGCCACGAGGAACGCGGAGAGCAGGATGCTGGGGAAGGTCCAGAGAGCCGAGAGGGCCGATCCGGCCGAGGCTCCCGCGCCTTCGATGAGCCGGAGTAGCTTTAGTGCGCGCACGTGCGCCGAAGATAGGGGAACACATGGCCCGCGACCAGATGAAGTCGTCCTCGCACCACAGCTTCCACGAATCCCACACCCCGCCCAGTGTGGCGCGGATTCCGTTCGAACAATTGATCACGGAAATGCTGACCCAGCTCGGCGAGGATCCGAACCGGGAGGGCCTCCAGCGTACGCCGCACCGGGTCACCGAGTCGATGAAGTTCCTCACCCGCGGGTACGGGATGAGCGTCGACGACGTGCTCAACGGCGCGCTCTTCCAGGGGGAAAAACACGAATCGATGATCCTGGTGCGGGACATCGAGATCTATTCGCTTTGCGAGCACCACATGCTCCCGTTCTATGGCCGGGCGCACGTGGCCTATCTCCCGAACGGCAAGATCGTCGGGTTGTCCAAGATCCCTCGGGTGGTGGACGTCTTCGCCCGCCGGCTCCAGGTGCAGGAGCGGCTCACGGATCAGGTGGCCGATGCGCTGATGCGGGTGCTCGAGCCCCTGGGTGTCGGCGTGGTGATCGAGGCCTATCACCTCTGCATGATGATGCGCGGCGTGGAGAAGCAGAATTCGAAGACCATCACCAGCGCCCTGCGGGGGTCGTTCCGGGATGACGCCAAGACTCGTGAGGAGTTCCTGAGGCTGGTCGGGTGACGTCATCCCTCACGGGCAAAGTCGCGCTCGTGACCGGGGCATCCCGGGGGATCGGACTCGCGGTGTCGGACGAGCTTCGGGCGGCCGGCGCGCATGTCGTGCGGCTGGCCAGGAGCTTGAGTGACGGCGCCAGCGAGCGGCAGACTGATTTCCGGTGTGATGTGTCGGACCCGGGGCAGGTGGACCGCGTGGTGGTGAAGATCTTGAAGGAGCTCCGGGCGCCCGACATCGTCGTGAACAACGCCGGGATCTTCTTCATCAAGTCACTGGAAGAGACCACGGTGCAGGATTTCGCGCAGGCGATTGCCGTGAACCTGATGGGGCCCTTTCTGGTGGCCCGGGCGCTCCTGCCGCACCTCGTGAAGCGGGGGAGCGGGCACCTCGTGACCATCGGCTCCATCGCCGATCACGTCGGGTTCACGGGATCCACGGCCTATGGGGCGACCAAGTTCGGGGTGCGGGGCATGCACGAATCGATCGTGGCCGAGCTGGCGAAGACGGGTGTGCGGACCACACTGGTCTCGCCCGGACCGGTAGACACCGACATCTGGGACCCGATCGATCCGGACTCGAAGGCTGGCTTTACCAAGCGGAGGGACATGCTGCGCGCCGAGGACGTGGCGGAGGCCGTTGTGTTCGCGGCGACCCGCCCGGCGCGAACGGTGATTACGGAGATTCGCCTGTTGCCCACCGGATACTCGGCGAGGGGATGATGATAAAGGCGCGGGGAGTGGGGAGCGGGTTTCTCGCAGCCATTCTGTGCCTCCTCTTGACCGGGCCGCTCGCGTCACAGGGAGTCGATGAGATTCCCGATTCGACGGGGTGGGGTCTTTGGAGTGTCGCAATCCTGACCCTCGCCCACGCACCAGACAGCGCTACGTGGGTCGGCACGTATGGACATGGGATCTTCGTCCTCCGCCCCCACGCGAGAGGGTGGGAACACATCGCCGCGAGTGACGATACTGCAAAGCACTCGATCTCCTGGGACTTCGTTCACGCCTTTGCGTTCGGGCCGAAGGGCGAAGTGTGGTACGGGACTGTAGGGAACGGCTGGGGACTCTCGCTCGACAAGGGGAAGACCTGGAAGAACTGGGAGTACCGGCAGCTGGGGCCCGAATGGCAGTATGTCGCGCCGGACGGCATCGCGACACGCGGCGATACGACCTACATCGCGACCGCGGACGGGCTCAAGATCACCGGGGATGACGGCTTGCACTGGCTCGTGGTCACCGATTCGATGGGTGCCACGACTGCCAAGGACTCCGTCATTGGTCGAATCCGGAATCAGTATCTGTTGGCGCTCACGCTCGGCGACGGCGGCAACATGTGGGTGAGCGAGCTGACGGGGATCGCGCACTCACCGGATGGAGGACGGACGTGGCATGAGGGGTTCGTCCGGCCCCCCTGCGACGGGGCCGGGTGCGCCAATCGGGCCCGCGGTTTTGCGACTGACGCTCAGGGCGTGTTCTGGATCAGAACTGAGGAGGGGGTGTTCAAGTTCGGGCCACAATTCGGCGGCTGGAAGACCGCGCCCGATTCCATGCCCAAAGTCGGGCTCCCGCTCAGCAACTGGGAAGGATCAGCTCCGAAGCGCGTGGCCCCGAACGCCGGCTCGCCCTCGGCCCCTCGTCACACCTGGTTCCGCCGCCCGATTGACCTCGCCGATCAGCCCTACATCGACCAGACCTACCGGTTCGGCTCGACGATGGGCGGCAACTTCCAGCCGCATCAAGGCGTCGAGTTCAACAATCCGGACGGCACGCCCGTCCACGCCATCGGCGACGGCGTGATCGTACATTCGGGACCCGCAGAGCAGGGTGCACTCACCGTCGCGATCAAGCACGACAGAAAGTTGAAGGTTGACGACAAGCAGCTGTTTCTGTTTTCGGTCTACTATCACAATTCGAAACTGCTCAGCAAAGTCGGGGATCGCGTCAAAGCCGGCGACGTCATCGCGCTCGTCGGGAATACCGGACGGGCGACTAACGACCACCTGCATCTCGAAGTACACGCCTCACCGTTCGACTCGACCCGCCTGATCGTCGATCCGGAAGTGCGTTATCCACCCTACAACACGAATCCCGAGCTCTGGATCGATCCCATGCCCGGCACTGGCATGATCGCGGGACAGGTGTGGGACTCCGCGGGAAAACCGGTCCAACAGGCCCGCATCTACGGGCTCGTGAAGCCCGAGCCGCGCGAGACGCCGTTCTCGTTCATCGAGACGTATGGCCCGCGCAACCACTCCGACCCGGTCTACAAGGAGCATTTCGGAATTTCCGATGTGCCTCCCGCCACCTACGTGCTCGGCGTCGAGATCGACGGGAAGCGCGTCTTTCGGCGAGTGAAGGTTGAGGCAGGGAAGCTCACGTGGGTCGTGTTCAAACCCGATAGCCAGTAGCCAATACCCAATAGCCAACACTCAATAGCCAACACTCAATAGCCAACAGCCATGCACATCGAGCTCACCGAAATGCTGCGCTGCCCCGAGCCGCATCGCGAGGAGATGCTCGTC
>DATEGY010000116.1:0-40744 GCA_035279865.1 Gemmatimonadales bacterium | reverse complement strand
CTCCGGAGTAATCGGTCGCCCCATGACGGTCCGCGGGGCGGCGGCGACCATCATCGGCGTGTTGCCCCCGGACTTTTCGTACCTGGGAACCGGGCGGGGGGAGCTGTTTGCACCGAAGGTGCTCGACACCGCGGAGCTGCGACAGCGTGGTCCTGGCTGGTACTCGGTGGTCGGACGACTGAAACCCGGGGTGACGCTGGCCGGGGCGACGGCGGACCTCAACCGCGTTGCCCGGCAACTCGCCGTGGAATACCCGGCCACGAACGCGGAATCCGGAGTGACCCTCGTGCCGTTGCGCGACGGGATCGTCGGGGGCACCCGCAGCGCGCTGCTGCTGCTGTTCGCCGGGGTCGGCATCGTTCTCCTGATCGCCTGCATCAATGTCGGGAGCCTGGTGGCGGCGGAGACTGGGCGCCGGGAGCGGGAATTCGCGATCCGGTCGGCGTTGGGAGCCCGGCGCCTTCGCGTGGCGCGTCAATTGCTCGCCGAGTGCCTCGTGGTATCGGCCGTCGGGGGAGCGCTCGGGGTGCTCCTGGCCGATTCGGGTGTCGGCGTCATCCGGGCCCTGGCTCCCGCATCACTGCCGCGGGCGGATGGGATTCGCGTGAACGTCGCGGTGCTGGCGTTCTCGCTCCTGGTCACGCTCGCGACCGCGATCGCCGTGGGCCTCGGCCCCGCCGTGCGGGCGGCCCGCACCGATCCCGGCGCGAGTCTGGGGTCCGGCGACCGGGCCATCGGACGCGCCCGGCGACGGTCGCTTCGCCAGTACTTCGTGGGCGCCGAATTGGCGCTCACCGTGATGCTCCTGGCGGCGACCGGTCTTCTGACCCGGAGCTTCCGAGCCGTGGTGGAGCGGGATTGGGGATACCGAGCCGACCACGTGATCGGGGCAACCCTTTTCGTGTGGCGGTCGACGGCATCAGACGCGGCGCGGATCGCCTTCGTTCGTCGACTGGTCGACCGTGTGTCGGAGGCACCGGGCGTCGCCAATGCGGGGGTGGTGTCCAACCTGCCGCTGATGGAGCCCATCGGCCTCGACTACGTGCGGTTCGCCATCGCGGGACAACCGGTAACCCCCGGGGCCGAGCCGACGGTCCACGTCACCTCCCTGACGCCCGGCGCGTTCGCGACCCTGGGGGCCCGTTTGCGGGGCGGCCGCTGGTTTTCATCCCACGACGACTCGGGCGCTACCCGGGTGGCCATCATCAGCGAGAGTCTGGCCCGACGCTTCTGGTCCGGTCAGGACCCGCTGGGCCGGAGCATCCGCGTGGGCTACTACGGTCCGCCCGTGGACCGCGAGGTGGTGGGGATTGTGGACGATGTGCCCACGACCGCGCTCGACGGCGCGCCCCAACCGACGCTCTACCTGCCGTACGACCAGGCCGTGACCGGGAGTTTCGCCGTCGTCGCGCGATCTACTCTCGAGCCTGCCGCGCTCCTGCCGAGTCTCCGGGGGATCATCGCCGACATCGCGCCCGGCCTGCCGGTGGCCGAGGTGCACACGCTCGACGCGTTGATGGCGGAGTCGTTGCGGCCGCGGCGATTCGTCCTTTCGCTCTTCGGGTGTTTCTCGTTCGGCGCCTTTGCGCTGATGCTGGTCGGGGTGTACGGCGCGGTCACGCAGTCGACCGTCGAGCGCACCCGGGAACTCGCCATTCGTCTGGCCGTGGGAGCAGAGCCTCGAGCGGTCGTCACGCTCGTCATGATCCAGGGCGTCACGCCTGCGGTGGCCGGCTTGGCCGCGGGCTGGGTGGGTGCGGCCGCCTTGACGCGAACGATCCAGAGCATGCTGTTCGGCGTAGCCGCCGACGATGTCGTGACTCTGGCGGCGGTATCGGTCCTGGTGCTCGTGGCGGCGACGCTCGCCAGTTACCTGCCGGCCAGCCGGGCCGCGCATGCGGATCCCCTTCCGTCGTTGCGGTCCGGCTGAATGCCCGGTCTTTCATTGCACCTCCGGAGGAATCCTTGAAGGCACGATACCTGCTGCTCACAGTCCTGGTCCTGCCGGTGCAGAGTCAGGCGCAGAGCCCATCCGATTCGTTGAGGTTCGCCAGCCCGACCTCGCTCCCGCCCGTGCGGGGGTACTCGCAGCTGGTCGAGATCCCCGCGGGGAGCCAGCTGGTTTTTCTCTCCGGTCAGGTGCCGCTCGACTCGGCCGGACATCTCGCCGGGCAGGGCCACCTCGACGCCCAGACGACGCAGGTGTTCGAGAACCTGCGCCGGGCCCTGACCGCGGCGGGGATGACGTTTCAGGATGTGGTCAAGCTGACCTTCTACCTGACCGACGCGACGCAACTGTCGGCGATCCGCGCCGTCCGTGATCGGTACATCGACGCCCACGCACCGCCGGCGAGTTCCCTCGTGGAAGTACGCCGCCTCTTCCAACCGGGCGTGCTGATCGAAGTCGACGCGGTGGCCGCCCGGGCCCCGGGGGTCCGATGAGGTGGGGCCCGAGGTCCTGGCCGTTGACGTTCGTGCTCGCCCTGGCAACGGCTCGAGCGCAAGGGCCGGGCCCCCGGGTGCTGGAGGTTCCCGCGCGGTATCCGACGGTCCAGGCCGCCGTCGACAGTGCGCGGGACGGGGACACCGTGCTGGTCGCGCCGGGCCGCTACTACGAGAACGTCGATTTCCGCGGCCGGGCGATCGTCCTCGCGAGCCGGTTCGTGCGGAGTCACGATATCGCCGACATCGAGGGCACCATTCTCGACGGGAGCCGGCCCCGGGATCCGGACTCGGCGAGCGTGGTCCGGATCGTGAGTCAGGCGGATGCGCGGGGCGCGCTCGTCGGATTCACGATCACGGGCGGGCGCGGGACCCGCTGGGCCGATCCGCGCAATGGGCACGTGTACGTCGAAGGCGGTGCCGTCCTGTGCGAGTTCGCCTCGCCCCTCATCGCGTACAACATCATCACCGGGAATGACGCGGTCCCGCGCCCCGGCACGCGCGGGGCCGGGGGTGGCGGGATCCGTTGCGGCGACGGGGAGCCGGAGATCGCGCACAACGTCATTGTCCGGAATCACGGACCGTACGCCGGTGCGATGGTGCTGTACTACACCGCCGCGCACGTGCACGACAACCTCATCGCCTGGAACACCGGAGGAGAGACGTTCGGCGGCGGCGCTCTGTGGATCGCGGGACGCCTCGCGACCACCGCGCCGACGGTGCTCACCGACAACACCATCGTCTACAACCGCGCCCTTCCGACCGTGGGACCCGCGGACCAGCGACCTGCGGAGGCGGGCCGTGGCGGCGCCATGCTCGTCTATTCAGGCAATGGGTATCTGAACCGGGTGGTCGGCTGCGGGAACGTGTTCGCGGGGAACGAAGAACCGTTCGGACCGCCGATCGTCGCTTCGGCGGGGGAAGTGGAAGGGACGCTCGCGGCCTCGGACTCGTCCCGCGCGCCGGTTCAGCCTGATACGTCCGCCGGCCGGTACCTGCGGTGGGTCCCGCCCGGGCAGGAACGGGACCACCGGGGGTCGTGCGGTTCCTGAGCGACGCAACGATTGCGACCAATCGGTTGTCGGAGGAAGCATGCCGAACATTCGTCTCGCCTTCAGAGCCCTGTTTCGAACTCCGTTCGTCACGACGGTGGCAGTGGCGTCACTCGCCCTCGGTATCGGGGCGAACGCCGCCATGTTCTCCCTCTTCGACCAGGTCTTGCTGCGGCCCCTGCCGGTGCCCCATCCCGAAGACCTCGTCAACCTCTCGGCACCGGGCCCCAAGCCGGGGTCCTCGTCGTGCGGACGGGCCGGGGACTGCGACGCTGCGTTCAGCTATCCCATGTTCCGCGATCTGGAGCGATCCCAAACGGTCTTTGCGGGACTGGCCGGTCATGCGCCCTTCGGCGTGAGCGTCGTCTACGGGGATCGGCCGGTGACCGGGGACGGCATTTACGTGTCCGGCGCCTATTTCGCGACCCTGGGCGTCACACCGGCCCTCGGCCGCCTCTTGACGGAGGCGGACGACCAGGGGGTCCAGTCGAGTTTCGCGGCGGTGCTGTCATATGAGTTCTGGCGTTCCCAGCTGGGCGGCGCCCCTGACGTACTCGGACGGGCCATCACCGTCAACGGCCGTGCGCTCACGGTGGTGGGTGTGGCGGGGAAGGGCTTCGAGGGCACGACGTTGGGGGTGCGCCCCCTCGTCTTTGTGCCCATCGGGTTGCGCGCCACCCTCAGCGCGGGATTCAGAGGCTTCGAAGACCGCCGCAACTATTGGGTCTACCTCTTCGCGCGGCTCAAGCCGGGAGTGACCCGGCCCCAGGCGGGAGTGGGTCTGAACGGACTCTACCACTCGATCATCGGCGACGTGGAGCTGCCGCTCCAGGCCGGCATGAGCGACGCGACCCTGGCGCGGTTCCGCGAGAAGCGGGTGGTGCTGGAGGCCGGGCAGCGGGGGCAGAGCTCCATGCATCAGGAAGTGCGCGTCCCCTTGCTCCTGCTCTTCGGCGTCACCGGAATCGTCCTGCTGATCGCCTGCGCGAACATCGCCAACCTGCTGCTGGCCCGGGGGGCGGGGCGGGCGGGGGAAATGGCGCTGCGTCTCGCCCTCGGCGCGAATCGCCGTCAATTGATCGCGCAACTGCTGACGGAGTCGCTGGTCCTGGCCTCGCTGGGCGGCCTCGCCGGCCTGCTGGTGGCGCGGTGGACGCTGGGAGGCGTCGCGTCCCTCTTGCCCGCCGCGGCGACCGGCGGTCTCGTCTTCACGATCCCGCCCGGGGTCTGGCTCTTCACGGGTGGCCTGGCGCTCACGACCGGCCTGGTGTTCGGCAGCTTCCCGGCGTGGCACAGCACGCGGAACGCCCTCGTCGCCAGTGTCCGGGACGGCGGAGGCCGCGTCTCGGGCACCCGAACCGCGGCGCGGTTCCGGGCGGGATTGGTCACCATCCAGATCTCGCTCGCCACCGCGCTCCTCATCGGGGCGGGGCTCTTCGTGAGGAGTCTGGTGAACGTCACCCGAGTGGACCTGGGCGTTCATGTGGACAGTGTGCTCACGTTCTCGATCGCCCCGGAGCGGGCTGGCTACGACAGCACCCGGGCACTTCAACTGTATGCCCGGGTGGAAGACGCGCTTCGGGCACTGCCGGGCGTCTCGGGGGTCACGACCGCACTGGTGCCTCTCCTCGGCGGCGACAGCTGGGGGGCCGATGTGCGGGTGCAAGGATTTCCGACCGGGCCGGACGTCGATCGGAGCGCCCGATTCAATCACGTGGGAACGAACTACTTCTCGACCCTCGGGGTGCGGCCGGTGGCGGGGCGGGAGTTCACGGACGCCGACCGCCGCGGCGCCGCGCTGGTCGCCGTCGTGAACCAGGCCTTCGTGAAGAAGTTCAACCTCGGCTCGGACGCGGTGGGACGGTATTTCTGGGCGGGGGGACCCGATACGCTGTCGATGCAGGTCGTGGGCGTGGTGCCTGACGTGAAGTATTCGGACGTCAAACGGGCGGTGCCTCCTCTCTTCTATGTCCCCTGGCGGCAGGACACCCACGTCCCGTTCCTGAATTTCTACGTGAGGGCGTCGTATCCCGGGGCCGTGCTCCAAGCTGTTCGTGGCGTGGTGCGGGGCATCGATCCTGCGCTTCCCATCGAGGGATTGAAAACCATGCCGGAGCAGATCCGGGACAACATTTTCCTGGATCGGCTGATTTCCATTCTCTCGAGCGCCTTCGCGACGCTGGCCACGCTCCTTGCCGCGGTTGGGCTCTACGGCGTCCTGGCGTACGCGGTGGCCCAGCGAACCCGGGAGATCGGGATCCGGATGGCTCTGGGCGCCGACGCCGCGCGGGTCAGAGGCATGGTCCTCCGGCAAGTGGGGGGGATGACGGCCATCGGTGGTGTCCTGGGACTGCTGAGCGCCGCCGTTCTGGGGAAGGCCGGCAACTCCCTGCTCTACGGGCTGACGGCCGCCGACCCGACGGTGTTTGCGCTCGCCCTGGGGGCCTTGCTGGTGGTGGCGCTGCTCTCCGCCTATCTGCCCGCCCGGCGCGCCTCACGAGTGGATCCCATCCGTGCACTGCGATACGATTGAGGCCTCGTGGGGATGGGCAGGGAACAACTGTCGTTGGTGCCGCAGGGTCACTCGAGTCCCAGCCCCAACTGCCTCCAAGTGGTACGAGACCACCGTATCGAGACCGGGCTCCCAATTGGGGCGCCACCGGAATGCGAGGCGATGCGGGGCATCGACCAAGAGAAACTCTCCCTCCACCTCGACCGGTTCTCCATCGGTTCCCCGGCCCGACATCCTCCATTGCCCTCCCACCCGGAGCTCGACCTGGCATTCGTGCACGCGGCATCCCAAGGGGATAGCCCACCAAGCGATCAGATCCGCCGGGTCCGTCAGGCTCCGGAAGACCCGCTCCGGGGAAGCAGCGATATCGATGTTCACCAGCAGGGTCCCGTCATCTTGATACGTCATCGTCGTCATCTGAACTATCGGCTCCACGGAGTTCGCGCCGAGGAGTGTAGAAGTGGGGACGAGCGGGGGCATCGTCGACCGGTCGGAGGCTTGTCAGCGACTGGCAGTACTGGACCAGGTTCGGTCATCAAAACCGGCACACGCTACCTTTGCCCCGATCATCGTGGTCGGGAGGCCGCGTGAAACGAGGGGACGGAGGAGCGGGGCCGGGGCGGGTATGGATGCCCGCGCTCTCGCTCGAAGGGGACGGCGGCACTGCGCTGTTCCGACGGATCTCCCACGCCATCGTCAATGAGATTCGCAGTGGTCGCCTGACTCCCGGAACCATTCTGCCCGGCAGCCGCGCCCTGGCGGAGTCTCTTGGCCTTCACCGCAACACGGTGGTGGCGAGTTACCGCGAGCTCGAGGCCGAGGGCTGGCTGGTGACGGAATTGGGGAGGGGCACGTTCGTGGCCCCGGCGCCACCCGGAACCGGGGGGCTCCCGCGGGGCAGGGGTGTGGCGGCGGAGCCGGGGTACCCGGTCGCCCAGCCGCTGCCGTTCGAGTTCCCGCCACCCCGGCCGCCGGGGACCTTCGTGCTGACACGCGGGGCGCCCGATGTGCGGCTGCTTCCTACCGCCGAGCTGGCGCGCGCCTATCGCCGTGTGCTTCTCCGGGACGCCCGGGCCCTGCTGACCTACGGCGATCCTCACGGCCATTCCCGCCTCAGGCAGGCGCTGTCCGCGATGCTGGCGGTGGCGCGGGGTATCGATGCGCCACCCGCGGCGATTCTTGTGACGCGGGGAAGTCAGATGGCTCTGGATCTCATCGCCCGTGCCGTTTTCGAACCGGGCGATGTGGTCGCGGTCGAGGCCCTGGGGAGTCCTCCCGTATGGACCAGCTTCCGGACCGCCGGCCTGACGCTCCTACCGGTGCCGGTCGATGCCGGGGGACTGTGCGTGGATGACCTCGTCGCCCTTTCGCGACGGCAGCGGATCCGCGCGGTCTACGTGACCCCGCATCACCAGTTTCCCACGACCTCGGTGATGCCGGTGGCGCGACGCACCGCGCTGCTGGAATTCGCCCGCGCCAACCGCGTGGCGGTGATCGAAGACGATTACGACCACGAGTTCCACTACGACGGCCGGCCCGTGACACCGCTCGCCGCCCAAGACGATGCCGGCACAGTGATTTACGTCGGTACGCTTTCGAAGGTACTGGCCCCGGGGCTGCGCATGGGGTTCGTCGTCGCGCCGCCCCCGGTGATCGAGCGGATGACGAGTCTGCGGGTGTCCATGGATCTGCAAGGGGATCTCGCAGCCGAGTGCGCGGTCGCGGAATTCTTCGAGTCCGGTGGCTTCGGGCGCCACGTGCGGCGGATGCGCCGGATCTACCGCTCGCGGCGGGACGCCCTGGTCGAGGCCCTTCGGAACGAGCTTGGGCAACGATTGGCCTTCACTGTTCCTTCCGGCGGGATGGCGCTCTGGCTGCGGGCGCATGAAGAAGTCGACGTCGATCGGTGGGCGAGCGCCGCGGCGCTTGAAGGAGTCGTGATTCGCAGCGGCCGGATGTATGACTTCGGAGGCGCGAGCCAGTCGCACCTACGACTCGGCTTTACCTGCCATGATGAGAGGGAACTTCAGGAAGCGGTGCATCGAATGGCGGCAGCGTTGAAGGGTCTATGAGTCGGCGTCGCGGGCCGTCAATGGTTCTAACAGAGGTAACGCCCCCGCGAACTTTGGATAATTCCCAAACGGGATTCTCCCTGCGCCTACTCGAGGAGCTCATTAGGTAAGCACCACAACGACGCCTGATACTAGGCGGCGGTTGTGGAACGCAGCTGGAAGTCTTTGCTTGCATGCGGCTGGCTCTCTTCAGGTCACCACACAAACGGGATGATTCGCCAGCGCGACCGGATGAAGGCGCGGTAGGGTTCTCCGATCACCGCCAGCAGGACTCGTTCCTCCACGTGGATGCGGTACCCATACACGGCGAACGAGGCGATTCCGAGGAGGAGGATGCTGCCCCAGCTGCCCAGTGCGAGCCCCAGACCAAGGTTCATGAGAAGGCCGCCGGTATAGGACGGATGCCGGAGCAACGTGTAGGCACCGGTAGAAACGATCACCTGGTGGCTCGAGGCGCGGACGTCCCCCGTGAACGACGCTCCCAGGAGGCGCCAGCAATGGCGGCGCAGCAGGCTGCCCGCGAGGAGGACTACGAGGCCGGCGAAGAAGGCCGCGGGTTGGAGGCGGTCCGGGAAGCGCGCTACGGTGACGTTGCTCAGCGGGAACGCGGAACCCGTCGCGATCCACATCCCAATTAGGATAACGCGGAGCGACCCTGCGTCTGGGGAGTCCGCGCGGCTGGCGCCGGTGCGTGCGCGGAGGACGATCCGGAATTCGGGTGTGAAGGCCCATACGAACACGATCCAGAACATCGGCCAATAGGGCCAGGAGAACGCGAGCGACTGCATCACCGGGGCTATGGGAATCCTGTAGGCAAGGGATTCAAGCGAAAGGTTTGGGGGGACTTGAAGCTCCCCGGGTCTCTTTATATAGTAACCAATTGGTTACGTGTGTCTAGTGACCTAGTGCCCTTCAACTCGGCCTGACGCGCCACAATGAAGAGGTGAACGGTGACGGTGACGCTGCTCTGCTCACTCATCCAAATACCTGGGCCCGTGCCCCTTCTGCGCGTGCCGGAAATCGCGCGGACCCAGACGATGCAATTCGCGGTCACTGCTGGGGTGGATACCAGCCCTGCTCGCGCGCCGGTCGGCACTTGGCGTCTCGAGTACCGCGCCCAAACCTTGGCCGGCCGGCGTGGGATCACGTACGTGGCCCAGTTTGCCTTCCCCAATGGCAGGAACGTTACCGACAGCGTCTCGGTGCTTGCCGATGGTCTGACCCCGGTGTCGGAGCGTTCGCACCAGCCGACGAAGGAGATGGATCTGCAATTCGCGGAGGACAGCGTGGTGGCCGAGGTCACGGACTCGGCCGGGGTCCGTCGGGTGACGACCCGAACTCGACCGCCGTACTTCAACTCGACCGATACACCCCTGGTGGCCCTGGCCCTAGCGGCCTCGCCCGGGGTTCAGGGAGTGATTCGAGAGTATACCTATGAGGCGGGAGGACTCGTGGACGATACCGTGAGCGTCCAACCGGTCAGCCCGGGCCTCACGAAGGTGCGGTCTGCGACCGCGGGCGCGGTCTGGATCTGGGAAATCGACACGCATGCACACGCGATTCTGCGTGCCACTCGACGGGGGCGGAGCTCGGCGGCGTTTCTCGAGTTCACGCGGACGGACCTTCATTAGATGCTGTCGACCGTGCTGAAGGGGCGTACGGGTCGTGGCGCTCCTGACATTCTCGGGCTCCTGGGAGAGGATTCTCTGTCATCGGTATCGCGGCGGCGCGATAGTCCCCAATCCGTGATTGTGAAGGATTGATGGCTACGGCCCGTCGTCTGGCAGTACTTTGAAATGGCGTCTGCACACGTACTGGGGTGATCTATGCGTTTCGGATCAGCTGTCATTGCGGGTCTAGTTCTTAGCGCCTCGACTCTCGCGAGCCAGCACGTGGGCGCCAGTGCTACGAATCAACTGGCGGATATCGTGGGTGTCTGGCAAAGTGACACGACTGGAGGAGTGTCCGCCCTGTCAACATGTTCCTGGTCTCCTCAAGGGCGCGCTGTGATCTGTGAGCAGACTATCAGCGCACCTGCCGGCGAGCGAGCAACCGTTAATGTCTTTATGGTAGATTCGTCTCGCCTCGGTTACGTCTACTATGGCGTCTCTCACCCGGGCCAGGAAGTTGAGCCGACGCCCCTGCATATCGGCGGACACGTTTGGATTTACGGTGGGCAGGTGCGTGCGAATGACAGCCTGTACTACCGGACCGTCAACGATTTCTCGACCGATTCTAAGTCCTATGTGTGGCGTCAGGAGTACAGTCGAGATGGCGTCAACTGGGTCGTCCAACGACATGGGCGTGCAGCGAGGATGGGCGCGATACCCGCTTCGCGCTAGGAAAGGCCGCATTCGGGACCTCCCGGCCCGCTTTGGCATTACGTGCGGCGGCAGGTGACTGGAAGGGCACCGAGACGTTGCTCACCTGCTACTCACAGCCCGAAAACGAAACGCTGCTCGCCGTGATGAGCGAGCAGCGTTGTGAGTCGGGACGGCGGGATTTGAACCCGCGACCCCCTGCACCCCAAGCAGGTGCGCTACCGGGCTGCGCTACGTCCCGTAAGGCTAGACGGCGAGACGTTCAGACGTCTAGACGTCTAGGAAAAGCCAAGACAAAAGCCAAACTGCTCCCTCGTCCCTCGTCACCGCTAGCCGTCTGGACGTCTAGCCGACTGCCTGATCGCTAGCCGTCTGACGGGTTGCTAACCGACAGGGGGCTCAAGTTAGTCGGGCGGGGGCCTAAACTGAAGTGATGCGCACTCTCCTATTCGCCCTGCTCGCTGCGCCCGCCCTCCTCAGTGCTCAGGAAGGGATCCCCTTCAGCCAGCACGGCTGGGTGGGCCAGGTCATGGGCTTCGACACCATCTCCATCGTCTATAACCGCCCCGTCGCCCGCGGCCGCAAGCTCTTCGGCAAGCTGGTCCCCTGGGACAAGGTCTGGCACCCCGGCGCCGACTCGGCGACCACCATCACCTTCTCGCAAGACGTCCTGGTTCAAGGAAAACTGCTCAAGGCGGGCTCGTATACCCTCTGGACCATCCCGGATACCGCGACCTGGACGGTCATGTTCTCCCGGGCGGTCCATGTCTTTCACACACCGTACATCGGGGATTCGACCATCGTGCTCCGGGTCCCCGCCACCCCGGAGCGGGGCGACCACATGGAAGTCCTCTCCTTCTACTTCCCCGTGGTCGGCCCCGACTCGGCCGTCCTGCGCCTGCACTGGGGTACCACCATCGTCCCCCTGAAGCTCCACACGCCCTAGTGCTTGGCCCCCCCGGTCAGCCGCTGGAGCTGCATCCGGGCTTGTCCTAGAGTCGAATCCTTGGCCACTGCCTCCTTGTACGCCGCAATGGCTTTCGCCGTGTCTCCCTTGAAGAGCAGGATGTTGCCCAACGTCAACGGCGTCAGCCCCGACGCCGGGTAGAACTCCGCGCTCATCTGGAGAATGCCGAGGGCGTTGTCGAAGCGGTTCGCCCGCGCCTCACCCTGCGCGATGCTGATCAGCGGCAGCTCCCGGAAATCGTAAGCCTGGCCGCCGTAATACCTGCTTCGCAGATCCCGGTAGTGCGCCACGGCGGCTGCCAGTCCTGAGTCGGCCAGGTAGAGCGCCATCTCGTCGTCCAGAAGCCGGGGGCGGGAGACGCCGCGATGACAGGTCTCACAGCGGACGACGACGTGCGGCGTCGGCCGGTCGGGGACGTCCGCCAGATGCTCTTCATTGATGTGGTTCAGCATGTCGATCATCACCCGCGCCACCCGCTTGGTCCGCTTGTCATCCGACTTGAAGTTGAAGGAATCGAGCGGCATCCCCTCACGACCGACATGGCAGTACTGGCAGCGCACGCCCAGCGCGCCCGTAAAACCCCGCATCATGGTGATCAGGTCGCGCTGCGAGATGTTCTTCGGCAGGACTTTGAGATTGGTGAAGCTGTCCGGGGGGAACTTCCCCTGGGCGGACAGGGTCGTGTGGGCGGCGAGCAGCAGGGCAGGGACGACGAGCAGGCGCATGGGACCCCCAGGGTGTCACAGCCGACGGCGGTCAGTGGTCAGAATGTCGGGCTCGTCTTACACTTCTGCCACCTCCTTCACGGGACTCTTGCAATGCTCATGGTCGTTTTGCGCTTCATTCACATTGTACTCGGCGTTCTGTGGGTCGGGGGCATTTTCGCACTGTCGGTCATCATCATTCCCGGCATGCAGCAGCTTGGGCTTCCCCTCGATTCCCTGACCAAGACCCTGAACCACCGGAAGTTCTCTCAGATCATGATGGCGTTCGGCGGCCTCACGGTCCTCGCCGGCCTGAGCATGATGTACATCCTGGGCCACGGCAATGACGCCTTCTTCCAGTCTCACTTTGGACGCACCATCTCCCTCGGCGGTCTCTCCGCCATCCTCGCCCTGGTGATCGGTGGTTCGGTGGCACGCCCGACCATGGAGAAGATCGGGAGGCTGCAGGCCGACCTCGGTGCCAATCCCCCCAAGGGTGATGATCCGAGAAAAGCCCAGCTTGCGGGTCTTCAGAAGCGCGCGGTCGTCTCCGGCAAGCTGATCGTCGGCCTCCTGCTCCTCGCGGTCACCTGCATGGCGGTGGCACGCTACATCTGAGCTAGCGGACGGCGGGGTTCCTGGGCCATCGTTGGAGATCTTTCAGGTTCAGGAGCCCCGATGTTTCGCCCCCCCGTTCTCTCGGCCATGCTGCTGCTGCTTGCGTCCACACTCGCGGCGCAGTCCATCAAGTACCCCACCACACGCCGCGACACCACCGCGGTCAACTACTTCGGCACGAGCGTTCCTGCCCCATACGCCTGGATGGAAGCCCAGAGCGGGCCGGAGGTCGCCCAGTGGGTCGACTCCCAGAACGCCGTCACGTTCCACTATCTGGACGGCGTGCCGCTCCGCGGAGCCTTCAAGGACCGCCTGACCGTCCTCTGGAACTACGCGCGGGTCTCCGTACCCGACCGTCCGATGCGGGGCGGGCCACTCTACTTCAGTAAGAACTCGGGCCTGCAGAGCCAGGCACCGATTTACCGGATGACGCCGCAGTCATCCCGGGCCCAGCTGGTCCTCGACCCCAACACCCTTTCGCCTGACGGCTCGACCGCGCTCTCGACCTGGAGCGTGTCCCCGGACGGCCGCTACCTGGCGTACGGGCTCTCGCCGGGCGGGTCCGACTGGCGCGAGCTGCACATCCGCGTGCTCGCGACGGGCAAGGATCTTCCCGACACCGTACGGTGGGCCAAGTTCTCAGGCGCAAGCTGGACCAATGACGGCAAGGGGTTTTTCTACTCCCGGTTTCCGGCACCCGCGCCCGATCAGGTACTCACCGCATCGCCCCTGAACCAGAAGGTCTACTACCACCTCCTCGGCACGCCGGACTCGACGGACAAATTGATCTTCGCTCAGCCCGATCATCCCGAGTGGTATGTGAGCGGTGGGGTGACGGAAGATGGGAAATATCTGATCCTGTCCTACGGCAATGCGACCGACCGGAATCATCTGTCGTACGCGGACCTGGGCGACCCGATGCACCCGACCGTCACCGCGGACGTGAAACCCCTCTTCACGGCGTACGACGCGAGCTACCGGGTGGTCGGCAACCTCCGCAACACATTCTTCGTCCGGACCACCAACGGCGCGCCGAAGGCGAGGATCATCGCGGTCGACGCCACGGACCCCACGCCGGAGAAATGGACAGTCGTCGTGCCTGAGGGTCCCGATGCCATCGAAGGAGCCGTGATGGCGGGCGGGCGCCTCATCGTGCAGGACCTCTCAGATGTGAAGAGCCGTCTGCGGATCTTCTCGACGGAGGGCAGAGCCATCGGTGAGGTCCCGCTCCCGGGGATCGGCTCGGTGGGCGGCCTGTCGGGCCGGAACGATACGCCCGAGCTGTACTACAGCTTCGCGTCGTTCCTGCGTCCTCCGACCGTCTATCGCTTCGATCTGATCGGGCGGAAGACCTCGTCCTTCCAACCCCCGCGGGTACCGTTCAACGCGGGTGCCTACGAGACGAAGCAGGTGTTCTACACCTCGAAAGACGGGACGAAAGTCCCGATGTTCGTCACGGCGAAGAAGGGGATGACGCTCGACGGGTCGCACCCGACCGTCCTGTACGCCTACGGCGGATTCGACATCAACATCACGCCCGCCTTCTCCCCCGTGGTCGCGGTGTGGCTCGAACATGGCGGCGTCTACGCCGTCCCCAACCTCCGGGGCGGGGGCGAGTACGGGGAAGCGTGGCATCACGCGGGCATGCTCGAAAGGAAACAGAACGTCTTCGACGATTTCATCGCGGCGGCCGAGTATCTCATCAAGACGGGGTACACGTCGCCGGCGCACCTGGCGATTCACGGCTACTCGAACGGCGGGCTTCTGGTCGGGGCGGTGGAGGACCAGCGTCCTGAGCTGTTCGCGGCGGCCTATCCGGGTGCCGGCGTGATGGACATGCTGCGCTACCAGGATTTCACCGCGGGGAAGGGCTGGGTCAGCGAATACGGATCATCCGCGGACTCCGCCCAGTTCAGCTACCTGATCAAGTACTCACCGGTTCAGAACGTGAAGGCCGGCACCTGTTATCCCGCGACGATCGTCACCACGGCGGATCATGACGACCGGGTGGTGCCGAGTCATTCCTACAAATTCGCGGCGGCTTTGCAGGCGGCGCAGAGTTGCGACCGGCCGACCCTGATCCGGGTGGACACCAAGACCAGTCACGGGTACATGCCCACCGACAAACGGATCGCGGAGCTGTCGGACGTCTGGGCGTTCACAGGCTGGAATACGGGGATGAAGTGAGGGAGGTCAGAGATCGACTGTGAGTCCGCCCTGGACCGTGAAGCTCGTGTACCGGCGGTAGATGACCCACTTCCCTTCGGCGAAGGGCCGGAACGTGCCGCCGATTCTTGGGTCGAACCCGAAGGCGAGGTCGGCGCCGGTCTTGTTCTTGCCGGCGCCGTGGTCCGCTTCCGTCACGCCGGTAGCGAGATAGAACACCGGTGCGACGAGTGGGGGTCGGAAGCGGAGCTCCGCTGAGGCCCAGAGGGCCCCGTCGCCCACCGACGGGTAGAGGGTGAAGGACCCGGCGAGCTGCCAGTGCGCGCCAAGCGACCGGGTCGCCACCGCGCCCAGCGTGTTGCGGGGAAGATCTTTTCCGTTCGAGTCGAAATCGGTGCCGAAGCGGAGCCCGATGGCGGATTGGGCACGAATTCCCGGAGCGAGGAGCAGAGTCAGTGCGAGCAGGGCGCGCTTCACGACGGCTCCGGAATGAAGGATCAAACATGTTCCCGGCGATCAGACCCCACGTCAAGGATGCAAGATGAACCTTACGAGAAGAGATGCGATCGCCACGAGCCTCGGGGCCCTCCTCTCGGGAGCCGTGGGCCGTGAGCCGTACGTTCCGACCGCGGGCGGAGTCGACGCCTCCCGGCTGCCGGCTCCCGGTCGTTTGAAGCAATCTCTCGCCCGCTGGTGCTACGGGAGCATCCCGCTGCCCGAGCTCTGCAAGGCGGCGAAACGGATCGGTCTGGCGGGCATCGACCTCCTCGCCCGGGACGAGTGGGACGTCGTTCGCGACGCCGGGCTCGTGTGTTCGATGGGGTACCCCTATCCCAAGGAGCGCGACGGCTTCATCGCCACGGGATTCAACGATCCCGCGAACCACGCGCTGCTGCTCGGCGAGCTCGAGGAGGCGATCCCGCTCGCCGCGCGCCACGACGTGCCGAACGTGATCACGATGTTCGGAAACCGTAAGGGCAGGAGCGATGAGGAGGGGATCGCCAACTGCATCACCGGTTTGAAGCGGATCGCGCCTGTGGCGGAAGAACACCAGGTTACGGTGTGTGTGGAGCTGCTGAACAGTAAGGTGGATCACCACGACTATCAGGGCGATCATACATCGTTCGGCGCCGCGGTGATCGATGGGGTCGGATCACCCCGGGTCAAACTGCTCTACGACATCTACCACATGCAGATCATGGAAGGGGACGTGATCCGGACCATCCGTGGCAACGTCCAGCGCATCGCGCACTTCCATACCGGCGGGGTCCCCGGACGGCACGAGCTGGACGACGCGCAGGAGCTCGATTACCGGGGCATTGCGCGCGCCATCGCGGATACCGGCTTCACCGGATTCGTCGCGCACGAGTTCGAACCCGCGCGGGACCCGCTGACGTCCCTCGCCGAGGCGGCCGCGACGTGTACCGTATAAGGCTGGTCCTGGCGCTGATGGCGCTCTCGGCCTGTACGGACATCGGTCCGCAGACGGGCCGGGGAGGACCGACCTACCTCCATCTCGTCACCAGCGCCCTGTCCAAGCCCCTTTTCCTGACGTCGCCCCCCGGTGACACGGTGCGGGAGTTCGTCGTCGAGCAGACGGGAACGATCCGGATCATCCGCCACGACACCCTGCTCGCAGCGCCGTTCCTGGATCTCACGTCTCAGGTTGGGTACGACGGGCTGGAACGCGGGCTCTTGAGCGTGGCGTTCGATCCCGGCTATGCGACGAATGGCCATTTCTTCATCGACTACACCGACACCGCCGGCAACATCGAGGTCATGCGCTACACGGTGTCCGCGGATTCCAACGTGGCCGATCCGGCGACGGCCGACACCGTTCTCGAAATCGACCATCACACCTACGCCAATCACAATGGCGGCCTGCTTCTCTTCGGGCCTGACGGCTTCCTCTATATCGGCACCGGAGATGGCGGGTCCGGAGGGGAT
Organism: Gemmatimonadales bacterium; assembly: GCA_035279865.1. Taxonomy (GTDB): domain Bacteria; phylum Gemmatimonadota; class Gemmatimonadetes; order Gemmatimonadales; family GWC2-71-9; genus 40CM-2-70-7. The sequence continues at coordinate 23,943 of DATEGY010000116.1, read as the reverse complement.
CCGCTGCATAACGGGCAGGACTCGACCCAAAGGCTGGGCAAGATTCTACGGATTGATGTGAGCACGCTGCCCTACAAGATCCCGGCCTCGAATCCGTTCGCCTCGAAACCCCCCGCGGCGCCTGAGGTGTGGGCCTACGGGCTGCGGAATCCGTGGCGCTTTTCGTTCGACCGGCAGACGCACGATCTCTTCATCGGCGACGTGGGACAGAACCAGTTTGAAGAGGTGGACCACGTTCCCGCTGGCGACCCCGGTGGTCACAACTACGGCTGGAACATCATGGAGGGGCTGCACTGCTTTCCCCCCGGCGCCACCTGCAACCAGACCGGGCTGACGCTCCCGGTCCTCGAATACGCACACGGGCCGGGCGACGTCGTGGGCTGCGCCATCCTCGGCGGCTACGTCTACCGCGGACATCTCGCTCCCGAGCTGTCCGGGCGCTATCTGTACGCGGATCTGTGCTCCGGGTTCATCCGCAGCTTCAAGTGGACGTCGACCGTCAGCGAGCAGGTCGATTTCACGCAGGAGCTGGGGTCCTATCCGGGCGTCACCTCGTTCGGTGAAGACGGTCGCGGGGAGCTGTACCTCGTGAACGGCGATGGTTCGCTGTACCGCTTTCAAGGCACGCCCTGATAGACGGCTAGACGGTCAGTGATGTCCGTTCCATGACGAGGTGAGGATGAATCGGTGGGTCGCAATGGCGCTCGTTGCCGCCGGTCTGATCGGGGCGACCGGCTGCGCCGACTACACCAAGTGGGCCGACCCGCCGCCGCTGCCGCCGCCCCCCGACACCACGCCGATGTTCGCGCTGCACGTCGTCGCGCAGAAGCTGCGGGCGCCGCTGTACGTCACGGCACCGCCGGGTGATACGACACGTACGTTCATCGTCCAGCAGTTCGGGCACATCCGCGTGTTGTTGAACGACCGGCTGCTCGGGCCCGATTTCCTCACGCTCACCGGCATTATCGACTCGTCCGGCGGAGAGCGCGGGGTCTTGAGCATGGCCTTCGATCCCCATTACGCCACCAATGGCAGATTCTACGTCGACTACACCGACACGCTGGGGAACATCCAGGTCGTGCGGTACAACGTGTCGGCGGGAAATCCGAATCTCGCCGACAAGACCACGGCGACGCGGGTGCTGTCCATCGACCATCATCTCCACGCCAACCACAACGGAGGGCTGCTGCTGTTCGGGCCCGACGGGTACCTGTACATCGGCGTGGGGGACGGCGGCGGGGCCGGCAATCCCCTGCATTCGGGACAGGATAGCACCGTACTCCTGGCCAAGATTCTGCGGATCGACGTGAACAATCTGCCGTACACGATTCCTCCGACCAATCCATTCGCGACCCGCCTGCCGGCGGCTCCGGAGGTCTGGGACTACGGGTTGCGGAATCCGTGGCGGTTCTCGTTCGACCGGCTGACGCACGACTTCTACATCGGGGACGTCGGACAGGATTCGGTGGAGGAAGTGGATCGTGAGGAGAGCGGGAGACGCAGGGGGGCACAACTACGGTTGGCCGGTGATGGAGGGGGATCGCTGTTATCCTCCGGGGGCGACGTGCTCCTCCGCGGGACTCACGCTGCCGATCCTGACGTACCTGCACGGATTCGCCAGTGCCACCGGTTGCTCCATCATCGGCGGGTACGTCTACCGCGGCAAGCTGGCGCCGAAGCTCTATGGGCGGTACGTCTATGCGGACCTGTGCACGGCGGTCATCGGCACGTTCACGTGGAACGGGGGGATCAGGGACCGCCAGGACATCCTGGCGTTCACCGCGCCGAATGTGCACATCACGTCGTTCGGCGAAGACGCCCGCGGCGAGATGTACTTGACCACGTCAAACGGAACCGTTTACCGCTTCGAGGCCGCACCCTAGTAGTCGGTTAGTCGGTTAGTCGGTTAGTAAACCCCTGGCGATGAGGTTTTCGATGAGGCGGTGGGTCACCCTAGCGTGCACCGGTACCCTGGTGCTTGCCCGTTCAGCGTATTCCCAAGACACCGCGTTCGCCCGGCTGGTACGCGCCTACACCACGGATTCCAGGTTCCTGCCCGTTTCGGTCGCGACGCTGCCGGTGTCGGCGACCATCCCATCGCCGCAGCGGCATTTCGGCACCATCGCGGGCGCGCCCGATGTCGAGCATCATGCCGGCGAGCTGTACGGCTACTACCGGGCGCTGGCGGCGGCGACCCCGCGAGTGCGGGTCATGTCTCTGGGACCGACCGAAAGTGGCCGCGAGCTGGTGCTCGTCGCCATCGCCGACTCCGCGACCATGCAGCATCTCGACCAGTACCGGGCGACGATCGCCCGGCTCGCGGATCCGCGCACCGTTCCGGCCGAGTCGCTCGACGCGGTGGTGGGACGTGCGAAGCCGATTTACTACCTGATGGGGGGACTGCACTCCACCGAGATGGGGTCCCCGGAGATGCTCACGGAGCTCGCGTATCGCCTGGCGGTCGGGGGCGACGAGGGCACGCGGGCGATTACGAACGGCGTGATCACCCTGATCAACCCGGTGGCCGAGCCTGATGGCCGGGACCGGCAGGTGGACTGGTACAACCGGTATACCAGGACCCGCACCGACGTCGAGGACGGCTTCCCTCTGTCGGCGCCGTACTGGGGAGACTACGCGCGGCACGACGACAACCGCGACGGCCTCCAGATGGCTCTCAAGCTGACGCAGGCCATCTCGAAGACGTACTACGACTGGCATCCGACGGTGATGCACGACCTCCACGAATCGATCGCACTGCTCTACGTGTCGACCGGCACGGGTCCGTACAATCCCCACAACGATCCGATCGCCATCTCCGAGTGGCAGCTTCTCGCCAACAACGACATCACGGCGCTCGACGCCCAGGGACTCCCCGGGGTCTGGACCTGGGCGTTCTTCGACGGCTGGTGGCCCGGCTATGGCGCATGGGTGGCGAACAACCACAACTCGATCGGCCGGTTCTACGAGACCTTCGGGAATGCCGGGGCCGGCACCTACGTCCGCGACCTCTCCAAGGAGGGATACGCCGGAGACTCGGTGACGAGCCGCCAGTGGTATCGCCCGGCTCCTCCCACCCGGAAGGTGCGCTGGTCCGCGCGCGACAACGTGAACTACATGGAAGCGGGCGTGCTCGCCTCCCTGACCTTCACGGCCCACAATGCCACGCAGCTCCTCAGACAGTTCTGGCAAAAAGGCGTAAACAGCATCGCCCGGGGGAGGAGCGAGAAGCCGTATGCGTACGTGATCCCGGGTTTCTCGCGCCAGCGTGACCCCAGGCGCGCGGCCTACCTCGTGAATCAGCTCGAGCGTCAGGGGATCGAGATCAGGCGTCGTACCACGACCGACTCGTCCGGGAGCGCCGGGGATTTCGTGATTCTCCGGGACCAGCCCTACGGCGACCTCGCCGCCAATCTGCTGGCGCGCACCGCGTACCCCGCCAACGCCAAGTACCCTCCGTACGACGACGTCGCCTGGACCCTCGGTGACCTGTACGGTGTGAGTGTCGCCGGGGTGAATGACACCGCAGTCTTTCATTGGGCGGGCCTCGAGCTCCTGAAGGACACGGTGGAGGCGACCGCGGACGTGTCCGGCTCCGGGCCGACCTACCTCATGGCGTACCGCGCTCAGGGCGAGCTGCTTCCGGCGCTCTATGCCCTGCGGGCGGAGCAGCCCGGGGCTCACGCGTACGCCGCCGAGAGTGTGTTCGTGATCGGAACGGACACGTTCCCGGCCGGGTCGGTGATCTGGGATGGGCTCTCGGCGAACGCCGCTGCGAAGCTGGCCGCCGACTACGCGCTCCCGCTCGTCGCGGCCCCGGCACCCGCCGTGCCGCGTCATGAGCTCCGCACGCCGCGCGTGGGCATTTACCACACCTGGTTCGACACCCAGGACGAGGGGTGGTCCCGCTACACGTTCGAGCACGCCCGCATTCCCTACACGCCCATCGACAAGGACGACTTGAAGCGGGGCCGTCTGCGCGAGCGCTTCGACGTCATTCTGGTCCCCAACGCCCGCGGCGGACTTCCGGAGTGGATCCACGGCATCGATTCGAAGTGGGGGCCGCTGCCCTATCTCAAGACGGCGCAGAGCCCCGCGTTTGGAGCCCCCGAGTCGTCTCCCGACATCACGGGTGGGCCGGGGTTCGAGGGCCTGGCCGAGCTGCAGAAGTTCGTCGAGGCGGGCGGGGAGATCGTGACGCTGGGATCGGCCACGTCGCTCGTGTCGGGAACGGGCATTGCGCTCGCGCTCTCGCCGCATGGCGCGGGCGGCCTGTTCCATCCGGGGTCGGTGGTGCGGGCGCGGATTCGTCACGCTGCGTCGCCCATTCTTTACGGGTATCCGCCGCAGTTCACGCTGTTCCGGGGCAACGGTCCGCTCTTCGAGGTCGATCCGCGGGACTCGGCGATGCTGGTCCTGCAGTACGGCGCCGGGATCAAGTCGGAGAAGGACGAAGGCCCGATGCTGGGGCTACCGGAGGCTCCGAAGCCCGCGGCCGTCAAGGAGAAAGAGAAACCCGCCCCCGACTCGGCCTACGTCGCGTCAGGGATGGTCCGGAATGAGAGTGAGATTCTGGAGCAGGGCGCGATCTTCGACGTGCCGGTGGGGAAGGGGCGGGTGATCGCGTTCACGTTCGACGCGCTGCACCGGTACCTCAACCATCACGAGTTTCCGCTGGTGTGGAATGCCTTGCTCAATTGGGATGCGAAGGTGAGATAGTTAGACCGTCTCCAGGGTCAACACCTCGAACGGGGCCAGCGGGATCTCCACCGTCCGATCGACGCCGGCCTCGATCGGGGGACGGGCCCGCTCACTCCGGTAGGCACGCCGCAGCATGAACCGCTGAGGGGCATGATCGGGAAGCTCGAGGGCTTCGCCGATCCGGAGCGAGAACGACTGCGGCCGGTCCGACGGATTCCGGAGGCACAGGACACCGCGCCCCGGCGCCCAGGCGGCGTGACCGTACGGCTCGAGCCGGGCGGGGTCGCCTCCGATCCAGTGGGTGTCGGCCAGCACGAGGGCCCGGGAGCGCGCCCAGCGCGCGGACTCGCCCAGCACGTCCCAGTTCGCCGGCGTCAGCAGGCCCGGCGTGATGTACATCTCCTGCAACTGCGTCCCCGTCCCGAAGTAGGCCCGTACCTCCGACTCGAAGTCCCCGCTCGGATCGGTGTCCAGGTTGTGGGCGTGTTTCGCGTAGATCATCCCATGGAGCATCAGTGAGTTCAGCGGGAAGAGCGGGCCCTTCTGCACGATCCCCGCATAGGTGTCGGCGTCGCGGTAGGTGATCCACTTCTGGCGCCAGCTCCCGACGCCCGCAAACTCGTGGTCCTCGCCGCCGCGCCAGATCGAATCGCAGGACCGCAGGAAGAACGGGGACGGATAGGTCCCGGTGGTGAGGTTCACGTACAGGTCGGGCTTCTCCGCGCGCAGGTCGCCGATCAAGGACAGCATGGCGTCGAAGTCCGAATCGAAGAGCGATCCCGGAAAGACGTGTGAGACGTTTCCGGTGCCGTCAAACTTGAACTGATTGACGCCGTACGTCCTGATCATGTCGACACAGACATCGTGGAAGCGCTGGTAGTACTTCGGCCCCGACAGCTCGAAGCCCCCCTCGTTCGTCTCGAACCCCTGCGTCTTTCCGTACGCTACGCGCTCGTCACGCGGCTTGCCGTAGCCGCCCCACGGGGACATCCACACGCCGGGCGCCGCCCCGTACTTCGCGGCGGCGGCGCGGATGGGCGTAAAGCCGTGCGGGAACCCGGCGTGAAAGTGCCAGAGCGTTTCGGGATCATCCCAGCCGTCGTCGAACAGGAAGGAGTCGAGCACCACGGCGCGTTTGCGATGCAGCTCCCCGCCGAACGCGTCGATCACCGCCAGGGCGCCCGCCTGGTCGTACTTGCTGAAGTAGCCCAGATCGTACCAGGAGTTGTAGTGCAGAAACGGGCGGTAGGGATGTGCGCGCTCACGTTCCACGTACAGCAGGAAATCCCGCCGCAATTGTCCCGGCGTCGCGGGCCCGATCACGGAGGAGTAGGTCACCGGTGCGCCGGGCCTGAGCGGGAGCTCCCGCGTCAGACCGTACTGTACCCGGTCTCCGTCCACGGTGTGATGCGCGAGCGGATGCTCGAAGCCCAGGAACCAGCCGTTTGTCACCACCGGGGAGCCATCGACCGATCCGGAGAGCCGCGCGCCGGGCAGGCTCAAGTCTCCCAGCCGGATCTCCTTCACCGGCAGGTCACCGCTCAGGGCGCGGACCGTCACCTCCTGCCTGAGATACCGGGAATCGGTGCGCAGGATGGCGCGCCAGGTGACGCTCACGCGCGAGGCGGGGTCGGTCAGCTCGACCGTTACCTGATGGCCGGGGAGCCGGTCGGCGAAGCGGGAGGCCTTGTGGTCCCCCGGGAGCCGTTCGTGCGTGGGGGCCCGGGCCTGGAGCACCGACCCGGCGATGGTCGTCCCATCCTGGAGCACCAGCGTCACGACCTCTTCGGGAAGTACGAGGGTGCGATGCGTGCCGACATCGGTGAGGGAGAGGCCTTTGAGGACACCGCCCGACAGACGCCAGCCGGCGCTGATGGCGTCGTTGGCGAGGGTGATATCGCCGGTATCGATGCGGTAGCGCAGCGCCGGGGCCGTCATTCCCGCGGCGATCAGCCCACCGGCGGCCATTCCCGCCTGCTGCACGAACTCGCGACGCGTCCAGGAGGTCATGGGCGGGAACGTTGCCACGCCGGTTGAATCCGCGCTAGCTTCGGGCGTCAACTCGGTCGAGGGAGCCGGATGCGGCGGGATGAATCGTACGACGTGTGCATCGTGGGGTCGGGGGCCGGGGGCGGGATGGCCGCCTACGCGCTCACCAAGGCGGGCGCCCGCGTCATCGTGCTCGAAGCGGGCGTACCCTGGGACAACACCAGGGATTCGGCCATGCTGCACTGGCCGTACGAGACGCCGCGCCGCGGTGCCGGCACCCATCAGCGGCCCTTCGGGGAATTCGACGCCTGCATCGGCGGCTGGAACATCGACGGCGAGCCGTACACAGTGGCCGAGGGGAGCCGGTTCTCGTGGTGGCGGGCGCGGATGGTGGGAGGGCGGACCAACCACTGGGGCCGGATTTCCCTCCGCTTCGGCCCCTACGATTTCCGGCACAAGTCCATCGACGGGCTCGGCGACGACTGGCCCATCACCTACGACGACGTCGCGCCCTACTACGACCAGGTCGACCGGTTGGTCGGGGTCTTCGGCAGCCGCGAGGGTCTGCCCAACGAGCCTGATGGCTTGTTCCTGCCGCCGCCGATCCCCCGCTGCTACGAGTTGATGGTGAAGGACGCGGCCGACCGGCTGCACGTCACCTGCATCCCTTCGCGTCTTTCGATTCTCACACGGCCCATCAACGGCCGGGCGGCCTGCCACTATTGCGGCCAGTGCAATCGCGGCTGTGCCGTGAACGCCAACTTCTCGTCCACCAACGTCCTGATCGCGCCCGCACTTCAGACGGGCAAGCTCACCCTGGTGACGCGGGCAATGGCGCGCGAGGTGACGCTCGACCGGGACGGGCGCGCGAGCGGTGTGACCTACATCGACAAGACGACGGGGACCGAGCGGCAGGTGCGCGCCAAGGTGGTGGTGCTGTCGGCGAGCGCCTGCGAGACGTCGCGGCTCCTCCTCAACTCGCGGTCCACCCTCTTCCCCGACGGGCTCGGCAACGGGGGGGGGAAGGTGGGGAAGTATCTGACCGACACCACGGGGACGGACGTTTCCGGCTACATCCCGAAGCTGGAAGACCACGTCCCGCACAACCACGACGGCGTGGGCGGGATGCACGTGTACATGCCCTGGTGGCTCGACAACAAGAATCTCGATTTCCCGCGCGGCTACCACATCGAGGTGTGGGGCGGCCCCTCGGTCCCGATGAACGGACTCCTGGACGGGATCCAGGACTACCCCGGGGGCGGCGGTTACGGGAAGCAGCTGAAAGCGGACTACCGGAAGTATTACGGCGCGTACGTGGGGTTCTCCGGGCGCGGGGAGATGATCCCCAACGAGGACTCCTATTGCGACCTGGACCCGAGGACCGTCGATCAGTGGGGGATCCCGGTCCTGCGCTTTCACTGGAAGTGGACCGACCACGAGTATCTCCAGTGCAAGCACATGCAGGAGACCTTCCGCGCGCTCGTGGACGAAATGGGCGGGACCGTGTTCGATCCGATGCCCTCGAAGGAGAAGGGGTACGGTCTCTCCACCGGCGGCTCGATCATCCATGAGCTGGGCGGCGCCCGGATGGGGAACGATCCGGCGACGTCGGTCGTGGACCCGCATTGCCAGGTGCACGGGGTGAAGAACCTCTTCGTGGCCGACGGCTCGCCGTTCGTATCCCAGGCGGACAAGAACCCGACCTGGACCATCCTGGCGCTCTCACTCCGCACGTCGGAGTACATCGCGGATGAGATGAAGAAAGGAGCGCTCTGATGGGGCTGAATCGCCGTGAGGCCGCGAAGCTGCTGGCGGTGGCTCCGGTGGCGGCCGCGTTCCGCTGGGCGCCGGAGTCGGTGCGCGAGGCGTCCGCCCTGGCCCGCGAGGCGCTCGCCGGGCCGCCCGCTCAGCCCAAGTTCTTCACCGCGCACGAGTGGCGTACGGTCCGGGTGCTCGTGGACCTGATCATTCCGGCCGACGAGCAGTCGGGTAGCGCGACGCAGGCCGGAGTCCCCGAGTTCATCGACTTCATGTGCGTGGATGACAAGAACCTTCAGATCCCCGTGCGCGGCGGTCTCGCGTGGCTCGATCTCGCATCCCGTGAGGCGTTCGGCAAGGCGTTCGTCGAGGGAACCGCGGCGGATCAGACCGGCATGCTGGATCGCATCGCGTGGCCCAAGCGGGCCAAGGCGGAAGACCTGCAGGGCTCCGCGTTCTTTTCGAGCTTCCGTGACCTCACGGCCTCGGGGTTCTTCTCGAGCCGCATGGGCGTGCACGATCTCCAGTACATCGGCAACACGTTCGTGTCCGAGTGGAAAGGCTGTCCCCCGGAGGCACTGGCCAAACTGGGAGTCCGCTATTCATGACTGAGCGTCGGCTGGGGATCGGCTTCGTCGGATCCGGATTCAACGCCCGCTTTCACATGCTCGGATTTCAGGCCGTCCGGGACGCCGACGTCCTCGGCGTGTGGAGCCCGAACGCAGGCCGGGCCGCCGAGGCCGCCGCGTACGCCAGGCAACTCGACGTGGGAAACGCCAAGGCCTACCGGTCCATCGCGGAGATGGTCGCGGATCCCGCCATCGACGCGCTCTGGCTTTGCGGACCCAATCAGGCCCGTATCGCGAACGTCGAAGAAATCGTGGACGCCGTCACGCGCGGAAAAGGTGAGCTGAAAGGGCTTGCCTGTGAAAAACCCCTCGCGCGCAACGTGGCGGAGGCGGAGAAAGTGGTCGAGCTGGTGAAGAAGGCCAACTTCCGGCACGGCTATCTGGAGAACCAGCGTTTTGCGCCGCAGGTCGAGACCGGCAAGAACCTGATCTGGGCCCGGGGAGCGAAACTCACGGGGCGGCCCTATCTCGCGCGCGCCGCCGAGGAGCATTCGGGGCCGCACATGCCCTGGTTCTGGCAGGGCAAGCTCCAGGGGGGCGGCGTCCTGAACGATATGATGTGTCACTCGGCGCTCGTGGTCCGGCATCTGCTCACCGCGCCGGGCGCGCCCGCGTCGTCCGTGAAGCCGGTCCGCATCACCGGCCACATCGCGAGCCTCAAGTGGAGCAGGCCCGAGTACACGAAGAAGCTGGCCGACACGATGGGGAAGGACGTGGACTACGCGAAGAGTCCCGCGGAAGACTTTGCGAGTGTGATGATCGAGTTCCAGAGCGCTGATGGTCACAAGGTGTTCGGCGAAGCCACCACGTCGTGGAGCTTCGTCGGTGCCGGCCTGCGTCTCTCGGCAGAGCTGCTCGGTCCGGAGTATTCGATGTCGTGGAACACGCTGGACTCGGGGCTCAAGCTCTTCTTCAGCAGGGAAGTGAAGGGCAAGAGCGGCGAGGACCTGGTCGAAAAGCAGAACGCCGAGATGGGACAGATGCCGGTGGTGGCGAGTGAGGCCGCGGCCTATGGGTATGAGGCCGAGGATCGCCACTTCGTGCGGGTGTTTCTGGGGAAGGAAGAGCCCCTGTTGACCTTCGAAGACGGGCTCGAGGTGGTGCAGATGCTGATGACGGCGTACCGCAGTGCGGAGGAAGGCCGGACCGTGGACTTCTCTCCGAAGGACATCGCTGCGTTCATTCCCGCGGTCGCGAAAGGAACCTGGAAGCCATGAAGACGGGCAGACGGCTAGACGGGAAGACGGTAAGTGCGGTGCTCCTGAGCTCGGTGCTGGCCCTGCCGGTCGCGGCCCAGGGGAAATGGCCCCCCAATTCCATGGATCGGCCCAGGCCGCCGGTGGTGACCGTGGGGCCCGCGCCGGCTCCGGCGCCGCCGCCGTCGGATGCCATCGTGCTCTTCGATGGCAAGGACCTGACCGGCTGGGCGTCCGACAATGACTCCGGGCCTGCCCAGTGGGCGGTGAAGAACGGCTACATGCAGGTCGTGCCGGGGAAGGGCGGGATTCACACCACGCGCGCGTTCGGAGATGTCCAGCTGCACATCGAGTGGTCTCCGCCCACGCCGCCGAAGGGGGAGTCCCAGGAACGGGGCAATTCCGGCGTGTTCCTGATGAGTCACTACGAAGTCCAGGTGCTCGACATCTATCACAACATCACGTACGCCGACGGGGAAGCGGGTGCGGTGTACGGTCAGACGCCGCCCCTCGTCAACCCGGCGCGCCCGCCCGGGCAGTGGCAGGTCTACGACATCATTTTCCACCGTCCGCATTTCGACGCGAGCGGCAACGTGACCCAGGACGCGCGGGTGACGGTGTTCTTCAACGGGGTGCTGGTGCAGGACAACACGGACATCACCGGCTGGACGGTGCACGGCGCGGTGGCGAAGTACCAGCCCCACGCGGATGCCATGCCCCTCGCGCTGCAGGACCACCAGAATGCGGTGCGGTACCGGAATATCTGGGTCAGAGAGCTGAAATCGGGAGAGTAGTTGGATTTCGGATTGCGGATTGTCGATTGCGGATTGTAGAACCCCAGCCGAATCCGCAATCCGCAATCCGCAATTTCCTCACTCTCCCGTCGGGCGATTCACCTCCGCGTACCGCTGGTCCGCACCCGCCCTGGCCCCCGCATCCCCGAAGATCTTCTCGCCGTCGAACCGGCCGTTCTCGATGAACACCTCGGAGATCTTTTTCCCCGCGGTCACGGATCCTGCAAGGTAGACCCCCGGGACCGTGGTCTCGAGCGTCTCCGCGTTGAGTGCCGGACGGCCGGTGGCGGCGTCGAACGCGATCCCGATCTCGGAGAAGAGCTCGAAGTCCGGGTGATAGCCCGTGAGCGCGTACACGCGATCCGCCGGAATCCGCACGCCGCCGCCGAGGATCACGTCCCGGTCCGTGATCTCGACCACCTCGGCGCCGAACCGCGCGCTGATTTCTCCCGCCTTGATACGGTTCTCGAGATCGGGCTTGAGCCAGTATTTCACGCTTGGGGGGAGGGAGGCACCCCGGTAGATGAGCGTGACCCGGGCTCCCGCCCGGAAGAGTTGCAGTGCGGTTTCCGCCGCCGAGTTCTTGCCCCCGATGACCACGACGTCGAGCCCGGCGGACCGGTGGGCCTCGTCGAAGTAGTGGGAAACGTGGGAGAGCTGTTCGCCGGGGACGCCGAGCGGATTGGGATGGTCGAAGTATCCGGTGGCGAGGACGAGCCGATCGGTCACCATCGTGTCGATCCCGAGGCGGCCGCCGATGGTGCACTCGATGCCCTGCGATGCCCGGGTCGCCTTGAGCAGTTTCGCGCCCGTCCGGACCCGCAGCTGCTCGGCCCTGACCACGCCGCGGTAGTACTTGAGCGCCTCTTCCCGGGTGGCCTTCGCGCCCGCGCAAACGAGTGGATGGCCTCCGATCTCCAGACGCTCGGGTGTCGTGAAGAAGGTCATCCCGACCGGGTATCGCACGATGGACTCGGCGATGGCGCCGGCGTCGATCACGAGGGGGCGGATGCCCCGGCGGGAGGCGGAGATGGCACAGGACAATCCGATCGGGCCGGCACCGACGACGAGGACGGCTTCGCGCGAGCTCACGGGCATCGGCGGAATCTACTGCCCTAGCGGGAGGGACAGGGGCCGAGCAGTTTTGCCGCAGCGCAACGCCTGAGGGCTCGCGGTGACCGACGAACGGAAGCCCCTGGACGAGGAGATCGACGTCTACGGGATGACCCATCAGGGCCTGGTGCGCAAGAACAACCAGGACCACTTCCTGCTGGGCTCGCTCCGGAAGCAGCTGCAGGTCTTGCAGACCAGCCTTCCGCTCTCCGCGGACGTGGGCCCCCCCGACGAACGCGTGGCCTTTCTGGCCATGGTGGCGGACGGCGTGGGTGGCGGGCCTCGCGGGGAGGCTGCCAGCCAGTTCGCGTTGTCGGCGATCACGCAATACGTCACCAACAGCGCCGACTGCTACTACGCGGCGGTCAGGACCGACGAGTCCTTTCTGAAGAACCTTGAGGACGGCGCGCGACGGGTGCATGCCGACCTGCTTGCCAAGGCGGAGGGGGATCCCGACCTCAAGGGGATGGCGACGACGTTGACGTGCTGGCTCGGCGTCTGGCCGCGGGTCTACCTGCTGCAGGTCGGGGACAGCCGATGTTACCTGTACCGCCGGGGCACCCTCACCCAGATCTCCCGCGACCAGACGATGGCCCAGGAGCTGCTCGATCAGGGCGCCCTCTCGCACACCGATGCCATGCGGTCCCCCCTCGCGAACGTCCTGTCGAGCTCCATCGGAGGTGGCCAGAGCGCGCCGGTCGTGACGGAAACGAACAATGAACGCGGCAACATCTGGCTCCTGTGCAGTGACGGCCTCACCAAACACGTGCCGGATGCCAGGATTGCGCAGCGGCTGAAGGAGATGACGTCCGCCAAGCAGGTCGTGCAGGCGCTCGTGCAGGACGCCCTCGACGGCGGTGGAACGGACAACATCACGGTGATCGTCGGGACGCCGTTCAAGGGGGACGCGTGAAGCCAGGGGTCAGGGGTCAGGGGTCAGGGATCAGTCTGCTCCTCGCACTTGCGACATCGCTTGCTGCGCAGGGCAAGCCCGCCAACTGGGTCACGGACTCAGCCGCACCGTGCGCGGGACTCACGGTAGGCTGGTGGGTGGAGGCGGCGAAGCTGCAGACGATCGTGGGAACGCGAGGCACCGTTGCACCGCGGCCCGACGGCAAAGGCCTGGTCCTCCTCTTCGCGACGACGTGCCCGCATTCGACCATCGACGGCACGAACACCGGGCCCGTCGCGTTGGGGGCCGTGATCGTCCGCCTCGAAGCCCGCCAGGATTCCGCGAGGCCCGCGGGGACCCGCTGGAGCTCAGCCCCGTTCACGTACGGACCCGCCGCCGCGCCGGTGACCGAGATGTTCAAGCTCTACGGATTCGCGACCGGTACCGGTCCCATCATTCTGCAGACGGATTCATCGGGCGGGCAGCGGAAGGCGCGCTTCGTGATCGAAACCCAGGATGGGAAGGTCGAAGCCAGTGCGACGCTGGGCGACTCGACCGCACGGTTTGATCTCACGGGCTACTTGCTGTCCGGCGGACCGGAAGGCGTGTTCGGGGGCCACGAGTGGGCGAACCGGCGATTTGGGACGGCGACGGTTCAGGCGTCAGGCATCACGATTCTTTCGCGCCTGGGGATCACCGCCCCGCCGGACCTCGCGACGTACGACACCAACTTCGGCTGGGCCTTCACGTTCAGTCACGAGCGCTAGCGGCGAGAAACCGCTCCGCCAACTGCTCGGTACGTTCGTCCTTCTCCTTGCGCGCCCGCGCGAGGATGCCCTCGACGTGGGGCCGGAGCTTCGGTTCGCCCCACCGGTAGCCGGTCGCCAGCTCCGCGGAGTACGAGTCGCCGACGTTCGCGCCCTGGAGCAACGCGTCGGCCGCCGCCGACTCGAAGGCCGGGTCATCCCTCGGTGGAAGGCTGTAGCGGGGCTCGGGACCATCCGCGTCTTCCTTCATGAACGCGCGGGACATCAGGCCCTCATCGCTTCACGTTCATCTGGTCGAGCCCGGCCCGGAGCCCGCGAGCCAGGGTGACGGCGTCGCCGGTCCCCCAGAAATGCATGAAGAAGAGGTGCGGGCTCTCCTCCAGCATGTGGCTGTGGAGAGCGGTGACCTCGATGCCGTTCGCCCGGAGCGCCCGCAGCACCGGGGTGACCTCTCCGGCGATCATCACGAAGTCTCCGGTGACCGCCGCGGTCCCCCGGCCGGTGGGCTGGAAGTTGAGCGCGGTCGCCGTCCCCATCGCGGGCGGCACCTCCACCCCTTGCATCGTTACTCCGTCGGCCCGGGGCACCGCCACCTGGTAGACGCCACCGTTCACCTTTCCGTGAACCCCCAGCACTTGTGCCACCTGCGCGGTGTCGAGGTCGAGTGAAGAGAGTGGAGCCGCGGCCGGCGGGGGAGCGAGGGGCGTGCGGGTCACGCCCAGGGCGGCCCGGAGGGTGGCTGCGAGTTTCACGGGCGCGCCGTGTCCGGCGACGTGGAGGTACATGACGTGCGGAGAATCGTTGAGGAGATGGTTGTGCAACGCGGTCTGCTCGATCCCGCCCTCCTGGAGTATCCGGATCACGCCGGAGACCTCGCTCTGGAGCAAGACGAGGTCGCCCATCACCAGGGCTTCGGTATCGCCGGTCTGCTTGAACGCCAGCCAGGAACCGAGCGCCAGCGCGGGCTTCACGACGACTTGACCCACCCTCACCCGAAGGTCGCTGCGCGGGAATCCGAACTTGTAGACGTCGCCGGGTTGCGGGGCGCCGGAGCGTCCCAGTACCTGGTCCACGGGTTTCCAGTCGAACGGCTTGAAGGCTCCCTGGGCCATTGCCGAACCGACAGCGGCGACGGCGAGCACGGAGGCAAAGGCGGAATGGCGGAGGACGCCGTGAAGGGTGAGCATAGGGTCTCCCATGTGCGCGTACGTACGACTCGCCGGCGCCATCACTTGTATCCTGGTCTTCTGGCCCGGGCGAGTGCCGGCTGCACAGGAAACTATGCCTTCGGCGGGCGCGATGCACCGTCTCCAAGTTGCGTGGGCACGCGCTCCCATCGCACTGGACGGCCGTCTCGACGGTGCGGACTGGGACGCCGCGGATTCCATCACCGACTTCCGCCAGCGCGATCCCGTGGTTGGCGCGCCGGCCAGCGAGCGCACCGTTGTGAAGGTGCTGCGGGATCGTGACGCCCTGTACGTAGCGGTCCGGGCCTACGACGACAGCGCCGGCATACGGGCGAGCCAACTGCGGCGGGACGCCGACCTGTCGAGCGACGACGAGGTGGTGGTCTTGATCGATGGGTTTCACGACCGGCGAGGGGCACTTGTCTTCGCCACCAATCCCCGCGGTGCTATGTGGGACGCCCAACTCGTGGATCTTGACGACCTCAACGAGAGCTGGAACGGCATCTGGGACGCAGCGGTCCGGCGCGACGGCGCCGGGTGGACGGCGGTCTTTCGGATCCCCTTTCGAACACTACGGTTTCCCGCGGGACCGGGCCGGACGTTCGGATTCAACGTTCGCCGGTTCATCCGCCGTCGTAACGAGGAGGATCTGTGGGCGTCGTGGGGCAGGGCCCAGGGTCTCTACCAGCTGCTGAACGAAGGAGAGCTCCAAGTCGGCGATCTCGACCGGGGGCGGGCCGCCGAGGTGACCCCGTACGTCCTGGGGCGGGCCGTCGAGCCCGCGCACGACAGCACCGGAGCGCGGACGGCGGGCGGCTTTATGGGCGCCGAGGGGGGCGTGGACGGCAAGATGGCGGTGTCGCCGACCTTGACCGCCGATCTCACCGTGAACACCGACTTCGCCCAGGTCGAAGTCGACTCACAGGTCATCAACCTCACCCGCATTCCGTTCTTCTTCCCGGAGAAGCGGGAATTTTTTCTCGAGTCCAGCGGACTGTTCGACTTCGGGACGCCGGGGCACGATCAGGCCTTCTACTCACGGCGCATCGGACTCGACAGCCTCGGCAGCCCAGTCCCCATCGTCGGCGGCGCCCGACTCTACGGCCGCGAAGGAGCCTGGCGACTGGGAGTCATGGACGTGCGGACCGGAGGGAGCGACGGGGCCAATGACGCCGTGATCCGGGTGCAGCACGACCTGTTCGACCGTTCGTACGTGGGCGCGATTGGGACGTTGCGCACCGTCACCGGGGCGGGTCCCCAAGCGACGGCGGGTGTCGACGTCGATCTGCCGCTGGTGGTGGGCGGCCAGAACGTGGAACCGAAGGTCTGGGTGATGGGGAGCCGGACCCCGGGGGTCGGTGGTGTCCCGCTCGCCTGGCGAATCTCCACCGACAATCCGAACGATTTGTTCGACAACTTCGTGTCCCTCTACCGGGTCGACGCGGGGTTCACGCCGGCGCTCGGGTTCATTCAGCGCGCGGGCATCTGGGAGACCACGGGGCACGTGGATTTTCAACCGCGTCCGCATGCTCTCGGCATCCGGCAATTCGACTTCACGGTTCCCATCCCGAGTTGGGACATCATCGCCGATCAGTCCGGGTCCATCGGGCGGTCGGGAGACTGGCAAACCGCGTCCTTCGACTGGCAGGTGCTCGGGGGTGACCTCGAGAGTGGTGATCATTTCGAGGCGCATGTCGAACGCCTGATGGACGCTCCCGACGCGGCCTTCGGAGTCTTCCGCCGCGTCACCATCCCGCCCGGGCGCTACTGGTGGTCACACTACGCCGTCCAGTACGTCATGGCGCCCGGGCGGCCGCTGAGTCTGGGCGCGGGTGCCGGCTGGGGAGGATTCTACGGCGGGCGCAGCGCGGACGTGGAGCTCTCGGGTGCGTGGCATGGCGCGGGCCGGCTCCTGGTCGGCGCGGATGTGTCGCGCACTGCGGTCCGCCTGCCGGGGGGAGGGTTCACGGCGCTGGTTTCGTCAGGTCGGGTCGAGTTCGATCTGAGCACGCGCACCAGTCTCCTGGGCTTCGTGCAGTACACCAACGACGAACAGCGGCTGGACCTCGACTTGCGGTTCCACTGGATTCCGACGATCGGGGACGACGTATTCCTGGTCTGGAACTCGGGCTACACGACCGACGCCGCCGCACCGTATCGATTCCCGGCGTCCCGTGCCTTGACCCGGCAGCTGAATGGAGCCCTGGTCTTCAAGGTCACCCACCGGCTCGTATTGTGACGCTCAGGCCATCCCCCGCGCTTCCAGCTCTTCCAGCGAGCGCGGCCAGTCTTCCTTCAGGAGACGCGACATGGCGCGGTCGGCGAGCACCCGCCCGCCCGTCTGACACTTCGGACAGTAGTTGACCTCGTTCTCGGCGTAGCGGATCCGCTGGATGGGCGCGCCGCAGTCGGGACAGGGTTTCCGGAAGCGGCCGTGGACCGCCATGCCCTCGCGGAAGGCCGTCACCTTCTCGGGGAAATCGCCTCCGGCTCGGGCTTTCAGCCGTTCGGTCCAGGTGGTCAGGGTTTCCCGCGTGGCCTGGTGGAGCCGGGCAATCTCGGCCTCGGACAGCCTGGACGTGAGGGCGAGGGGGGAGAGCCGGGCGGCGAACAGGATCTCGTCTGAATAGGCGTTGCCGATCCCCGAGAACAGCCGGGGGTCGGTCAGGGCCCGCTTCAGCGTATGGTTTTCGAGGGTCAAGGTGGCCCCGAAGGTCCGCACATCGGCGGTCAGGACGTCGATCCCGCCCGGGTCGAGCTGCTTCAGCGCCTCCCGACCGCGCAAAATGTGGAGGGACGCCCGCTGTTTCTTGCTCACCTCGGTCAAGAGCAGGGAGGCGGTTTCGAAGTCAAGCGCCAGGAGCCCGATGCGCGTAGGAAGAGCGGCGCCCGGAGCCTTCCACTTCAGCCGTCCGGCAACCATCAGGTGAATCACGAGAAACAGATCGTCGTCGAGGCCGAAGACGATCCGCTTGCCGAGCCGCCGCAGGGTCTGCACCACGTGGCCGGGAATGGATGCCGCCGGCGGATCGACGGTCCGCAGGACGAACGGACTGCGGATGCGCAGGGCCGCGATGGTGCGGCCCAGGACACGCGGCGCCAGCGCCGCCAGATAGGTTTCGATGTCGGGGAGTTCGGGCATCCGTTTCAAAATTAAGCCAGGAGAACCTACCGTGTATCGTCGGATCGCTGCGTACAGTTTCATCGCTCTGGCCGCCGCCGCGGTGCCGGCCGCCCCGGCCGCCGCCCAATTTGGCCCACCCGCTTCGGGCTTCGTCGTCGAGAACCCGGTGCTCCGCCGCATCTGGGCACTGGGGATGGACAGCTCCCACACCGAGGCGCTCGCGCAGGTGCTGTTCGACTCACTGGGACCACGGTTGACCGGTTCACCCGGGATGGAAGGGGCGCAGGACTGGGCGGTGAGCACCTACAAGTCGTGGGGCCTCACGGATGCCAGGAAAGAGCAGTACGGCACCTGGCGTGGATGGCGGCGCGGCATCACGCATCTGGACCTGCTCACACCCCGCGTGCGTTCCCTCGAGGCCACGATGCTCGCGTGGAGCCCGGGTACGCCGAAGGGCAGACCGGTGCGGGCGGCGGTCGTCGCGCTCCCCGACGTCGCCGACAGCGCGGCGTTCGTCGCCTGGCTGCCACAGGCCAAGGGCAAGTTCGTCATGGTGTCCTTTCCCCAGCCCACGTGCCGGCCCGACACGAGCTGGGAGCATTGGGCGTCGCCGGCCGTATACGACTCGATGAAGGCACGGCGGCAGGCGGCTCAGCAGGCCTGGAATCAGCGCATCGCCCACTCCGGCTATGAGTACCGGTACGGTCATTACTCGCTCGCGCGGCGGCTCGAGGCGGCGGGCGTCGCCGGGGTGATTTCGAACTACTGGTCTCAAGGGTGGGGCGTGGACAAGATCTTCGACACGTACGTCGACCACACCCCCGTCGTCGACGTGTCCTGCGAAGACTACGGCCTGCTGTACCGGCTGGCCGAGCATCACCAGGGACCGGTGGTGGAGCTGCAAGCGGAGTCGCAGGCGCGCGGCGAGGTGCCGGTCTACAATGTCGTCGCGTCGATCAAAGGCTCCGAGCTGCCCAACGAGTACGTGATGCTCTCGGCTCATTTCGATTCGTGGGACGGCGGCTCCGGTGCGACCGACAACGGCACCGGGACCATCATGATGATGGAGGCGATGCGGATCCTGTCGATCGTCTATCCGCATCCGCGGCGGACCATCCTGATCGGGGACTGGAGCGGGGAGGAGGAAGGGCTCCTCGGCTCGAGAGGCTTCGTCGCCGATCACCCGGCGATCGTCGACAGCCTGCAAGCCCTCTTCAATCAGGACAACGGGACAGGTCGCGCCGAGCGCCTGAATTCGGCAGGATTCCCTGATGCGTCCGGCAATCTGGCCCGCTATCTCTCGCAGGTTCCATCGGATCTGACTCGAGATATCAAGTTCGCGTTCCCCGGCATGCCGGCGGGGGGCGGCACCGACAACGCCTCGTTCGATATGTGCGGTGCGCCGGGGTTCGACCTCAGCTCCGGGCAGTGGGATTATGGGTTCTACACCTGGCACACCAATCGTGACACCTACGACAAGATCTCGTTCGATGATCTGAAGGGGAACGCGACGCTGGTGGCCATGCTGGCGTACCTCGCGTCCGAGGATCCGCAGTTCATGTCGCGGGTGAAGCGGGATGTGATGCCGACCGGCCGAAATGGGCAACCGATGACGTGGCCGGCTTGCACACCGGGCGCACGGAGTACGCCAGCCCCTCAATAGGGAGCCGGCGAATGGGAGCTCCGCGTGGTTGACAGAGTCCGGTCCCACGCGGAGCTTCGGTGCCCATGCGCCCCCTTCATGCAGCGTCGTTCGGAATCCTCGCGCTCCTTGGTTTCGCCCCTGCCGCTCCACCGCCAATCGTCTTCAACGACAACCTGGTTCCCGCCGGTGTCCTGAAAAACGGCGCGCTGGAGTTGTCTCTCGTCGCGCAGGTCGGAGAGTGGCACCCCCTGGGCGACGAGGAGGCCGGGACTCCGGTACTGACCTTCGGCGAGGCGGGGAAAAAGCTCTCGGCGCCGGGGCCACTGGTCCGCGTGATGCTCGGGACCCTCATCCACGTGCGCATCCGCAATCTGAGCGACAAGCAGGTCGTGGTACATGGCTTCTCGCGCCGGCACGTGGCGGTGATGGACACGATGATCTTGGCCGCCGGCGCGAGTGGTGAGGCCCGCTTCGTCGCCGACGAACCGGGGACGTTCTATTACTGGGGAAGCACCCACGGCGAAGGGGTGAACGACCGGATCCTCGAGGACGCACATCTGAACGGGGCGTTCGTCGTGGACCCCCCGTCGCGGCAGCCGAAGGACCGGATCTTCGTGATCGAGCGATGGGTTCCGGATACGACCCCCGATGGGAGGCCCGACTTCCCCCGGGAGCTGATGACGCTGAATGGCCGGCCTTGGCCGTACACCGAGCGTCTCACCTTCGATGTGGGAGACTCCGTCCATTGGCGGATGATCAACGTCTCGAGCGACGATCACCCGTTCCATCTCCACGGCTTCTACTATCAGGTGAATGCCCGGGGCGATTTCTCCCGGGACACGGCATACTGGCCGACTCAACGGCGGCTCGTGGTGACGGAGCTCTTGACCCCCGGGACGACGATGAGCATGGCGTGGAGCCCCACCCGGCCAGGTGGCTGGGTCTTCCACTGCCACTTTCCGCCACACGTCTGGCCCAATGGCGGTGTTCCGCCCGATACGGAGCCACGAAAGGCACGGGTACAGCACGTCCTGAACGGGTATCCCGGTGGGGATGGGATGGATCACGACCGCCGCGGCATGGGCGGGCTGGTCCTCGGCCTGTACGTGCGCCCCCCGGCCGGATGGCAACCGGCACCCGCCGGGAATCGTCGCACACTCCGGCTGGTGGTCGCCTCCGACTCGCAGGCTGGGGACAGCGTGCGACGGATGGGATACGTATTGGGTGGGGGTGCCATCGGGCACTATGGTCCGCCGCTCGTCCTGAAACGCGGCGAGCCGACCCGCATCTGGGTGGTGAACCAGATGAAGGAAGGGACCCAGGTGCACTGGCACGGGATCGAGCTCGAGAGTCCGTATGACGGGGTGGCCGGCACGAGCGGGATGGGTGACCAGCGAGCCCGCATGATTCCTCCGGGCGACTCGTCCCTGGTCCTGATGACCCCGCCGCGGGCCGGGACCTTCATCTACCATACGCACTTGAATGACATTCACCAGTTGATGCGCGGGCTGTACGGGGCGCTGGTAGTGCTGGATTCCGGCCAGGAGTGGAATCCCGACAGCGACCTGGTCTTCATCGCAGCGGACGACGGACACACGGGGTCGACCTTGAATGGCGGACACACCGCCGACACCATCAACTTGCACACGCACGTTCCGTATCGGGTGCGGATGATCAACATAGCGGTCTTTGACGCGACCCTGCGATTTCAGTTGACCTACAAGCACGCGCCGGTGGACTGGGTGACGCTCGCCAGGGACGGTGCGAATCTGCCTCCCTGGCAGCGAAAGGATGTCGAGGCGCGACAGTCGTTGAGCGTGGGCCAGACGTACGACGTGCAGATCCAGACGCCGGACAGCGGCACCGTGGCCCTCGAGTTGCGCACGCCGTCCGGGGAGCTGCTCGGCCAGCAGGTGCTCCACTTCAGACCCTGAGGGAGCAATGCGGATTGCGGAATGCGGAATGCGGATGGTGTGGGGGATGAGCCTCGGGCTCCCATCCGCCCTCTTCGCACAGCATCGGCACTATCTGGCCGCTACGCCCAAGACGGTCGCCTGGGGCTACTACAGCGCTGCCGCCAAGCCGGTGCTCACCGTGGCGTCCGGTGACACGGTCGACGTCGAGACGCTCCTCACCAATGTCCCGGACCGCCTGGCGGCCGCGGGTGTCCCGGTCGACCAAATCCAGCAGTCCCTGAAGGACATCGTGACGCAGGTGACGGACAAGGGGCCGGGAGGACACATCCTCACCGGCCCGATCTTCGTGCAGGGTGCCGAGCCTGGTGACGTGCTGGAAGTGAGGATCCTCGCGATCCACTATGCCATCGGGTACGGCTACAACGGGTGCCGCGGGTTTGTCCCCGAGAATTGCACGACGCCCGGCACCCGGATCATCCCGCTCGACACCGCCGGCAATGTAGCCCGGCTCGATTCCGGCATCGTGATTCCGCTTCATCCTTTCTTCGGGTCGATCGGGGACGCGCCGTCCCCCGACTCCGGGCGCGTGTCCAGCAACCCGCCCGGTGTCCATGCGGGCAATCTGGACAACCGGTCGCTGGTGGCGGGGACCAGTCTCTTCATTCCGGTGCATGCCTCCGGCGCCCTGCTCGAGATCGGCGATGGACACGCGGCGCAGGGTGACGGTGAAGTGGACCAGACCGCGATCGAGACGTCCCTCCTGGGGCGTCTTCAGTTGATCGTGCACAAGGACATGCATTTCACCTGGCCCCGGGGTGAAACCCCGACGGAGCTCATGACGATGGGGACCGACCGCGACCTCACCAAGGCGACCCAGATCGCGACACAGCAAATGATCGAGATGTTGATGCAGGTGAAGGGACTCTCGCGGATGGATGCGTACCGGATGGCCAGCATGGCCGCCGACCTCCACATCGCGGAGCTGGTGGATCAGAACGTGGGCGTCTACATGACGATCCCCAAGTCCGTCCTGGGTGTGACTCACTTCTAGGAGCAGATGTGACTTCTCGTCGCGACTTCCTGGTGCGCACGGGGCAGGTGGGCGGAGCGCTCGCCCTGGTCCCCGCGCTGCGCCTCAACGTCCCCTCGATCCCCCGCCGCACGGCGTTCGCGGGTGGTCCCGTTCCTCCCGAATTCCTTTCCGGTCTCCGCTGGCGCATGCTCGGCCCCTTCCGCGGCGGACGGACCGACGCCGTATCGGGCGTGCCGGGGCGTCCCAACGAGTTCTACTCGGGCTCGGTGAACGGCGGACTCTGGAAAACGATCGACGGGGGCCGCGTGTGGCAGCCGGTCTTCGACGATCAGCCGGTCGCCTCGATCGGGGCCATCGCGGTCGCGCCGTCGGCACCCGACACAGTCTACGTGGGCAGCGGCGAATCGACGCTGCGGGATTCGACCGGGTTCGGAAATGGCGTCTACAAGACCACGGACGGCGGAAAGACCTGGGCCCACCTGGGGCTCGATGACACTCACCACATCGGACGGGTGGCGGTCGACCCGAAGGACGCCGACATCGTCTTCGTCGCCGCGATCGGGCACTTCTACGCGGACAGCGCGGATCGCGGGATCTACCGCTCGACGGACGGAGGGAAGACCTGGAAGAAGGTGCTGGACAAGGGGCCGTCCGTGGGCGGCGTCGACGTCGCCATCGATCCGTCGAACCCCAGGACCGTCTTCGCCTCCCTCTGGAATACGCGGCGTCCGCCCTGGTTCACGTACGCGCCGACGAATGGCCCGGGGGGCGGGCTCTTCAAGTCGACCGACGGGGGCGACACCTGGACGCAGATGACGAAGGGGTTGCCGGCTGAGGGGATCGGGCGCTCCGGGATCGCAATCGCGGCTTCGCAGCCGTCGCGCGTCTACGCGGTGATCGACTGCCTCGTGCCCGAGCCGGGCGCCACGGTGCAGCCGCCCCGGCCCGGCGGGTTCGGGCGGGACACGACGCCGAGGCAGGGAGGGTTCTTCCGGTCGGACGATGGAGGTGAGACGTGGACGCGCACCTCGGCTGATCAGGCGCTCTGGGGCCGGGGCTGGTATTTCGAGCAGCTCGTGGTGGATCCGAAGGATCCAGACGCGGTGTTCGTGTCCAATGTCTCGGTCTCGCGGTCTTTGGACGGCGGGAAGACCTGGGTGCCGGTGCGTGGTTCACCCGGAGGTGATGACTACCACCAGCCC